>CAJOFQ010000005.1:174670-176278 GCA_905233955.1 uncultured Lachnospiraceae bacterium
CGATGATAAGGTAAATGATGCGCAGGAAGGTACAGGTGTTAACTCCGATGATAACATCCGAGACAGTTTTATAACTGTTAAGAATATCCAGGATTCATTTGCAGTTACAGGGATGCCGCAAGGTATTTCTGATGGTAACTATACGATTGCTGCTGATAACGACGGCATTTCCTTTGGCTCCTATACATACGCCTGGAACTCATTTTCTGATGGGGCAAAAAACTTTGATATAGACGCATTGGAAGAGGGAAGTTGGTCATTAAACACAAATGGTGTAAGCATCTCCTTCGATACAGATTCTACGGCACAAAAGGATGATATTATCAACGCTCTAAACGGTGCCAGCTTTCAAATATCCACAACTACATACAATAACAATGCCGTTACGCTTACAGGATATGATCTTACCAAAAAGGAAAAAACGGATATAGTGCTTAGCAGATGCACACCATGGATGCACAATTCACAGAATAATGATACCATGATCTTTGCAGATTCGGACGGATTGGTGCTAAAGCATTACAATTATGATAACAGATATTATACGGATGAGGTTGGAAGGATATCTTGGAGTGATATCGGTGTGGAATGGGATAACCCTGGCGGGGATTATGTAGCAGATGATCCTACCAGCGGCATAAAGATTCTTTTTAGTATAAAAGATGACGCCACAAAACAGCAGGTCATTCAAGCTATGAATGGAGCTATATTTGAGGTGGGTTATACAGCTAGCGGAGCTAATTTTATAAATGCGACGAATATCGTCAATGATGATTCGATTGCAGACACTGTCAAATTACAGTCACTCAAAGTGAGGCATTCATCAACGCACGGGGATTTTTTTAGGGAATTGGGTTATTCCTTGGACAGAAGATCAGATATTATGGGAGGAATTGACGTCGAGATATATCTTGTGAAAAATGATTATGAAAAGCCTGCATTAGAATTTAAAGCGTCTAATGGGAATACGTTAACCACAAACGTGGTGTCCGATCGTGTGGGAGGAAATAAGCTGGATTATTATTACAGCACTACAAGCTCAGCAATATACGCCGTGGAAGCTACCAGCTCTTTAACAAGCACGTTTTCTGACCGAATTGCGGATTTAACCAATTTCATTGATAATAATGGTGGACGGGTCAAGCTTGCCGATGCGCATATCCCGGATTATTTTGAATATAGAATGGGAGAGTTTAAAACCACATCCGTTACCGAGAGAAAGGTGAGCAATGTGAAAACCGTTCCATATAATGTAGATGATTTACCGGATAGCAGCGATCAGAATAATACCATCAACGATTTGTCGTCTGTTGTGCCAGACAGATTAAGTAATGTAGATGATTTACCGGATAGCAGCGATCAGAATAATACCATCAACGATTTGTCGTCTGTTGTGCCAGACAGATTAAGCAGTCTCGTAAGGGGGTCATCCTTGTCGTTATGGATTCAAAGCGGACCGGATGCCACAGATGGAATGAATATAAATATCGACAATATGACAGTAGATACGCTGGGGCTATCCGATGTAAATGTATCTACTGAAATATTGGCAACAGAATCAATTGACAAAATTGCAAATGCTCTGGAGAAGTTATCTTCCATCCGCAG
>CAJOFQ010000006.1 GCA_905233955.1 uncultured Lachnospiraceae bacterium
GTCATGCTGTTGGGTGCTGAGTATAAAGCGGCCGATCTGGTGATAAAAATTATTTTCAGGCTTATAACAGTCGTTTTGTTTGTGGCTCTGCTCACGTCGGTATTGCTTTTGGTTACCCGGATATCCTTGGAGCGGCGGATACTCGTTCCCATCAGAGGGCTTTCTGATGCAATGGATCGTTTTGTAAGGGATTATAAGAATAATGACAATGTTGATGGGAAAAAGTACCTGCCGGAGGGTATTAAATATAGGGATGGCAGTCAGGATGAGATTGATGATATAGCAGATTCTTTCCAAAGGATGTCAGAGGATATTGATACTTATATCAAGGACATCAATGTATTGACAGAGGAACGGATCAATGTTTCTTTTCAGATGGAGCTGATGAAGAATGTCCAGGATGGAATTGTTCCCGAATTCATGAGACATGAGACGGCGGATTATGCTGTATACGCGGCTGCGGAGCCCGCAAAAATGTTTGGAGGGGATTTTTACGACTTCTTTACTCTTGACAATGGCAAGCTGGTATTTTTCATAGGAGATGTATCCGGCAAGGGCACTAACGCGGCCATGTTCATGATAATGGTCAAGACCGCATTAAAGGAAAAACTCAAGTCAGGCATGGCGCCGAATGAAGCACTTAATACTTTAAATGACGACATCTGTGAAATAAATCCTGAGGGAATGTTTGCGACGATATTTGCAGGTGTTATGGATATGAATACAGGGGAAATTGATTTTGCCAATGCAGGACATGAACGGCCGCTTGTATTCTGTGACAAGCCTTATTATCAGGAAATGGATACGGGAATTGCCATTGGACTTTTTGAGGATGCCGGAATAATACCTGAGAAGATGAGCCTGGCACATAACAGCGGATTATTGATATATACGGACGGAGTGACAGAGGCAGTTAATCCTGATGATGAATTGTTCGGAAGTGATCGCTTGCTTAATTATGCCAATGGAGTCAGTGACATTGATACTGCACAGTCAAAGCTTAAGAGTACGATCAATGACTTTTACGGAACAAGGGAAAGATTCGACGATCTGACATTTTTGACCCTATTTTATAAGTAGCCTTGCTTGACATCATTTCTCTGTTTTGATACCCTGTTTGTTAAGAAATTTAATAATGTCATGATTGTTTAGGAAACGCATCGATGAAATGATGGTTGCTTTATGTCTGATCCATTTACATGTGTTTCCTATATAATTGGGGAAATGACATTCAAGGGAATGACAGAGAGGGGGACTACATGAAATCTAAGTATCCGCACATTTTTGAACCGTTTACAGTACGCCGCATGACTGCCAAGAACCGTATTGTTATGACGCCCATGGGCACTAACTACGGTGAGCAGAGCGGTGAGATGAGTTTTTTGCATATCAATTATTATGAGCAGCGCGCCAGGGGAGGCACAGGGCTTTTGATAGTTGAGAATGTCTGTGTAGACTGGCCATCCGGTTCCAATGGAACTACTCAGCTTAGACTTGACGCCGACAATTATATTCCGCGTCTTGTTAAGCTTACGGAGACTATTCACAAGCACGATGCCTGTATAGCTATTCAGATCAACCATGCAGGTGCGTCAGCCATGTCTTCGCGTATCGGAATGCAGCCGGTATCTTCATCAGATGTTCCATCCAAGGATGGTGGTGAGACTCCCCGTTCTCTGGAGAAGGATGAGATAATAGCTATCGCGAAAAAATACGGTGAAGCAGCCAAGCGTGCTGTGACAGCAGGATTTGATGCTGTAGAGATTCATGCCGGGCATTCCTATCTTTTGAGCCAGTTCTTGTCACCTCTTATGAACAAGCGCACAGATGAGTTTGGTGGATCTGCTGAGAACAGGGCTCGTTTCCCCAAGATGGTTATTGAGGAGGTGCGCAAGGCAGTAGGGCCTTTCTTCCCGATTTTTGTTCGTATCAGTGCGGACGAGATGATTGAGGGAGGTAATACGCTTGATGATTGTATCGAATATCTTAAGTATTTCCAGGAAGAGGTTGATGTATTTGATGTTTCAGCCGCTCTTAACTGGTCTATTCAATACCAGATCGATGCCAATTACATGGAGGACGGCTGGCGTTCATATATGGCCAGGCGCGTAAAGGAAGCCTACGGCAAGCCCTGTATTACAGTAGGTAATATCCGCGATCCACAGGTTGCTGAGGATATTCTGGCCAGGGGCGATGCCGACCTTATCGGAATGGGCCGCGGACTTATAGCGGATCCTGAATGGGTCAACAAGGTTGAGTTTGGCCAGGAGGATATGATACGCAAGTGTATCTCCTGTAATGTGGGCTGCGCAGGCAATCGTATCGGACTTAACAAGCCTATCAGATGTACTGTCAATCCTTCAGTCAACGAGGACGAGGTCTATAAAAAATGGAAGGTTAACAAGCCTTGCAATGTAGTGGTAATCGGTGCCGGAACTGCAGGAATAGAAGCGGCTTGTACTGCAGCTGAGGTTGGATGTACAACCTTCCTTATTGAGAAGAGTGACAAGCTGGGAGGCCTTTCGGCGATCATCTCCGATATTCCTGACAAGCGCCGCATGAAGGATTTCCCTAAATATCTTACCAATCGCGCGAACAAGCTTCATAATCTTTACATCTTGAAGAATACAGAGGCTACTGTAGATTTGGTCAGGAATTTCCATCCGGATATTATTGTTAACGCCACTGGATCAGTACCTACACTGCCGCCTATTACAGGGCTGCACGATTATGTGGACAAGGAAGGCACAAAGGTTGCCACAGTACTTGGGATGATAGATCACATCAATGATTATCCTGAGGACATGACAGGACAGAAGATTGCTGTAGTCGGCGGAGGTGCAGTAGGACTTGATGTAATGGAGTTCTTTACTGCCAAGAATGCTGATGTTACAATGATAGAGATGCTGCCTGCCATTGGCGCAGGAGTTGATCCTGTTACCAAGTGTGATACCCAGACCAAGATGAAGAAGCACAATGTGCGTCAGATGGTTAATACCGCCTTGCAGGAGGTTAAGGAAGACAGATTTATAGTTAAGAATCCTGAGGGTGAGATAGAAGAGGTTCCTTTTGATTATGGCTTTATGTGCCTGGGAATGCGCTCCAAGACTCCTGTACTTGATGATATTGAGCGGGAGTACGCTGATACCAATGTTGGAATATATACTATTGGTGATGCCAAGCGTGCGCGCCGTATTATCGAGGGTACAACAGAGGGCAGAAATGTACTTGAGGTATTAAAGAAACATAATTTCTTAGATTAAGGAGGATATGAGTTATGGCAGAAAGGATTACTGGACACACAGAACTTATCGGTTTGATGGCTTACCCTATCCGTCACTCCAGTTCACCGGCTATGCATAATGAGGCATTTGCTTATCTTGGGCTTGATTACGCGTATCTGGCATTTGAGGTTGATAATGACAGCCTTGAAGACGCAGTTAAGGGTATCAGGGCGCTCAAGCTCGTAGGTTCTAATGTATCCATGCCCAACAAAACAGTTGTCGGACAGTACCTTGACGAATTATCACCGGCTGCAGAGCTGGTTGGAGCAGTTAACACCATCGTTAATGATAATGGCAAGCTCATCGGTCATATTACTGACGGTACCGGATTCATGATGGCATTGAAGGACAATAATATAGATGTCATTGGCAAGAAAATGACCATCGCAGGCTGCGGCGGCGCTGCGACCGCTATTGAGATTCAGGCGGCTTTGGATGGAGTTAAGGAGATTTCCATCTTTAATATCCGTGACAAGTTCTGGGAGGTTGGCGAGGAAACCGTCAGGAAGATCAACGAGAAAACTGACTGCAAGGCAACCTTGTACGATTTTGACGACAAGGATGTGCTGCGCCGAGAGATCGAGAGCAGCTACCTTCTGACCAATGCTACAGGTATGGGAATGAAGCCGTTAGAGGGTCAGACATGGCTGCCGGATACTTCCTATCTGCGCCCTGATCTTATTGTGGCAGATACAGTATATGCTCCTCCCAAGACCAGGTTCCTGGAGATGGCTGAGGAAGTTGGCTGCAAGAAGATGAATGGATTTGGAATGATGCTGTTCCAGGGAGCCGCAGGCTTCAAGCTCTGGACAGGCAAGGATATGCCTATCGAGCATATGAAGGAAGTACTTGGTATTTCCTATGATTGATGCAATAGCAGCGTGTTCTTTTGCGTTTGCTATCAGGTTTAGTTAGGAGGTTTTTATCAAAATGGAGAATCAATCCAAGGCAAAATTTATTCCTACTTCGATCGTTTTATACCTTACCTATTTTATTCATGGTATTGGTGCTGCTATCTTAGGACAGCAGGCGATCAAGGAGGTACTTGTTACTCAATGGGGCTACAGTGATATTGAAGCAAGCATCGGAGTAGTTACAACTGTTTCCGCAGCGCTGGGTTTGGGGCGTCTTATAGCCCTTCCCTTTGCGGGTCCTCTGTCCGACAAGCTGGGCAGAAAGATAGCTGTAATGCTCGGTACAATAACATATGCGATATTCTTCCTGGGACTTGCTTTTTCACCCAGTATGCCGGTAGCTTATGCGGCGGCCATCTGTGGTGGTATAGCTAATTCCTTCCTGGATTGCGGTGTTATTCCTGCCGAGGTTGAAATACTGGCACCGAGAACAGGTCTGGCTACAATGGGTACCAAGCTGTTTATTGCAGGCGGACAAAAGGTGCTGCCTCTGCTGGTAGGCTTTATAATTGCTACTGCCGGAATGGAAGCAGGACATACCAAGAGTGTGCTGATTGTACTTTCGATATTCATCGTAGCGGTTGGTGTAATAAGTATGATATTGCCCATGCCGGTTGAGCAGAAGAAGGAATCCGATGGTCAGAAATCATCACTTATTAATGATATCAAGAGCGCAAAGTGGTCTGTAGAGAGTATTGCTCTTATCATAATCGGATTCACATGTACAGCTACTTTCCAGCTTTGGCTGAACTGTGCACAGACATTTGCGAGTGAGGTTGTGGGAGTAGCAGATCCTTCAGGGATGCAGTCTTTATATGCTAATGGTACTATCCTTGCCATTATACTTACCGCAATATTTACAATGCGCATCAAGTCAGTACGCTTCCTTCTGCTGTATCCGACAGTTTCACTTGTTGCTTTGATCCTGGTATTTACTACCAAAACAGAGCAGATGTGCAACATTGGTGCCTTCCTGTTAGGATTCTTTGCCGCGGGTGGTGTACTTCAGTTAGCTACGGCTACAGTTAACGATCTGTTCCCCAAATTCAAGGGAACCATTACATCCATTATTATGATTGCTTCATCTCTGTCTAATTACACAATTTTGACAGCAGCAGGAAATATGTCATCCAGCAATGTAATGATGATGAATATAGTAATAACTGTGATCGGTGTAGCACTTGCACTCTTTGTAAATATGCGTTATGGAACATTGCTTGCTAACGCAGGTCAGGAATAAAGATTTAAGGGGGAAATCATGGCAAATATTGTAGAAGTCAGGGGAGTTAAAATAGGTGAAGGGGTACCAAAGATAATAGTGCCGATAGTTGGCAAGACCAAGGACGAGATAATTGCCGCTGCCAAGTCCTTTGCGGATGTTGCGCTTGATATTGTGGAATGGCGGGTAGACTGGTTTGACGGTGTGTTTGATTTCGCGCAGGTTTGTGATGTGCTTAAAGCCTTAAGAGAGACACTCGGCGATACTCCTATACTGTTCACCTTCCGCACATCAAAAGAAGGTGGAGAGAAGTCCATAGAGCCGGATGTTTACGCCAAGCTTAATGCAGAGGCGGCAGCCAGCGGCCTGGTGGATCTTGTGGATGTTGAGATATTTACAGGCGACGATGTGGTTACCGGCATAATCAATGATGCTCACAGCAAGAATGTCAAGGTTGTTGCTTCTAATCACGATTTTGACAAGACTCCTGACAAGGATGATCTGGTATCGCGTCTCCGCAAGATGCAGGATATGGGAGCAGACATTCCAAAGATTGCGGTTATGCCTACCAATAAGAAGGATGTTCTGACCTTGCTTGCTGCCACTGAGGAGATGGCAGGTGAATATGCCGACCGTCCCATAATTACCATGTCCATGGCGGGAACAGGACTTATCAGCCGTCTGTGCGGCGAGGTATTCGGTTCCGCTGCGACATTCGGAGCTGTTGGCAAGGTTTCCGCTCCTGGTCAGATGGACGCGAAGGATCTTAATACGGTACTTACATTAATTCATGGTTCTATGTAACCTGTGTATAATAAGGGGTGCGCATCTTAAGCCAATTTAAGGTGCGCTCCTTTTTTCGTTATATCATGATACAAGGGTCAAAACACCTTTTGACCCTCATATCATCAATATTTGAGGTATACAAAATGAAGAGGATACTGCGGTTTTTGGATGAAAATCTGGAAGAAATGATAATGATTTTGCTTCTGGTGTGCATGACATGCATCATGGGAATACAGATATTCTCAAGATATGCGCTTCACACCTCGTTGTCCTGGTCGGAAGAGATTACCAGATACCTGTTTATATGGTCAGCCTTTATGAGCGTTAGTCTGTGTACCAGAAAATGTATTTCAATTAAGATTGACCAGTTCATAAAATTTTTCCCCAAACGGGGTGAAGCGGCTTTCAAATTATTAAATCTGACAATATCATTCCTATTATTTGCCTATCTTATACCCTATGCAGCATATTATTTAAAGACGACTATAGAAAGCGGCCAGGTATCACCTGCCTGTGGTATACCTATGTACTATGTACAATCAGCTCCGCTTATCTGTTTTGTACTAACGGCTTTCAGGCTGATTCAGAGATGGATAATTAATCTTCGCATTGTATTAGGCAAGGACGAGCAGTTCCCTCCTGAGGGTAATCTGGCTGAATCCATTGTTGAGACAGTGGACGATGGAATAAAGGACAATGCCAGGGAAGGGAGGGGTAAATAATGCCTGTATTTGTTATTTTTATAATCTTCATGATCTGCCTTCTGATAGCAATCCCCATTTCTATTTCATTGGGAATCGTGGCAGTTCTTCCGGGAGCCTTCGATCCCTCATTTACCGCAAGCGGAAGCTATGTGATCCGCTCCATGCTGGGAGGCATAGACAGCTTTCCCCTTCTGGCAGTGCCGATGTTCGTTATGGCGGGTATCATTATGGCACATGGCCAGATATCTAAAAAGCTTTTTGATATATTCACTTATTTTCTGGGCAGCTTTACGGCGGGAGTTCCCTGTGCAGTAATAGTAACCTGCCTGTTTTACGGCGCGATATCCGGCTCTGCTCCGGCGACTGTAGCGGCTGTAGGAAGTATGACCATACCTTTTTTAATGGAGCTTGGTTATCAGAAAAAATTTGCCACGGCAATAGTAGCTGTTGCCGGAGGACTGGGCGTTATAATCCCCCCAAGCATTCCTTTTATCATGTTTGCTATGGCATCCGGCGAATCTGTTAGTGATCTTTTCCTGGCAGGAATAGTTCCGGGACTGTTAATAGGCTTTCTGTTAATGGTATACGCCTATGTGTATTGCAGGAAAAACGGTGAAGATCGTGCCAGGATCAATAAAAAGGTAAAGGAGCTGCATGATCGCGGTTTATGGAATGTTTTTAAGGACGGATTTTTTGCGGTTCTCTCTCCCGTTATAATCTTAGGCTGTATTTATTCAGGCGTTGCTTCGCCTACAGAGGCAGCAGTAATATCTGTATTCTATGCTCTTATAATAAGCTTGTTTGTATACAAAACCATGACAGTGCCCGATGTAGTCAAGGTTCTTTCGGAAGCGCTCCACACCTATGCGCCGATACTTTTTATTCTGGCTGCTTCGACAGCATTCTCACGGGTGCTTACTTTGATGCAGGTGCCGCAGACGGTCAGCGCCTGGATACTTTCGCATTTCAATAATTATATTATTCTGATGCTGGTAATCAATGTGTTCCTGCTTCTGGTGGGAATGATAATGGATACTACTCCGGCAATACTGATTCTGTCCCCGATATTGCTTCCTATAGTTACGGGAGTGGGAATGAATCCTATACATTTTGGTGTTATGATGGTAGTCAATCTGGCAATAGGTTTTGTTACGCCGCCTATTGGGGTTAACCTGTTTGTAGCAAGCTCGCTTACAGATGTACCTGTTATGGAAATCGCAAAAGAGGCAGCACCATTGATTGTAATGTTCCTATGTGCGTTGTTGTTGATTGCGTTTGTACCGCAGATTGCATTGTGTCTGTTATGATAAGGGGGATGAATGATATGCGACTTAAAAAAGCAGGTATCTTAGCTCTTGCTGTTGGTGTGCTGATGACAAGCAGCCTGTTGGCAGGATGTCAGGGTTCATCCGATACTGGAGAGCAGCGATACGCATGGCCATTAGGAACATCAAGTCCAGAGGATACAGTCACACAATTATATGCTGTCAAATTTGCTGATGAGGTATCCAGGCTAAGTGATGGCAAAATGAAGATTCAGGTCTATCCCAACAGTGTGCTGGGAGGAGACAGAGAGCTTTTGGAATCCTGCCAGGATGGAGATATTCCATTTGTTGTACAAAATACTGCTCCGCAGGTTACATTTATGCCGGATATAGCAGTATTTGACATGCCATGTGTATTTGAAACCATTGAGGATGTCAGAAAAGCCATTGATGATGAGATGTTTTTGAACAAAATCCAGCAGGTATACAAAGAGGGAGGCTATGAGCTTTTAGGATATGCGGATCAGGGATTTCGAGTAATGTCTACCTCCAAGCCTGTATACGAGATTGAAGATTTTAAAGGGCAGAAGATCCGTACAATGGAAAACAGCTATCACATGCAGTTCTGGAAGGAACTTAAAGCCAACCCTACTCCCATGACCTTTTCCGAGGTCTATATAGGATTGGAGCAGGGAACTATTGACGCCCAGGAGAATCCTTATGAGGTAATTGTTTCCAACAAGCTTTATGAGCAGCAGGATTATATTGTGGAGACAAATCATCTTCCGCATCTGATATCCCTTATTGTAAGCGACTCTTTTATGAAGGAGCTGCCCGAAGATCAGCAGGAGATTATCCGCCAGGCGGCTGATACAGCCAAGGTTTATGCAAGGCAGCAGTCTGATGAGCGCATAGCTTCTCGTGTTGAGATAATAGAAGAGAGTGGGACCGCCATTCTTCCGATGGACAAAGAACTTCGTACAGAGGTTGTAAAAAGATGTGAACCGGTATATACTAACATCCGTGCAACTATAGACGCGGATCTGGCGGATGCCTATCTGACTAAGCATTAAGTCACAGTTCCTAAGCCATTATCTGCAAATAGTTTTCAACTGTTCCAGGAGTTTTGACAATACCAGGCGAAACACAAAGGAGTTAATAGTATGAATCAGCTCGAGAAGATACGCGAAAAGATTGAAGTATGCGACGACAAGATCATAGACGCGCTTGCAGAGAGGATGATCTATATCCAGGAGGTTATATCCTACAAAAAGGCTACCGGTATTCCCATTCTTCAGGAGGACCAGGAGAAAAAACAGACAAACAGGCTGGAGGAAAAGCTGGCAGATAATGAATTCGAGGAGGAAATCCTGGATATTTTCAAATACATTATCAAAAACAGCCGTCGTGTCCAGGCCAAGAGTCTGTTTGACTACAATGTATTCCTGGTGGGATTCATGGGTGCAGGCAAGACCACAGTTGCAAGCGAGCTGCAGCGCAAGCTGGAGATGAACCGCGTTGAGATGGACCAGATGATCGTGGAAAAGCAGGGTATGTCTGTTTCGGAGATATTTGATGAATATGGAGAAGTGTATTTCCGTAATCTTGAGAGTAACTGTCTGATCGAGCTCCAGAGAGAGAAGCAATGCATTGTTTCCTGTGGCGGCGGCGTGGTTATGCGTGACGACAATGCAGACCACATGAAGGCCAATGGCAGGGTAGTATTGCTTACCGCCCAGCCTGCGACCATATTAGAGCGGGTCAAGGATTCCGATGAGCGCCCTCTCCTCAATAACAATATGAATGTGGATTTTATTTCCAGTCTGCTGGACAAGCGGCGTGAGAAGTACCGTGCGGTTGCCGATATCATAGTAGAGACAGATGGCAAGAGTATCGACCAGATATGCGATGAAATAATCGCCGGTCTCATTGCTTTTGATAACGAAAGAGAAGAAGCACAGCAAAGCTGAGAGGAGAGATTCTATGGCAAATCAAGCAGAACAGTCGGAAAAGTGGATTGAGAGATTCACAGATCTGCAGCGCATAAAAGATGCAAAGAACAGAGATTATGAGATAGAGTATCAATTGTCTATTGCCAAGGCGCAATTGGAAGCATTAGGTATACCTACGGAGAATCTGATTCATAAGGAACCAAGGGATTGATGAATTTCAAATTACACGCTCCTTACGCCGCCACCGGAGACCAGCCCCAGGCAATAGAGCAATTAGTAAAAGGCTTCAAGGAAGGGAATCAATTCCAGACTTTATTAGGTGTGACGGGTTCCGGCAAGACCTTTACGATGGCGAACATCATTGAGGCGCTTAATAAGCCGACACTCATCATTTCCCACAACAAGACCCTCGCCGGCCAGCTTTACGGGGAGATGAAGGAGTATTTCCCTGAAAACGCCGTTGAGTATTTTGTGTCATATTACGACTACTATCAGCCTGAGGCATATGTGCCTCAGACTGATACTTATATTGCCAAGGATTCATCCATTAACGATGAGATTGATAAGCTTCGGCTGTCCGCCACAGCTTCTATGGCGGAGAGGAAGGATGTTATAATTGTAGCATCCGTTTCCTGTATTTATGGCATTGGCAGTCCCGAGGATTATGAGAACCTTATGGTTTCACTAAGGGAAGGGCAGCAGATTGACCGTGATGAGGTCATCAAGTCCCTTGTCGCCATGCAGTACCTTCGCAATGATATGGATTTCCAGCGAGGTACATTCAGGGTAAGGGGCGATACTCTTGAGATAATTCCTGCGTATGTTTCCGACTATGCATACCGTATCGAATTCTTTGGGGATGAAATAGACCGCATAGTCGAGACAGATATTATAACAGGCGAGGCGAAAAAAGAATGGGCGCATGTGGCGATTTTCCCGGCGTCGCATTATGTGGTGCCTCAGGACAAGATCAACAAAGCCTGCGACGCAATTGAGGCTGAGCTTGCCGAGAGGGTGGCATATTTCAAGTCTGAGGATAAGCTCTTGGAAGCCCAGCGTATCTCTGAGAGGACTAATTTTGATGTGGAAATGCTCAGGGAAACAGGTTTTTGTTCCGGAATTGAGAATTATTCCAGACATCTTACAGGTCAAAAGCCAGGGGAGCCTCCCCAGACACTTGTAGATTATTTTGGTGATGATTTCCTGGTTATCATTGATGAGTCGCACATGAGCGTGCCGCAGATCAGGGGGATGTACGCAGGAGACAGGTCGCGTAAGACTACCCTTGTAGAGTATGGCTTCAGGCTTCCCAGCGCTTTGGATAACAGGCCGCTTCAGTTTGGAGAATTCGAGGGCAAGCTGGATCAGGTCATGTTTGTGTCCGCCACTCCCGGCAGCTATGAAGCAGAACATGAGATGCTTAGGGCAGAGCAGGTGATCCGTCCGACAGGTCTCCTTGATCCCAAGGTGGATGTTCGTCCTGTGGAGGGCCAGATAGATGACCTTATTTCAGAGATAAAAAAGACTGAAGGCAAGGTATTGATCACCACTCTTACCAAGCGTATGGCGGAGGATCTTACCAGTTATATGCAGGAGCTTGGCATCAGGGTCAAATATTTGCATTCGGATATAGATACTCTAGAGAGGTCGGAGATTATAAGAGATCTCAGGCTGGATGTATTCGATGTTCTGGTGGGAATTAACTTGTTAAGAGAAGGACTTGATATACCGGAGATTACCCTTGTGGCCATACTGGATGCTGACAAAGAGGGTTTTCTCAGGTCAGAGACATCTCTTATTCAGACCATAGGCCGCGCTGCCAGGAACAGCAAGGGACATGTTGTAATGTATGCAGACACTATAACTGATTCCATGAGGGTAGCGATAGATGAGACCAACAGAAGGCGCTCTATTCAGCAGGAATATAATGCAGCCCATGGAATAACCCCTAAGACCATTGAAAAGTCAGTTCGTGATGTGATAGCCTTATCCAAGGCAGTAGCAAAAGACGAATTAAAAACCGGCAAGCGCCCTGAAGAAATGGACAACAAGGAGCTTACAAAAGAGATTGAAGATGTCAAGCGCAAGATGGAACGGGCTGCGGCTGACCTTAATTTTGAAGCAGCAGCACAGTACAGAGATCGAATGATAGAACTAAAAGGACACTTGGCTGAGGTTAAAAAATAAATGTTCCTTGAATTATTCAATAAAAACAAAAAATCTTTTTCCAACAAGAGTAAAGAGTTCGAAAAGCAGTTGGCACTAACGAACAGGCTGATTGATAATTTAGACTTTAACATTTCTGAATTCAGACGCAAGCTAATGAATCTTCAGATGCGGGGCAAGTCAGCCCAGAGCGTTTCCGAATTGGAATGGATGTTAAGAGACATGCACCGGCAGGCTGAGGAAGCCCAGAAAGCAGTCAACAGTCTTGAAAAGAAGCACATAGACTGTGTTTCTCTGGTGGACAAGCTGGTTGATGAATTCGAAGAAGCGCTAAAGGACGCACCCGATTGATTATTTTTTTGTGTTCTTGTCTTTGTCAGGCCATACGAAGGTGACATCCTTGGGTACAGTTGATGCCCTGATCATGCGCACCTTGGTTCGGAAATCCTTTCTATCGGATGTATTGATGGTGAATTTGGCAAAGTGATTAATCCCTCCAAAGGCTTTTGGCCCGATACCTGTAAGAGTTCTGGCATTTATGGTTATGGAGGTAAGGTAGTGATTGCCCCTAAATGATTCGCCAGAGATATAGGTTACTCCGCTGCCTATGGTAAGATCTGTCATATAGTCGCAGCCTCTGAATGCGTGTTTGCCGATGGTCTGTACGCTGTCAGGGATCTCCAGTGAGGTTATTCCGGTGAATGCAAAGGCCTTTGCGCCTATCCTGGTCATACGGTTTCCAAGAGTTGCCTTAGTCAGATGAACATCCCCATAGAAGGCACAGTTGCCCAGACGGTACAGGCTGTCAGGAAGCGCAACGGATGTAAGGGATACATTGCCGCGGAATGCGTTCCTGGCTATGGTCTGAATGCGGTCGCCGAATTTGACTGAGGTAATATGTATATCATTTTTAAAAGCTCCGGGACCTATGGTATCCATCATATTTCCGAAGGTTAATGAAGATAGGGCATCATCCCCTGCAAAGGCGCGTTTGCCTATGAATTGCAGATTTGTGCCAAAGGTTACAGAGGACAGACGCTTAAGATGCAAAAAAGCTTCGGCACCTATACTGGTCACACGATTGCCAATGGTTACGGATTCCAGAGCATGAACCTGATAAAAGGCATGGTCAGCTATGGTCTCCACATTGTTGCCTATGGTAAGGGTTTTGACGGTACGATTACCGGAAAGGACAGCTGTCTCTATAGCAGTGACAAAGTAGGTTCTGCCGTTGTCACATGTTACGGTATCAGGGATTGATACAGAAGTTTGATTGGATTTGATCTGGGTTAGTTCAATGTTTGGAGACCCGAAAGAGGTTTTGTAATACAGGATGGTCTTCTCTTTGTCCATCGTTTCATCAGGTTCTCCATAATCATAAGGATCTGTAGTTTCTTCCTCGTCATCGTCATCATCATCGTCATCATCATCGTCACTTTTAGAACTGCTGCTGGATTTGCTGCTGCTTTGACTGCGGCTCCTTTTGTTTGGAATCACAGAGCTTACCTGAACTGCATCATCTGAAAAAACCTGTATGATCTCTTTGGAAGACATCTTGTATCCGATAGGTCCGGAGGCGCTCCCACTGCTTTTTGCATCAGTATCAAAGGATGGCGAGCCAAGAAACAATCCTACCAACAAAGCTATAATAGAAATGCATGCCAGAAAGCGTTTTATATTTTTTTTAAGCATAGCTTCAATCTCCATAGAGAATAACTAGTCCAGTTCAGACACCATATCTTGTACATAATAATAGAAAAAACACAAAATATCAACTGTTCTTCCGTTTTAGGATACAGATTTTGGGAAATAATATCCTATATCTGTAATCGGCTGATTTTGCCCTGGGATCAATAGTGTGGTATAATTTTTAACCATGAAAACGAAAAAAAATGATCAATCCGTAAAATACATAAGGATCCGTGGAGCCAACGAGCATAACCTGAAATCAATTAACCTGGAGATACCCAGAGACCAGTTTGTAGTGCTTACAGGTCTCTCAGGCTCCGGCAAGAGCTCTTTGGCGTTTGATACAATATTTGCTGAAGGACAGAGAAGGTATATGGAGTCTCTTTCATCCTATGCCAGGCAGTTTCTGGGGCAGATGGAGAAGCCTGATGTGGAGAAGATAGAAGGGCTTCCTCCGGCGATATCCATCGATCAGAAGTCGACCAACCGTAATCCCAGATCTACAGTGGGCACTGTAACGGAGGTGTATGACTATTTCAGGCTGCTTTACGCCAGGATTGGAATACCTCATTGCCCCAATTGCGGCCGTGAGATATTCAAGCAAAGCGTCGATCAGATGGTGGATCAGGTGCTGACACTTCCCGCCAGAACCAGATTCCAGGTACTCGCACCTGTGGTGCGGGGACGAAAGGGCGCCCAGGAGAAGCTTTTTGAGAGAGCCAAAAAAAGCGGCTATGTAAGGGTAGTGGTAGATGGTGACCTCTACGAGCTGGACGAAGAGATCAAGCTTAATAAGAACCAGAAGCATAACATTGAGATAGTAATTGACAGGCTGGTAGTAAAAGAAGGTATAGAGACCAGGCTTGCAGGCTCGCTGGAGGATGCCCTAAAGCTTGCCAATGGTCTTGTTGTAATAGAAATAGTCAAATCTTCTGACGATACGGATGACAATACTCCCGGCAGGATGCAGTTTTCCGAGAGTTTTTCATGTCCGGATTGTGGGATTTCCATCGAGGAGGTTGAGCCCAGGAGCTTTTCCTTTAACAATCCCTTTGGTGCCTGTCCCCAGTGTGCTGGGCTTGGGTTTACAATGGAATTTGATGAAAGGCTTATGATACCTGATCCGTCGTTGTCCTTTAATGAAGGCTGCGTGGCAGTTTTGGGCTGGCAATCCAGCACCGATGAAAAGAGCTATACACACGCTCTTTTGAAGGCACTATCCGAGAATTATGGTTTTTCCCTTGATACCCCGTACAAGAAGCTGCCAAAGAAGATCCGCGATATGTTTATCCATGGTTTTGACCGTGTGGTCAAGGTTCCGTACCGGGGACGATGGGGCGAGGGTATCTACGATGTTCAGTTCGAAGGCCTGATAGCCAATTCCAGACGGCGCTACCGTGAGACAAAATCCGAGCTTCAACGGGCTGAATACGAGGAATTCATGGAGATCAATCCATGTGCGGCCTGCAATGGACAGAGGCTAAAGCCCGAATCCTTAAGTGTTACTGTATGTGATAAGAATATATATGAGATCACTACGCTGTCTATCAAGGATCTGGCGGTATTTTTGACAGATATGCAGCTTACGGATTACCAGAAAAAGGTAGGTCATCTGATTCTTCAGGAGATCAAGGCCAGGGTTGGCTTCCTTAATGATGTGGGATTGGACTATCTCTCACTGTCCCGTGCCACAGGAACTCTGTCCGGAGGTGAGGCCCAGCGCATCAGGCTGGCCACACAGATAGGCTCGGGACTTGTAGGAGTCACATACATACTGGACGAGCCTTCCATCGGGCTTCATCAGAAGGATAATGACAAGCTGCTTGCCTCATTGAAGGGACTTTGTGCCCTTGGCAATTCTGTTCTTGTGGTAGAGCATGACGAGGACACTATGAGGGCAGCGGATTTTATAGTGGATATCGGCCCCGGAGCCGGAGATCACGGAGGTGAAGTAGTAGCCTCAGGCAGTGTAGAGGATATTATGGCCTGTGAAGAATCCATAACAGGGGCGTATCTTTCCGGCAGGAAGCGTATAGAGGTTCCAAAAGAGCGCAGGACTCCTGCAGGATATATTACCATTCATGGAGCCAGGGAGCACAATCTTAAGGACATAGATGTTGATATTCCTCTTGGTATTATGACCTGTGTGACAGGGGTTTCGGGATCAGGCAAGAGCTCATTGATTAACGAGATACTCTACAAATCCCTTGCCAGAACACTCCACAGGGCTCACAGGCTGCCGGGAGAGCATGATTCTATAGAGGGTGTTGATCAGCTTGACAAGATTATTGCCATCGACCAGTCGCCCATAGGTAGAACCCCCAGATCCAATCCTGCCACATATACAGGTGTCTTTGATCTGATAAGGGATTTGTATGCCGGCACCAACGAAGCCAAAGCCAGAGGCTATTCCAAAGGACGGTTTTCATTTAATGTTAAGGGCGGCAGATGCGAAGCCTGCTCCGGAGATGGAATTAAAAAGATAGAGATGCATTTTTTACCGGATGTATATGTACCCTGTGAGATCTGCGGCGGCAGGCGCTATAATCGAGAGACTCTGGAGGTACTCTACAAGGGCAAGTCCATCTACGATGTACTGGAAATGACAGTGGAAGAAGCGTTGGAGTTTTTCGAGAATATCCCGACTATCCGCCGTAAGATAGAGACATTGAATGATGTAGGACTGTCATATGTCAAGCTGGGGCAGCCATCCACCACTCTTTCAGGAGGAGAAGCCCAGAGAATCAAGCTTGCCACAGAATTATCCAGACGCAGCACAGGCAAGACCATATATGTTTTGGACGAGCCTACTACGGGACTGCATTTTGAGGATGTTAACAAGCTGGTGGGCATACTTCGCAAGCTCTCGGACGGCGGCAATACCGTTGTGGTCATCGAGCATAATCTGGATGTTATCAAGACAGCGGACTATATTATAGACCTGGGGCCTGATGGCGGTGACGGGGGAGGAACGATAGTCGCGGCAGGCACACCGGAGGAGCTGGCCAAACATCCTTCCAGCTATACAGGAGTTTATATCAGGAAATCTTTGGAAAATGTTTGAATAATAACACAAAATCATCACAAAAATAGGTAAAAATGCTATTGAAAATTCGTGTGAAGCGTTTATAATGGTAATGCTGTACTCTGGTGCAGGAATTCCTATGTGGGAGTTCATATGTGTGTGATTTTTGAAAGGAGTAAGTCCTAATGGCGGCGTCTGATATCGGAATAGATCTTGGTACAGCCAGTATATTGGTATATGTTAAGGGCAAGGGAGTCGTTCTGAAGGAACCCTCTGTTGTCGCTTTTGATCGTGATACAAACAAGATAAAAGCTATCGGGGAGGAAGCCAGGCTGATGCTGGGCCGTACTCCCGGCAATATAGTAGCAGTTCGTCCTCTTCGTCAGGGGGTTATTTCTGACTATACAGTTACAGAGAAGATGATTAAGTACTTCATCCAGAAGGCCATAGGAAGGAGAAGCTATCGCAAGCCGCGTATTTCGGTATGTGTGCCCAGCGGAGTTACCGAGGTGGAGAAGCGTGCTGTGGAGGATGCAGCATATGCAGCAGGAGCCAGAGAGGTTTTTATCATCGAGGAGCCTATTGCGGCGGCTATCGGGGCAGGGATCGATATATCCAGGCCATGCGGTAACATGATAGTGGACATAGGCGGCGGGACAGCAGATGTGGCCGTTATTTCTCTGGGCGGATCAGTTGTATCCGCTTCCATCAAGATAGCAGGAGATAACTTCGATGAGGCTATTGTCCGTTATATGAGGAAGAAGCATAATCTTCTCATAGGTGAGCGGACGGCTGAGGATGTCAAGATTCGCATAGGAACCTGCTTCCCGCTTCCACAGCCTGAGACTATGGAGGTACGAGGCAGGAATCTGGTTACAGGGCTGCCTAAGACCATTGAGGTCTCATCTGAAGAGACTAACGAGGCGCTTCATGAACCTACTGCGCAGATTGTGGAAGCTGTCCACAGCGTATTGGAGAAGACGCCTCCTGAATTGGCGGCGGATGTTTCCGAGAGGGGAATTGTACTCACCGGAGGCGGTGCCCTGCTTCGGGGCTTAGAGGAACTCATGGAAGAAAGGACAGGCATTAACACCATGACTGCCGAAGATCCCATGACTTGTGTTGCTATAGGAACAGGTAAATATGTAGAATTTATGGCAGGAGATCATTCGGGTATGGAATCCTGACCTTAAGATACCAAGTCATCGTCATAACGATGGCTTGTTTTTGAAAAACCGTGGCATCCGACAGTCATAGTCAGATAAAATCTGTCGTTTTAGAAGAGGAGATGTGACAGATGCAGGAGAATAAGAAGTACACAGCTCTCATAGTAGATGATTCAGCGATGAATCGTGAGATCCTCAAGGAGATTTTGGAGGACGAATTAGATATAGTTGAGATAGATAACGGTAGTGATGCATGTGAGTATATGATCAATCACTCATCTGAGTTGAATATAGTAATCCTGGATCTGGTAATGCCGGGGATGAACGGTTTTGAGGTGCTCAAGTTCATGAAGTACAAGCACCTGCAGGATACTCTTCCTGTTATCATGATCTCGGCTGACAGCGATGGAACTAACATTGAGAAGGCATTTGACCTTGGCGTAATTGACTTTCTGTCCAGACCTTTTTCGGAGAGAATAGTTACCAGAAGGGTTATGTCTACGATACGCCTTTTCAAGCGACAGAAGGAGCTGGTAGACGAGCTGGATCGTCAGTACAAGGCTGATGACATTCGCATTGATGATCTGACAGGTCTTGACTACAAGCAGACCTTCCTCAACAAGGTCTACACTCATCTGAGAGGCAACCCCAATGATAACCTCTTGATGATTGCTGTTGACATAGATCATTTCAAATTGTTCAACAACTACTATGGCTGGGAAGAGGGAGACAAATATCTCAAGCTTATTGCCAGGTACATGAAGGAATTCACTCAGCGTTATGGTGGGTTGGCAGGCTATCTGGGCGGTGATGATTTTGCTCTTTTAGCTCCCAAGAAGCGCCCTGAGCTTTTGGCCTTTGCTAATATGGTCTGGAACAGCGACGAATTGTCGGGATTTGAAGTAGGCTTTGCGCCCAAGGTTGGAATATATGAGATTAAGGATACCACGGAAGCTGTTGGGAGCATTTACGATCATGCCAAGATAGCTCTGGAAAGTATAAAAGACGATTATACAAAACGCATTTCCTGGTATGATCACTCAATGTTCCAGAATGTAAGGGATGAATTTGAACTTCTTGTTGATATCAAGAGGGGAGCCGCAGCCAACGAATTCATATTCTTTGTTCAGCCCAAGGTCAATATGTTTACAGGCAAGATTGTAGGCGGAGAGGCTCTGGTACGCTGGGAGCACAAGGACAAAGGACTGGTGTCTCCCGGGGTATTCATACCGATATTGGAGAAAAACGGCTTTATTTCCCAGATAGACAAGATGGTATGGGAGGCAGCGGTACAGTGGCTTAAGAAGAGACAGGATGAAGGATACAGGGCGATACCTTTGTCCATCAATGTTTCCAGGGCTGATATATTTACTATGGATGTCTCTGGTTTCTTAAAAGGACTTTTAGAAAAATACGATGTGCCTGTAGAGCTCCTGGAGGTGGAGATTACTGAGAGTTCCTTTGTGGAAGAAGAGGATAAAATACATCACGAATTAAGAAAACTGCGAGACGCTGGTTTCACGCTGTTGATGGATGATTTTGGATCAGGATATTCTTCTCTTAACACATTAAAGGAGCTGGACATTGATATCTTAAAGATTGACATGAAGTTCCTTCGTATGGATGTCACCAATATTGACAAGGGTGTAAGCATTTTAGAGAGCGTTGTCAATATGGCCAGATCTCTTCACTTGCCTACTATCGTAGAGGGCGTGGAAACTGAGTCTCAGGTGGAATACCTTACAAAGATGGGATGCACATATGCCCAGGGGTTCCATTTCTACAGACCTATGCCTGTAATAGAATATGAGAGACTTCTCTCTGAGGAGGAGAATGTTGACTATAACGGAATCTTTGTTTCCAATCTCGAACCGGTTCATGTAAGGGAATTTTTGGACGAGAACCTGTTCTCGGATGTGCTGGTTAACAACATTCTTGGGCCGGTAGCCTTTTTTGAGGTTGAGGCAGACGGAACCGTCAGGCTTATCCGTATGAATGAGCAGTACAGCAAGCTCATAGGCCGCAATTTCGAGCCTGATGGACAGGAATCAGTTGAGATTATGATAGACAGAGTCAGGCCCAGGGAACATGATACCTTCCACGACCTGTTCCAGGCAGCCTATCACGCTCCCCTTACTGGAGTTAAGGATGTACTGGACTTTACCAGGGATGATGGTCAGGAAATCGCTCTCCAGATCAGACTGTTCTTCCTTCGCAAGCGTCCGGATGTAAGAGTGTACTACGCAAGCGTTGTAAAGATTTGACAGATATTGAGTTCCTGGCTTTTGTGGTATAGATTTTTGTATTGACATTACTTATTGCGTCATGCTACACTATGCCGGTGTAAAAAAGCGAACATACATGTAGGAGGGAGTACAAATGAACAAGAGAAAACTTATGGCACTGATGCTTGCAGGCGTCATGACTTTTGCAATGAGTGCCTGTGGTGGAGCTTCTGGTACCAACGATGCTGACAACAGTGCATCTGAGGATACTGCAGCAGAGCAGACTGATGACAGCGCAGCAGATGAGGCTTCCGGTGATTCTTATACAGTAGGTGTGGTACAGTTAGTACAGCATCCTGCACTTGATGCTGCTACAGAGGGTTTTGAGGCTGCCATCAAGGAAGAGCTGGGAGATTCTGTTACAGTAGATGTCGAGAATGCAGCAGGCGATTCCGCACAGTGCGCTACCATAGCTAACGGTTTTGTAAGCTCCGGCTACGACCTGATCATGGCTAACGCTACTCCGGCACTTCAGGCCGCACAGGCAGCAACTGCTGATATTCCCATCGTAGGTACCTCTATTACGGATTACGCTACAGCTCTTTCCATTGATGATTGGACAGGAACTACAGGCATGAACATTACAGGCTACTCTGATCTTGCTCCATTGGATGAGCAGGCAGACATGCTGGAGGAGTGGTTCCCTGTAGACAGCTATCCTAATGTAGGTATTGTATATTGCTCTGCAGAACCTAATTCAAAATATCAGAGCACGGTTATTACAGAGGCTCTTGAGGGCAAGGGCTATGCAGTCAAGGAATACACATTTGCTGATACCAACGATGTAGCTTCTGTTGTGGATACAGCCTGCAAGGACAATGAAGTACTCTACATCCCTACAGATAATACGGCTGCAAGCTGTACCGAGAATATCCGCAATGTAGCAGTTCCTGCCAATACACCTATCATCTGTGGTGAGGAAGGCATCTGCCAGGGCTGCGGAGTTGCTACACTTTCCATTTCATACTACGACATGGGATACCAGGCAGGTAAGCAGGCTGCTGACATATTAGCTAACGGCACTGACCCGGCTACAACCGAGATCGGATACGCTACAGACCTTACTAAGGAATACAATGCCGAGATCTGCGAAGAGATGGGTCTTACACCTCTTGACGGATATGAAGCTATTGCAGTTAGTGAGGAGTAAAAAGGGTTTTTGCCATATGTAATTATGTTTCTTTAAGTGTAACTGTTCAAGACCGCCCTGGTTTTGGACAGTTACCTTTTGTTGTTAGTTAGAATCAAAGTTGTCACAGACAAAGGATTTGGACATGGATATAACGGCACTTATTTCGGCTCTGCCGGGCAATGTCGCCCAGGGACTTATCTGGGGGATCATGGCGCTGGGAGTCTTTCTTACTTTTAAAATACTTGACTTTGCTGATCTGACTGTGGACGGCTCTTTGGCAACGGGAGGCGCAGTTACGGTTATGCTGATCCTGTCGGGCTGGTCTGCCCCGGCGGCGCTTGTTGCTGCATTTGCTGCCGGAATATTAGCAGGACTTGCTACAGGGCTGCTACATACGCTGCTTGGCATTCCTGATATTCTATCCGGAATTTTGCTTCAGTTGGCATTGTACTCCATCAATCTTAATATTATGGGTGGAGCGGCCAATATGGCTCTTCCTGTCAGTCAATACCAGCTGCTTGTTTCGCTCAGGTACATTGTTCCGACCATTATGGTTGTTGCAGGGATAGTTATTGTGCTGATTTCCGTCATGTATTGGTATTTCGGAACTGAGCAGGGAAGCGCGATCCGTGCCACCGGAACTAATCCGGCCATGAGCCGGGCCCAGGGTATCAATATTGACCTTATGAAGGTTATAGCACTGGCTCTTTCCAATGGTATGGTGGCTTTTTCAGGCGGACTTTTGTCCCAGTATCAGGGCTTTTCAGATATCAATATGGGTCGTGGAGCGATAGTCATTGGCCTTGCCGCGGTTATCATAGGCGAGGTTATCGGCAACGCCCTCTTTGGCAAGAGGATGAATTTCATTATCAGGCTTTTGTTTGTGGTGTTTGGAGCAATTTTGTATTACATCGCCATAGGTGTTGTATTGTGGCTTAGGATGCCGACCAACAACCTTAAGATGTTTACCGCTATAATAGTAGCATTGTTTTTGGCTGTTCCCCATCTGAAGGACAAAGCTAACAATTCCTTTGCAAAAGCGGGAAGGAGGGGAGAGAGCATCCATGATTCAGCTAACTGATATCAGAAAAACCTTTAACCCCGGTACTATTAATGAGAAGCTCGCACTGGACGGAGTGTCTCTAACTATGAAGGAGGGGGACTTTGTCACCGTTATAGGCGGCAATGGGGCAGGTAAATCTACCATGCTGAACGCCATAGCAGGCACCTGGCCCGTAGATGATGGAAGTATAGTTATAGATGGTATCAATGTCACCGGTTTATCCGAGTACAAGAGGGCAAAATACCTTGGCAGAGTATTCCAGGATCCCATGACAGGAACTGCTGCAAGCATGGGGATTGACGAGAACCTTGCACTGGCAGCCAGGCGCGGAAGGATGCGCGGACTGGGCTGGGGCATTCATAAAAAGGAACGGGAGGAATACCGCAAGCTCTTGGCAGAGCTTAATCTGGGACTTGAGGATAGAATGACCAGTAAGGTAGGTTTGTTATCTGGCGGCCAGAGGCAGGCGCTTACACTTCTCATGGCGACCCTGCAGAAGCCCAAGGTATTGCTTTTAGATGAACATACAGCGGCTCTTGACCCTAAGACCGCAAAGACAGTGTTAGAGACGACCCAGCAGATCGTGTCCGAGCATCAGCTTACCACCATGATGGTAACTCATAATATGCGTGATGCCATTCACTATGGTAATCGTATTATTATGATGAATGAGGGCAGGATAATACTGGACATTTCAGGAGTAGAGAAGAAGAACCTCACTATAGAGGATCTCCTCCACAAATTCGAGGAAGTATCCGGTGAGGAGTTCACTAACGATCAGGCTATTTTATCGAAGTAACACTGTGGAATGATATGAGGATTTTTTATGACTTTATCACAAATATTGATTATAGTTAGTATTGTAGCCTATATGGCTGTTGTCATAGGAATAGGAGTATATTTCTCCAGGAAGAACAAAAGCTCAGATGACTTTTATCTTGGGGGCAGGAGTTTAGGCCCCATAGTTACAGCTATGTCGGCAGAGGCATCGGACATGTCCAGCTGGCTTTTGATGGGGCTGCCGGGACTTGCGCTGATCTGCGGTGTGGCGGATCCTGCCTGGACTGCAATCGGTCTTGCAATAGGCACCTATGTTAACTGGCTTATAGTCGCAAAACGCTTAAGAAAGTATTCCCATATGGCAGGGAATGCCATCACCATACCTGAATTTTTCAAGAATCGTTACAATGATTCCACAAATGTGCTTTTGGCACTGTCTGCCATAGTAATACTGGTCTTCTTTATTCCATATACCGCCAGTGGATTTTCAGCTTGCGGCAAGCTGTTCTCTTCTCTTTTCGGGATAGATTATCTCCCTGCTATGATCTTGTCAGCATTGATAATTTCACTGTACACAATGCTGGGAGGTTTTTTGGCTGCGAGTACCACTGACCTGATTCAGAGCATTGTAATGTCGATAGCTCTGGTGATAGTTGTGGTATACGGTGTGGATACCGCAGGGGGATTAGACAATATCATAAATAATGCAAAAAGCGTCGAGGGATATCTTTCACTTACTCAGATGGGCAATACAGCCACCGGAGAGGTTTCTGACTATGGCCCGATTACGATTATCTCCACCATGGCGTGGGGACTGGGGTATTTTGGAATGCCTCACATCCTGCTTCGGTTCATGGCGATTCGTCATGAGGACGAGGTTACTCTGGCGCGAAGGATAGCGAGTGTCTGGGTGGTTATATCCATGTCAGTTGCAATTTTCATAGGAATTATAGGCTATACCCTTTCTGTTCAGGGTGTTGTACCCAGATATGAGACTACTGCGGAATCAGAGAGAATCCTTATAGCCATAGCCGGTATATTAAGCCAGCGGGGAGTTGTGTTGGCACTTGTGGCAGGTATAATACTGGCCGGTATTCTGGCTTGTACCATGTCTACAGCCGATTCACAGCTTTTGGCGGCTTCTTCATCGGTTTCCCAGAATCTTATGATTGATGTAATAGGAATGAAGCTAAATGATGCACAAAGGGTTATAGCAGCCAGGGTAACAGTTATTGTGATTGCTCTTGTAGCGATTGTTATCGCATGGAACCCTAATTCATCGGTATTTACAATTGTATCCTTTGCGTGGGCTGGCTTTGGCGCTTCCTTCGGACCCATTATGCTGTTTTCACTGTTCTGGCGCAGAACCACCAGATTGGGAGCTATAGCAGGCATGTTTACCGGAGGTGTCAGCGTATTTGTTTGGAAGTATATGGTCCGCCCTCTGGGAGGAGCATGGAATATATATGAATTACTGCCGGCGTTTTTGCTGTCATGTGTTGTAATAGTGGCAGTTAGCCTTGCGACAGAAGAACCCGAGCAGGAGATTTTAGATACCTTTGACGCAGTTGGCAAAGTATAACAGGATACAGGAATTTACCACAGCAATAGTTACACAGTATTATTAAGGAGCGCGATGAGCAGACTTGTACGCCTGATGGCAGGCTTGAATCCACCATCGAATGATGGTCCTGATAAGAATAACGGTTCTAAAGGGAATCCCCCCGGTGGAAGCGGGCCTAAAAGCCCGATGTCCATGTTTGTGCTTTTTTCCATAATAGCTCTCTTGGCTACACATTACATGTACAACTCCTTCAGCGGCAGCACCGATCCGAAGGAGATGTCATATTCTACATTCATTAACCTTGTCAAGGAGGGACAGGTTGAGAGTGTAGAGATTGAGACCAAGAAAATCAATATTACACTCAAGCCGGATACAACCTATCAGGGTGGGGAAGCTGCTGTCGGTAAAGTCTCTTCAGATGCTGCACAGGGTATTACAACCTCCAAGCAATTGGAATACTACACCAATTTCATACCCGATGATTCTTTGCTTGAGACATTGGAAGAACACGATGTGGAGATCAATGTCGCCAAGGAAGATAATACAGCGGCTATTATCTACAACCTCATAAGCTTTATTCTGCCGGTTGTGCTGTTGATTGGATTTTATGCTTATCTTATGCGCCGTTCAGGCGGCAATCCTTTCTCTGTAGGACGAAGCACAGCCAAGGTCTATGTGGAAAAATCCACGGGAGTTACCTTTGCTGATGTGGCAGGTCAGGATGAGGCCAAGGAATCCTTGCAGGAGGTGGTTGATTTTCTGCATAATCCGCAAAAATACACAGCCATCGGAGCAAAGCTTCCCAAGGGAGCGCTCCTTGTGGGACCTCCGGGAACAGGTAAGACATTGCTGGCCAAGGCTGTCGCAGGAGAAGCAGGCGTTCCCTTCTTCTCTCTGGCAGGCTCTGATTTTGTGGAGATGTTTGTAGGTGTGGGAGCGTCTCGTGTCCGTGATCTCTTCAAGGACGCCCAGAAAGCTGCCCCATGCATTATATTTATTGACGAGATTGACGCTATTGGTAAGAGCCGTGACTCCCGTTATGGCGGCGGCAATGATGAGAGGGAGCAGACCTTGAATCAGCTTCTGGCTGAGATGGATGGATTCGATACCTCCAAGGGACTGCTGATCCTGGCAGCTACTAACCGCCCTGAAGTATTAGACAAGGCATTGCTTCGCCCGGGACGCTTTGACAGGCGTATAATAGTTGACAGACCTGACCTTAAGGGGCGTCTTGAGACATTAAAGGTTCACTCCAAGGATGTTGCCCTTGATGAGACAGTGGATCTGGATGCAATGGCTCTGGCTTCAGCAGGTCTGGTGGGATCTGATCTTGCCAATATCATTAACGAAGCAGCTATTATAGCTGTTAAAAACGACAGAAAATATGTCAATCAAAGTGATCTTTTCGAGGCCTTTGAGCTTGTGGCTGTTGGAGGCAAGGAGAAAAAAGACCGGGTTATGAGTGAAAAGGAACGCAGAATAGTTTCCTACCACGAGGTTGGACATGCTCTTGTTTCGGCTCTTCAGAAGAATACCGAGCCTGTTCAGAAGATCACCATAGTACCCAGAACAATGGGAGCTTTGGGATACACGCTCCAGACTCCTGAGGAAGAAAAATATTTAGAGACAAAGGATGAGCTGCTTGCCAAGATCACTACCTTTATGGCAGGCAGGGCAGCAGAGGAGCTGGTATTTGAATCCTCTACAAGCGGTGCTGCTAATGACATCGAGAAAGCCACATCCATTGCCCGTAATATGGTTACCAGATTCGGTATGAGCGAGCATTTTGGAATGATGGGGCTTGCAACAGTTGAAAGCCAGTATCTGGAAGGTCGTGCTGCCCTTACCTGCGGCGAGACTACTGCAAGCGAAATAGACGGCGAGGTACTTGGCATTATAAATGACTGCTATAACAAGGCGTTTAGTCTGCTGGATGAGAACCGCAGTGTATTGAACGAAATATCTGATTACCTGTACAAACAGGAGACTATCACCGGCAAGGAATTTATGGAGATGTTCAGGAACCTTACGGGTATCGAGGAAGAGGAAAAAGACGAGTCTCCTTCTGATGAGGATATGTTCGAGGATGAGGAATCCGAAGAGAACACAGTAGGCAGACATGTAGATCTGGTGGCGGAATAAAATCACAGATGGGAGGAGTGCTTAGTGTTTACAAGAAGTGTCTTTTGTCGTGTACTAATAATACTTTGTATAATTATGATACTTTTTACCACGGCACTCACCACATTATCCTACCGCAGGATGCAGGCGGATACATATGTACACGACGGGGTACTTAATACAGTAAGCACCGTAAGGAAGCTTAATTATTCATTGAGTTTTGGGAAGCCTCTGGACAAATATTACGGTCTTAAGGAACTTCTTGAAGAGGTAGAAGAGCTTTCCTGGGATATCACAGGTGTTTGTATCACAGATCTTGAAGGAAATGTCATAGAAAGCACCGGTGAAGAGATCAGTGGTATCACATTACAAAATCCCGATAACGAGTACCTGGTAAGAAGGGACGGAGTTTATGCCTTCGTCCCTTTTGATGCGGGTAATATCATAATCAAACAGAACATAAGTGTGATCAATGACCGGACAAGGGATTATCTTAAATTTTTATGGGGCATTGATGCATTGATCCTGCTGGCGGTAATTGTGTCAGCACTGATTACATCCCTTGTCGCGTCCTCTAATGGCATATCATTAAAGCGTTTCAAAATAACAAGTATTCTGATACTGGTAACGGCGCAATCCCTCCTGGGTGTTTTGTCCATGCGCCATCTTGATAATTCCTATCAACAATCTATAGCAAGGATTGCCGAGACTACCTCTCTTACCGTGGAGAGGGATATCAATGCAGTTATAGAAAAGGGTGTTCCTTATGGACAGCTTAAGGGTCTTGATGGCTATCTATCTAATCTGGTAGACGATATACCGGAGCTTTCCAATCTGTCGCTGGGAATGCAGACCCAGGCTACTCAAAATGACATGACAGGCTTTGATCTTGATATTGACGGTATGGACAGTGGTGCTGTCAGCCTTCTATGTTACTATGACAAAGAGCTTATACATTCACAGAGGATCAACAATATTATTGATATTCTTATCCTTGTTTTGATAACTGTCTTTATAAGTCTGGAGGCGTCTACATTTCTGACCAGGCATATGGAAATGAAAAGTGAACGAAAAAAAGGTCAGCTTTATCTGCCCGGCTTTCGGCTTTTTGTCTTTATACAGGGAATTACATTTACATTGGATGTAGGCTTTTTCTCCGTCTTGAGTGCAAAGCTTTTTAGAGCGATGGAGCTGCCCCAGTCCATGTCTTTTTTAAGCGGTATGCCAAACACCATGTACTCGGTGGCTGTGCTCATAGGCCTACTGGGGTGCAGCTCTTTGATACGCCGTTTTGGTATGAAGCGAATGCTGATCTTCGGTATAGTAATGGGCATCGTTGGTTATGTGCTGTGTGCCCTTGCCGTCAACCTGTCGCTTTTGATAATGGCACGCTTCGTCTATGGCTTCTGTGACGGTATCATAATCAATTCCATACGGCTTTATGCCTCGTCTCAATCTGACCCCAAGATGCATACCAGGATTCTGGTGGAATACATGGCTGCCGCCAATCTTGGAGTAAGCTGCGGCGTAGTGATCGGAGGTCTGATAGCTGATGTGGCATCCTATACCTTTGTTTTTGTTACAGGTGCGCTGCTTGGTATAGTATGTCTCTTTCTCATATTGTTTGCAGGCTTCCCTGACAGGCAGGAGGATGGCGATAAGATGTCATTCCTTACGGCTCTTAAGGAAATGAAAAAACCAAGGGTCGCGCTTTTTATGATTGCAGCAGTCATTCCTGTTTACATTGCCACATTGTTTGTTGCGTTTACCTTTCCGCTGTTTGGTGACGAAGCGGGCTTTTCCAATTCCATGGTCTCCGGTTGCCTGATGCTTAATTTTATTATAGTTGCTTATCTGACGGATCCCATCTCTGATTGGGTAATAAAGAGAGTCAGACCGGATATAGCTATGGGAATATATATGCTGCTTCAGACCGCCAGCATAGGTGTTTTTGTGTTATCAGGGAGCGTTTGGGCTGCTATACTGGCACTTGTTCTGACAAGTCTGTGGGATTGCTTTGGCATGGTGGTAATGGACCTGGCACTTGATCATGTGGAGGGTACATCCACGGAAAAATGTACGCTCCTGCAAATGCTATTCGGAAAATTTGGTCTGGTCGTAGGACCGGTTGCCATCACTTCATGGCTGGGCAAGGGAGCAGCGGGCGCAACCGGCGTCATCGTTATAATAATGCTGGTTGGAGCTCTAATATACGGAAGTTCCCTGGTATTCGGTTACCATTCACAGCTTCGTAAGCCGGATGAAGGAATTAAGGAGTAGATGCAAAGATTATGAGAAAAAGATATACAATAATCGCAGCAGCCAGTGCGCTGTGTCTTATTATAACCATATCAGCCTGCGGTATCACATCTTTGGGTTTTGGCGGTACTAATGTTGTTAATGCCGCTCCATTGGTCAGGATCGGTTATGTCCAGACAAGAGAATACGGTCCCTTCACCCAGGTTCTTTTAGCTACAGCCAGAGAGTTAGTGGCTCAAGGCTGTCTTTCCAGGTCATTTTTGGATAAATATAAGGATGCTAATTTTGAAGAGCATTTCAGCGACGGAGATACAAAAAAGCTGTGGGATGATATATGTGATGCGACGGTGGAAGGCGCTTCATACCAGTTTTCACCGGAGGCATTTTTTGATATGAATACCATGTCGGAGGATGAATACCCTTCAATGGTTAATCGCAGTGATGTGGATATTACTTTTACAATGGGGACAGACCCAAGTGTGTATTTTTTTGAAAATGAAAAGAAAAACAAATTCATGAGTCTTTATGCTGCGGATCCCATACAGTCCGGAATTGTAAAGAGTACGACTGAGCGTTATACGGATAATTCTTATGCACTTATGGATCTGACGCCCTATCTTCGACAGCTTGATGCGGGCTATAAGTTTTTGAAATTTAAAAAACTTGGCGTAGTTTATGAAGATTCCCGGGCTGCCTATGATTATTCGGACATAAGGGAGATCGAGCAGAAAGCGAAGGAGCATGGATTTGAGGTGGTCTATGAGCATGTCAATGAGCCTGTGTCTGAAGATGATTTCGAACGCTATTACAGTGAATTAAAACAGGCCTATCGCAGTCTTGTGGACAAGGGGATTGACTGCCTTTATGTTACCATATCCTCTATCAATTATGAGGAAAAAATGCAGGAGCTTTTAGATGATGCGATCATTCCGGCAGGGGTTTATTCCCTGGCTCAGGATGATGTGGCTCCTGTGGCATATGGAGTTTTGTTCGGGATGAGCATAAGCGATGCCGAGGAAGTGGCTGCCTATGTATTCAAACAGATCAGGCTGTATGCCGAAGATGGGGTACCCTTTGACGAGCTTGATATGGTATATGAGTGTACGCCTAAGATTGCACTGAATTATACTACGGCACAAAGGGTAGGTTTCGACCTTACTTTTGAAGATCTTCAACTGGTGGACAGGATCTATAAGAATGAGTGAGAGTAATAGAATGAAAATTAAAAAGACTTTATATCCGGACCGTATTAGATCTGCCATAAAAAGCTTTGGCAAAAACCTGGCTTTATCCTTTGGGGACAGAAGATACAGCTATAACGATCTGGATAGTATTACGGGGCGATTGGCTGCGTATCTGATATCACAGGATATCGGCTGCGGGGATATCGTCTCTGTTCTTATATCCCGAAATGAATATATTACCATTGCGCCTCTTGGCATAATCCGCAGTGGTGCAGCATATCAGCCTCTTGATATCTCACATCCCACCGATCGTATCCGCAGTATGATTGAAAATGCCGGATCACAGATTGTTATAGTGGAAAAAGAGTATGAGCATCTGTTGGATGATGTGAACTTTGGAACTGACAGAAAAAAGCTCTATATCGAAGATATACCGCTCCTGCCAGAGCCTGAAGAAGGTCCCTGGCCGTATGCCGATCCGGAGGATGACTTTGCAATATTGTACACCTCAGGTTCCACGGGAGAACCCAAAGGGATAGAGATAACACATAGAAATATAATTAGCCTTCTGGACTGGTATATCGACTATTATGGTGTGGATGAAAACAGCCGGATAGGTCAGCATACCAGCTATGTTTTTGACCCTGCCATTGCGGAATCCATGCTGCCTCTGGCTGCAGGAGCTGCAATTTTTATTATTCCGGAGGAGATCCGGACGGATCTGTTTTTGCTGGATCGCTTTTATAATGAAAACAAAATAACCCACGCATCACTGACGACCCAGCTGGGGCGTCAGTTTGCCATGCATATGGAGGGAAGAACCCTTAAGCATCTTGTGGTAGGCGGAGAGGCATTAATGTCTGTTGCGCCTCCAAAGAATTACACCCTCCACAACGGTTATGGTCCTGCAGAAGGAACCTTACTGATTACCATATTTGCTGTTTTGAAGGAATATCCCAACAAGGTTCCTCTGGGCAGCCCTCTTCCAGAGGTTAAGATCTATCTTTTAGATGAGAAGGGCAGACAGGTTTCTGACGGCCAGCCGGGAGAGCTGTGCTTTGCAGGAGCTCATGTTACAAAGGGCTATCTGAACCGCCCGGATCTTACCGCAAAGGTTTATACCGTCAACCCATTTTCTGACGATCCCGAATACAGCAGGCTGTATCATACGGGGGATCTGGTAAAAAAGGACGCAGATGGATACTACGAATATCTGGGAAGGATCGACCGGCAGGTTAAGATCCGTGGATTTCGTATCGAGCCAGCCGAGATAGAGGCTATTCTCAAAGGCTGTGAAGGCATAGATGACGCAGTTGTGGTTCCCCTGGATATGGGAAATGAAAAAATGCTGGCGGCCTATTATCTTTCAAATGCTTCAGTGGATGAGAAACTGCTGTCGGATCTGATATTGTCCCAAAAGCCATCCTACATGCTGCCTTCGTTTTTCATACATATGGATTCTTTTCCGCTTACCATTAACGGGAAAATAGATTATAACGCTCTGCCAGGACCCATGCGCGAAGCAACCAGCCAATACGAGGAGCCAAAAAGTGATACTGAAAGGGTTTTGGCCGGGCTGTACCGCGATATATTGGGCATAGAACATGTTGGACGGCAGGATAATTTTCTGCACCTTGGCGGTACATCCATGTCGTCGGCGATACTTTTATATAATATTTTCGATGCCTTTTCCTGCCGGATCGGTATAAGGGATATAATGGAGCATCCCGTACTTTATGATCTGGCAGACAGGATCGATGAGAAGCTTTTGTCAAAGGAGACTGATAATATCAGCTTCGAACAAAAATTACTGCCCTTGCAGGCTGAGTACGATGTAAGCTATTCGCAAAATCGTATGTTTACCGCCCAGGAGCTTTTGGGTTATGACGATCCTACATATCTTTTGCGACTAAAAATATCTATAGATGGCGCATTTGACAAATCAAGGATACAGAATACGATAAAGGCTTTAATTCTGCGTCATGAAAGCTTAAGGACAGAATTTTTCATTTCACAAGACAGCTTAAAGCAAATTATAGTAAAGCCCACAGAAGCATGGCTTAATGACGCGGTTATTAGAACCGAAGACAGGGACCTTTTCCCTGGATTTTCTATGGAGGAAGCACCACTTTTTGCATGGAGCGCATCTGAAAATGAGATTGAATTTCAGTGGCACCATATCATAAGCGATGGAGTCAGCAGTTCGCTTTTTGCACAGGAATTTATTGAGGCTTATAACGGTAATACCCTCCCGCCCCTTAGGGTTCATCAAAAAGAATACGCCGAATACGAAAAACAATACATGGCTTCCCCGCTATATAAAAAGAGCCTGGATAGCTGGAGAAATTATTCTTCCGATCATGTTGATGCAGAAGAAATCAAGCTGCCCCAGGATAATACATTTTTACCGGGGATGGAGCGTATAGCAGGCCATTTTAAGAGTGTTCTTCCAAAATCGCTTTCCGAAGAGATCAATATTTTTTGCCATGAAAAAAACATAACGGTATATATGTTTTTGCTTTCTGTTTTTTCCATACTGCTTCACAGGTATACCCGGATGGAGAAGTTGATACTTGGAACGGTTATGGATGGCAGAAATGAACCCGGTACTGATAAGCTGCAGGGTATGTTTGTAAATACGCTGCCCTTATTTATTACAGTAAGTGATGATTATTCCATATCAGATTTTTACAGTAAGATTTCTGAGATTGTACTTTTTTCCATGGAGAATCAGTCCGTACCATTGGAGGAAATTGCAGACGCTTTTTCCAGAATGGGAGGATACCAAAGGACTTCCCGTGGGAGCTTATTATTTGATTATTTATTCGTACTTCAGAATTTTAAGAACCAGGTTGAGGATATTGACGGATGTGAAGTAAGCCTGGAATATGGTGACGGCGGCAGAGCGATGTACGATCTGACCCTTGAAATGGAGGAAATGGAGGATGGATTCCACTGTGATTTTGAATATTGCAGGGGGTTGTTTTCTGAGGAAAGTATCCGAGTATTTGCTCATCATTTTGATGTGCTGCTTTTAAATTGCCTAAGTTCAAGTGACAAACAGACTATAGGCTCTCTATCTGTCATTGATGAAAATGAACAAAAAAAGCTGCTCTATGATTTTCAGGGAGTGCCCTTGGATGAAAGAGCTTTGGTATATACAGTAGTTGATCTTTTGAGGGATCGTGCAAGAGAAAATCCAGACAGCACTGCTGTGGTTTTTTGTGATGAAGCTCTGTCCTACAGGGGATTGTGGGACAAATCAGGTTTACTTGCCAATAAGTTAAATCAATTATTTGACCAAAATACAGAAAATCATGCAGTCATTTTCGCAAATCGGGGAATATCCATGATTACCACAATATGGGCTGTACTTCGGGCAGGGGGAGCGTATGTCCCGGTGTCGCCGGAGTATCCTGATGAGCGGATAAGCTACATACTTGATGACTGTGATGCTGTATGTGTTATAGAGTGTGACGCTAAGGTACCTGATGCCGTAAGAGAACTTTTGTCACAGAGGAATATTCCTGTAATCTCAGGGAACGACTTAGGTGATACAGTTGAGTTTCATGATGGCTTGCAACATGAGGTGCAAATACATGAAAATAAGCTTCCGGGCTATCAAATACATGGCTCAAACGCTTCAGGGATAATGCTTCAAAAGGACTCCGAGGCTTATATGATATATACCTCCGGAACTACCGGAGAGCCTAAGGGAGTTGTAGTAAGTCATGGCAACCTTTCAGCCCTGCTTTTTGCCTACAATGATATATACAAACTGACACCACAGGATGCTGTGCTGCAATTTGCGGATTTTGTTTTTGATCAATCCGTATGGGAGATCTTCCACATTCTGACAGTTGGCGGAACACTTTGCATGATTACTTCCGATATGGCCCGTGATCCGCAAAAGCTGTCTTATTATTGTAATAAAAATCATGTCACGGTATCCATGCAGACACCGGGTTTTTTGCGGCTTTTAGACCCTGATGAATTCAAGGGTATAAGGCTTGTAGATGTGGGTGGAGAGGCTCCTGATTATAAGCTTCTTAAGGCGTGGTCAAAGGGCAGAACCGTTTTAAACACCTATGGCCCCACTGAGACTACGGTAAATGCCGCAAGCTATATCTTCAGTGAAAATGGCAGGCAATTAACGGCTGAAAAAGACAATGTTCCCATAGGAAAACCGATTGACGGAACACGCATTTATATTTTAGACGGGGATCGGCTGTGCGGCATTGGTATGCCGGGAGAGCTGTGTATTGCCGGTGCCCAGGTGACCCTGGGATATTACAATAGACCACAGCTTACCGGGGAGAAATTTGTTAAAGATCCGTTTTTTGACGGAGCAATGTACAGGAGCGGTGATCTGGCAAGGTACCTTCCTGATGGAAATATCGAATTTTCAGGCCGCATAGACGATCAGATCAAACTTCGGGGATACAGGATAGAGCTGGGGGAAATTGAATCCGCCATTAGAAGGGTTCCCGGAATAAAGGATGCCGTTTGTACCCTGCAGGATACCGGTGATAATAAGACCCTGTGCGGGTATTATATTTTAAATGATACAGATACTGCTGTTACGGAGGATGAGCTTCGACAGCTTTTATCGGAGCAGCTGCCCTCATACATGGTTCCGGTTCATTTGATGCCCCTTTTGGAATTTCCACTTACAGTATCCGGCAAGATTAATAAAAGGGCTCTGCCAAAATTCGATATGGTCTGGCAGGATGGTGACGAGGGTGCCAAAACCGATATAGAAAGAGACCTTGCGGATGCCTTTGCTGCTGTACTGCAGCTTGAGCGGGTAAGTGTTACTGCGGATTTTATAGCACTTGGAGGCGATTCCATTAAAGCGATTCGTATAGTCTCGCTGCTCAGGGAAAAGGGCTACCATCTTAGTGCAGGTCATCTCCTGAAAAACAGTACAATAAGGTCAATTGCACCTCTTTTAAAAAAGACGGAGGGCATTTCCTATAAAGAGTTTGACCATGTATCGCCCACTCCGGTAATGAAGCTGTTTTTTGCTGCCGATATGCCAAATTCCCATTGGTATAATCAGTCAGTTATGCTTTTGATGAAAAATTATCCGGGCGAGAATGCCCTTAATAATGCCTTATCCGATCTGATCAGTGCTCATGGATGCTTAAGGATGATACGGAAGGATGGGGGTATTGTAATAAGGGATATTTCCAAAATGCCAAGTGTCAAGCTTGCTGTCTTCGAAAATTGCACTAAGAGCAAAAGAGAGGATATCTGCACCCGTTTACAATCCTCTATGGATCCGGACAACGGCATTGTAATGCAGGCAGCCATATTTAAAAATGACAATGAACACAGACTGTTTCTGGCCTTTCACCACCTTGTTATAGACGAGGTGTCATGGGGGATAATTCTGGAGGATCTTGACAGGCTTTTAAACCACGAAGCTTTGTATGACAGGACAATATCATTTGGTGAATGGTCAAAAAAGCTTTGGTCCTATTCTAAGTCAGATGATTTTCTTTCTGAGAAGGCTTACTGGATGAGACAGTACAAAGAGCTAAAAAAACATGACAAGGACATACAAAGCTGGCTTTCATCTTATGAAGACTTAAATACTCAAAAAACCGGTTTTTCATCCTTATCTCTGTCGGTTTCAGATGATATGGCGCAAAAGCTTTCTTCAATTGCAGCATTAAAATATCAGTCCGGTATGGACGCTTTTTTGCTTGCAGTTTTGATACATACGATTAAATTACACGACAATATTTCTTCAATTTCTATTCAGATGGAAAGTCATGGAAGGGGCAATATTGGCGATGTGCATTGCGATCGTACAGTGGGCTGGTTTACTGCTTTGTATCCGGTTTTGTTTGATGTGGCGGATACATTTGACGAGCAGATCGTTGTTGTAAAAAAAGCTCTTTTGGATGTACCAAACTACGGAATCGGATACGGATTGTTATACGATGATCTGTTTCGGCAGGGTGGTATTGTATTTAACTATCTGGGTAATGAAAGAAAAAATACCTATGATAATTTTGGATTTGCAGGGGAGAGCAGCGGACTTGATATGGATGCCGCCAATGGTGATCCATATACCATTTCCATAGACATCCGTCAGGATGAGCAGGGACTTTTCATAGATGCCTGGTATGACAATGCTTTTGACGGCGTAGAGATCAAAGGACTTTTGAACTTCTATAAGTCAAAGCTTGAGGAAATATCAGAGCTTGTTCCTGACAAAAATAAGATCTATGCTCCCAATGATCTTTGTGCGGACTCCGGGATGTCACTTTCGGACTGGTACAAATTGACACAGAGGTTTTTGCCGGAAAGTGTTATGGCAATCGCCCGTCTTACACCGCTGCAGCAGGGGATGCTCTACAGATATATCGCCGAGCCGGAGGGCAGGGCGTATTTCCTGCAGGATAAGCTTACGATATCAGGCGTATTGCAAAAAGAAAAGCTTAAAGCTGCACTTAAATTATTGTCTTTAAGATACGACGCGTTAAGAACAGTTTTTTTATACGACAATCTGGATGAACCCTGGCAGATAATATTAAAGGAACGCACTCCGGAATTTGTGGATATGTCAGATTTAGCTTTTTCTGATGTGCTTGCAATTGACGGGAAAAGAGGTTTTTCCCTGACAAAAGATCCGCTTATGCGCTTAACAGTCTGCAAACAGAAAAATGGTTCAGCAGAGATTTTGATCTCCATGCACCATATGATAACGGATGGCTGGAGTTTTCCGATTTTAACCCGCAAGCTGATGGAATATTACAGGGATCTGTGCAGCGGTGCGGATGAGAGTATCATTGCCGGGCAGGTAAAAAAAGAGGCAGCAGATAACTGTTCCTTTACAGATTATCTGAGATATTGCGCAGGATTAAACAGACCCAAAATCACGAAAAAATGGGTAGAATATCTGCAGGGAGCAGATGAAGGCGCGGCTCCTTATGTTTTTGATCCAGATAATAGTGATACTTTTATTTTCGCAGGGCGAAGCTTTCGTATCAGCAGGGAAATGGAAGATCGTATCAGGGCGTACACAGTCCAAAATCATATTACCACAAGCAGCTTTTTCGGAGCGCTTTGGGGAATATTGCTGGGTTTTGAAAGCGGTGTGGAAAATGTAGTTTTTGCAGAGACTCTTTCAGGGCGCAATGCGGATATTGCCGGAATTGAGTCGGCGGTTGGAATATTCATACATACTATTCCTGTTTGCATCAGGCTAAGGGACAGTAAAACTGTGCTTGATCTCATGAAAAAAAGGCAGGAGGACTACATATCCATGCAGCCCTATGAGAATGCTGCCTTAAGTGAGATCGGCGCTGCAACAGGCTTTGGTTCTGCGCTGATAAGGTCGTTATATGTATACGAGAATTATCCGGTGGAGGATGAAGCTGATTGGTATCATATAAATGGAATTCATGAGGAAGTGGATTACGCGATTACCTTCTGTGTGGAGGAAACAGATGGTATATCTTTGAATCTGCTGTTTGATGAGAATAAATATCACAGAGATTATATCGGACTTTTGATGGACAGGCTGATATATCTGGCACATCAGGTTCTGACGGATGAAGCCGTTACTGTTTTTTCCCTTGATCGTATTACACCAGAGGAGCAGAAACTAACGCTTTTAAATCTGGCAGGGGAGAATATGGATTTTCCGAAAAAATCCTTCCCCGAAATGTTTTTTGACCAGGCAAAAGACGACCCATCCAGGAGCGCTCTTTTGATGGATGGAAAAACCATAAGCTACGGCAAGCTCTTGAATGCTTCATGCGGACTGGCAAAAGAGATTGGACCAGGGGAAGAGAGATTTATTGCTGTAATGGCTGACAGAGGTTTTGAACTTATAGCAAGCCTCATTGGAACGATGCTGGCAGGAGCAGCTTATGTGCCGTTGGATCCTGATTATCCTGTAGAGAGAATCAGGTATATACTTAATGACTGTGTTCCTACTTGTGTGCTTTATTATGTTAAGGAAGAACAGCCTGATGTCAGAAATTTGTTTGAGGAATATGATATTCCTGTTATTTCCACACCCATTGATACATTTGAATCCAAAGATCATACCTTTAAGCCAGGACAAAAGCTTATGTGTCGTCTGGCATATATGATCTATACATCAGGGACTACCGGCGAACCTAAGGGCGTTGAGATTGAACACTGCTCCCTGTCGGATATGATCTATGCCCATGAGGTTCGTTTTGGCAGCTTGTATAATGATACGGTTCTTTTTATGTCAAATTTTGTTTTTGACGCGTCTGTGCAGCAGATATTTACGCCTCTTGCCCAAGGCGGCAGAGTATGTATCATAACAAAAGAAAGGATGAACTCGTCAAAGGAGATCGCCCAATATTGCAGGGACAACAATGTTACCTTTATTGGTGCGACTAATGCGCTGCTTAGAATACTTTCCCCGGCGGATTTTGATGGTATCAGGGTTCTAAGCATCGGAGGTGATGAGGCGGATCCTGGGCTGTTTGAAAAATGGTCTCATTATTCTAAGCTTATTATCAATGACTACGGGCCCACAGAAGCTACCATACATGCCATTTCCCATGCTTATACATCCGGGGAGAAAAGGCCTGTGCCTCTGGGAAAACCCTATCCAAATAAGCGGATATATATTATGCAGGGTGACAAGCTGTGCGGTATAGGGCAGCAGGGGGAGATCTGTATAGGTGGAAAGGGTTTGGCCAGAGGATATCACGGCAGACCGGAGCTTACAGACAGGCATTTTGGACCGGATCCCTATTCTGATGGCAGGATATATCGTACAGGGGATCTGGGATTGTATCGCCCGGATGGGCAGGTGTTATTCAAGGGCAGAAATGATTCTCAGGTCAAGATCCGGGGATTTAGAATAGAATTACAGGAGATTGACAGCTGCCTTATGTCCTATGACGGAATAAAAGATGCTGTGACGATATGCAGGCAGGAAAAGAGCAGAGAAAACTACCTGATATCCTATGTGACTTCGAACAATAGGATTGAAATTAAAAAAGTCACTTCATATTTGAGAAGTCATTTGCCGGCATACATGGTTCCTGCATTTGTTATCCCCGTTGACTTTATTCCACTGAATTTCAGTGGTAAGGTTGATGTGGGAAGGCTTCCCGATCCTAAGCCCGATAAAAGAATTGAGTACGAAAAGCCTCAAAATGATCTTGAAGAAAGAATTGCCGGATTATTTGAAAGGATCCTTGGCAGGACAAATGTAGGCAGAAATGATTCCTTTATCGACCTGGGAGGAACATCCCTTGACATGATGAGGCTTTTGTCAGGACTTAACGATCCGGGGATTCGTCTGGCTGATATAGCAAGTAACCCTACACCTGAAAGTTTAAGCGGCATTCTTCGAAACAGATATCAAAAGCAGGAAGGATGTCTTTTGCTCTGGGATGGCGATCCATATGTACCGCAGATATTCTGTGTCCCACCATCGGGAGGCATGTCATTATGTTATCTTGAGCTTTTCAGACAGATAGGATACAGGGGGCGGATCTATGGTCTTACTGACGAGAAATATAAGAGGTTCGGCAGTATGACCATTGAAGAATTGGAAGGATATGATATACTTCGAGATGATCTGTGGGAAGCGAATCTTTTAAGCTATATGGAATCCATCCAAAGTGTCTTTAAAGCCGGTGATATCCTGATAGGCTATTCACAGGGAGGAGCGGCTGCCCATGAGCTGGCACTTAGGTTAGAAGGAATTGGCAAACCCTGTGGAAGGCTTATTATGCTGGAGGCAGTACCCTTTGGAACAGATGAATCCCGGGTGTTTGAGGCTGAAAGCGAAAATGACAGACTAAAAGCGGTAGAGAATATCTTTTTTGGCAGCGAGGTTTATAGAGATGACGAGGATGTAACAGAAATATCCTTGAAGGAAAGACTCTTGGAAATGCTGGAAGGGCATGGAAGCGCTTTGGATGAGGCCATGCTGCACGCTTTGTTTGAAACATATCTGGTATACTCAATCAACACACTCCATCCGCTGACAATCAGCGGAAGAACCAGGGCACGGATCGACTCTGTTCTTTTGCCTGGTGATGGAGAAAAAGAGGCAGCCCAAATTATATTAAGTGACAAGGATCCTTGGATTGACTATACTTTAAAAAAGGGAGAATCCTGCAGACTGGGACATGATGGCAATGAGCATCTGGTATTTCTGTCAAAATACAAAACACAGATAGCCGCACAGCTGAAAAAATGGCTGGAAACAGATAAGTGGAGCGAAAAAAATGCATAACAATCACAAAAAAGTAAGTCTAATAACAAAATTCATTGTAATGTTTACTGTCTTTGGAGTAATATCCACGCTGGTAAGCGGGATATTTACCTTTATGACACAGACCAGGATCTACCACAATGAATGCGAGAGTAATCTTAAAAATATCACAGATCAGTTGAATTCAATGATACAGGATGACGGCGAGGATTTCATTGATGTTTTGGATTACTTCAAGGAGCACAGAGACGAGATGCATATTAAGCCGGAATCAGCCGGTGATTATCAGCCGGAGCTTTTGGCATTTCGTAAATTATTCGCCCAAAAATATCCGAATAAGACTTACGGAGTGGATATTACTTTTTCCGAAATGGATGATGATCTGCAGAAGGTTTATGCAGAATATAAGGTGGATTACTGGATGACAATGTTTTCTCAGGCGTCAGAATCCTTTAACCTTGCGTACACCTATTTCATCTATCCTGATCCTGAGCCGGACATCACTTATTTTATCGATCCCCTTCCGGAAACAAAGGAGGTCAATGGTGAAGAGTACTATTCACTTGGATTTCACGGTTTTGAAGATCCCGAAAAATATAAAATGGTGTGGGAGGCATGGCACACCGGCAAGAATCCCTCGGGCTTCGATGTCTTTGATAATGAGTTCGGATATACTTACGCTTATTATTCTCCGGTCTGGATTGACAGTGAAGAGATAGGTCTTGTCTGTGCTGAAATATCCGTGGAAAGGGTTCACAGCACCATAATACACGATGTGCTGCTCTTAAGTACAGGGATGATCGTTGCTATCGTGATCGGCATTTTTATTATGGTCATGTTGCTGCGCAAGATCTTTTTGTACAGGATTTTAAATCTCGAAAAAAATATTGCGCTTTACTCGAATTCCAAGGATGTATCCCTGGCCGGAGCTATACAGCAGCAGGAACAGGGGGATGATGAGATCAGAAGCCTGTCCGACCAGTTTGCGTCCATGATTACTGAGTTAAAGAATTATATGGACAATCTGCAGCAGGTTACTGCTGAAAAAGAGCGTATTGGAGCTGAGCTTTCCGTGGCTACCACTATCCAGGAGGGTATGTTGCCGCGTATTTTCCCACCCTATCCTGACCGAAAGGAATTTGATCTTTACGCATCTATGGATCCTGCCAAGGAAGTGGGAGGAGATTTTTACGATTTCTTTATGGTGGATGAGGATCATATTGCGCTGGTAATGGCTGATGTATCCGGCAAGGGTGTCCCTGCGGCGCTTTTCATGGTAATTGCCAAGACTCTTATTAAAAATGCCGCCCAGATGGGAAAAGACCCTTCTGAAACTTTGGAATACGCCAATGACCAGCTCGCCGACAATGAAGGACAGATGTTTGTTACTGTATGGATGGCAATAATCGAGATATCCACAGGCAAGGGAATAGCAGCCAACGCCGGACATGAGCATCCTGCCCTCAGGCATGAAAATGGCAAATACGAGCTTGTGGTTTACAGACATTCTCCGGCAGTGGCTACGATGGAGGGTATTCCCTTCCGTCAGCACGAGTTTGAGCTTCAGCCGGGAGATTCGCTGTTTGTATATACTGATGGTGTGCCGGAGGCGACTGACGCCCATGACGAACTTTTTGGAACGGATCGTATGATAGAGGCCTTGAATCAGGATCCTGACGCCTCCCAGGATGTGGTGCTTGCCAATGTACGAAAGGCAGTGGACGCCTTTGTTAAGGATGCTCCGCAGTTTGACGATCTTACCATGCTGGGTTTCAAGTATTACGGGGTCGAAGGGAAACATGATTCATGACCAAGGTTATAGAAGAACAGCTTAGCCGGCTTCCTGATAAGCCCGGAGTATATCTTATGCACAATGCCAGGGATGAGATCATCTACGTTGGCAAGGCAAAAAGCCTAACCAAACGGGTGCATCAGTATTTTCAGCCTTCTCATGACGAGGGAGTAAAAAAACAGCAGATGGTCCGCCAGATCCACTATTTTGAATACATAGTGTGTGATTCTGAGCTGGAGGCTCTGGTCCTTGAGAATAATTTCATCAAGGAACATCGTCCCAAGTATAATACTATGCTCAGGGATGACAAGACCTATCCCTACATCAAGGTAACAACCTACGAGGATTATCCAAGGGTTGTGCTGGCCAGAAGAACTGAAAAGGACGGCTCCAAATATTTCGGACCCTTTCCCAGCGGCGGGGCTGTACACGAGACGATTGAACTGGTTCAGAAATTATTCCATCTTAGAACCTGCAACAGGCAGTTTCCGCAGCAATTTGGCAAGGAACGCCCCTGTTTGAATTTTCACATGCAGCAGTGTGACGGGGTGTGTCAGGGAACCATATCCAAGGAAGATTATGGCAAAAGAATTGATCAGGCGCTGGATTTTTTAAACGGTAATGACAGCAGTATTCTGGCGGATCTTAACGAAAAAATGGAGCAGGCTTCTGCCAATATGGAATTTGAAAAGGCGGTTACATATCGTGATCTGATAAAAGCGGTCAAGGTGTGCATGAGCCGCCAAAAGGTTACGAGCTTTGACAATCTTGACAAGGACATTATTGCCCTGGCACAGGATGAAGAAGACGCCCTGATACAGATATTTTTCATCAGAAGCGGCAAGATGATCGGCAGGGAGCATTTCTTTATGAATGTCTGCCTGGATGATGAAAAAGACAGCGTAATGGCCGCTTTTTTGCAGCAGTATTACAGCAAGACGCCGTTAATTCCAAAAGAGATATACATATCCCTTTCAGTGCCCGAGGAGGATATGCTAACCCAGTGGCTGTCGGAGCGCAGGGGAGCTAAGGTGTATCTTCATACTCCCAAGCGCGGAGCCAATAATCGTCTGGTAAAGATGGCTGAAAAAAATGCCCTTATGACCCTTTCCGCAGATAAAGAACGGCTAAAGCGTGAGGAAGGCCGTACAATAGGCGCTATGAAGGAGATTGCTGCCATACTTAATCTTCCCGGGATTATGAGAATGGAGGCCTTTGATATTTCAAATACCAACGGCTATGAATCAGTGGGATCTATGGTAGTATTTGACAAAGGAAAACCTCTAAGAAGCGCTTACAGAAAATTCCGTATAAAATCGGTCATAGGTCCCAATGACTATGCCTCCATGAAGGAGGTTCTTACAAGGCGTTTTACCCATGGACTTAAAGACAGGGATGAATCTGCCGGGGAAGGTTTTTCCCATTTTCCCGACATTATCATGATGGACGGAGGAAAGGGACAGGTTCATATAGCCCTGGAGGTCCTGCATGAATTAGGACTTGACATACCGGTGGCCGGAATGGTCAAAGACGATCATCACCGTACCAGAGGACTTTATTATAACGATGTGGAGCTTCCCATTGACAAGCATTCCGAGGGCTTTAAGCTGATAACCCGTTTGCAGGACGAGGCTCACAGATTTGCCATTACATATCATAAATCCTTAAGAGGCAAGGCGCAGGTTCACAGTTTTTTAGATGACATTCCGGGCATTGGTCCGGCCAGGCGCAAAAGCCTTATGAGAAGCTTTGCATCCTCAGACGATCTGAAACAGGCGTCCATTGAGGAACTTGAAGCGGTTGATGCCATGAATCACAAGGCGGCTGTAAGCTTGTATGAATTTTTGCATCAGGAGCAGATATCTTCTGCCGCAGTTGGTCAGACCGGCGTGGAGGAGAAAAGTACGCTTTGACCTTCATATATATGGTGACATAAAATGTCAGATAAAAAGGAAATATACACTCCCGGAGAGGGAGAGTACACAGAAAAAAAATCGCGCTTTCTGGGAATTGTCTCTTCAGTGAAAAATGAAGAAGAGGCTGTCGCATTTATAGAGGCAAAGCGCAAGCAATACCACGATGCAAGACATAATTGCAGTGCATATATTTTAGAGGATGAAAATGGCAGGATATTAAGCCGTTACTCTGACGACGGAGAGCCACAGGGAACAGCAGGTATGCCGATCCTTGAGGTTTTGGAGGGAGCGCATCTTGTGAATACCATTTGTGTTGTCACCAGGTATTTTGGCGGTGTGCTGCTGGGCACAGGCGGATTGGTTCGCTCCTATACCAATGCAGCTAAGGCGGCGATAGATAACGCTGCTTTATTGGAGAAGCACGAAGGACTTCCCCTTACAATTACTACGGATTACAACGGTTATGGCCGTATAGAATATATTCTCAGACAGGAGGACATCCCAATTGCGGATACCTCTTATGCAGTTGATGTAGACATATCATGTGTCATTCCTTTTGACAAAAAAGAATCCCTGGAAGCAAAATTATCAGAGGCTACAGGGGGAAGTGTCCTTTTGGATTACGGGGAAAAAAGAAGCTACGGCCTTTATGAAGGCAGGATTATCTGGCTTTGAAGTACTATGGATAAAAAATTATTTATAACAGAGAAACCAAGTGTGGCTGGTGAATTTGCCAAGGTTATCGGTGATGAACTGAAGCGACATGACGGATATATGGAAGGATCCGGCACAATTGTGACCTGGTGCTTTGGTCATCTGGTTACCATGTGCTATCCCGAAGCATACGATGAAAAATACAAAAGGTGGAGACTTGATACGCTGCCTTTTTTGCCGGAGAATTATCTGTACGAGGTTATAAATTCCGGCAGCAGCAAGAAACAGTTTCAAACCGTCAAAAAACTTTTGAACCGCAGTGATGTGGCAGTCATATATGTGTGCACCGACTCAGGAAGAGAGGGGGAGTATATATACCGCCTGGTGCGCCAGATGGCAGGAGTTTCCGGCAAGGACGAGCGCCGCGTCTGGATCAATTCACAGACTGAGGAAGAAATACAGCGGGGTATCCGGGAGGCTAAGCCCTTGTCTGATTATGACAACCTTTCAGATGCTGCATATCTTCGAGCCAAGGAAGATTATCTGATGGGCATTAATTTTTCCCGTTTGCTCACCCTAAAATACGGTAATGCAGTGGCAGCCTTTTTAAGAAAAAAACACTGTGTTATCTCCGTGGGAAGGGTAATGACCTGCGTACTGGGCATGGTGGCAAAGCGCGAGAGGGAGATAAGAAACTTTAAAAAGACTCCCTTTTTTAAAGTGATAGCTGTTATTGACGGAGAAGACGCACCGGAATGTGAATGGCGAGCGGTAGAGGGCAGCAGATATTTTAACAGTCCGCTTTTGTATAAGGAGAACGGTTTTTTAAAGGAGGAAGATGCAAAAGCCCTTCAAGCCCTCATGTCAGGCAAGGATGCCGTGGTGGAGGCTATTTCCAGAAGACAGGAGAAGAAAAACGCGCCGCTGCTTTTTAATCTTGCAGAGCTTCAGAATGAATGCACAAAGCTTTTTAAGATAGCCCCTGACCAGACTCTTTCTATCATCCAGGAGCTGTATGAAAAAAAGCTGGTGACCTACCCCAGAACTGACGCCAGGGTCTTGTCATCAGCTATCGCAAGAGAGATAATAAAAAATATCCGGGGCCTGGGCAGTGTGGACATGTTCTCGCCTGTGGTGCAGGAAATCACAGACAAGGGACTTTATAAAAATATATCCAAGAGCAGGTATGTTAATGACAAGCAGATAACCGATCACTACGCTATCATCCCCACCGGCAGCACACAGGCGCTAAAGGGACTAAAGCCTCTTCATAGAAATATTTATGAGGTTATTGCCAGGCGCTTTTTGGCGATTTTTTTGCCTGAAGCAAAATACCGCAAAGCTGCTCTTACTATAATGATTGACGGCGAGAGATTTTTTGCTTCAGAAAAATACCTTATTGATCCGGGATATCTTAAGGTGATGGATTATTCCTTCACTGAAAAAAAACAGCAAAAGGGTGCCTCGGTTTTAGAAGGATACCGCAAGGGGATGAAGGTTCCTGTAAGGGAAATAACCATCAAGCAGGGGGAGACGACTCCGCCCAAACGATATACCACCGGTTCCATGATCCTGGCAATGGAGAATGCGGGCAAGCTCATTGAGGATGAAACCCTTCGTGAACAGATCCAGGGCAGTGGTATTGGCACATCCGCCACCAGGGCAGAGATTTTAGATAAGCTTATCAGAATCGGTTACCTCAATAAGAATAACAAAAATCAGGTTCTTACCCCATCCCTGTTAGGTGAAATGGTATATTATGTAGTGGGGCGATCCATTGGCTCCATGCTGAACCCTGAGCTGACTGCCGGATGGGAGAGAGGATTGTCATATGTTTCTGACGGCAAGATTACCGAAGAGGAATATATGGAAAAGCTGTCAGACTATATTATAAAATGGACTAATCGTGTTATGGATATGCACAACAGCTACGAGCTGCGCCAGTATTTTCAATATGCCAGCCAGTTCTATTAGAAGGAGGAAAATATGTCACAGGGACAATACACTATTAGAGAGATGTTTGATCTCAACAAAACCATTGCGGCAGAAATATTTTCAGATATTACCTGGCCGTGGGAGGCTCTTCCTCTCATAGGGTCATTTATAATCAAGCTGGGCGAGACGCTGGATCCGGAGATATACGAAAAAAGAGGCGATAATATTTGGATAGCAGGTTCAGCAACCATAGCCTCCAGTGCCAATCTGACAGGACCGCTTATAATTGATGAAGACGCTGAAATCCGTCAGTGTGCCTTTATTCGTGGAAATGCAATAGTAGGCAAGAATACTGTAGTAGGCAACTCTACCGAGCTTAAGAATGTTATCCTGTTCGATAATGTTCAGGTGCCTCACTACAACTATGTAGGGGATTCTATTTTGGGTTACAAATCCCATATGGGAGCAGGATCCATAACCTCCAATGTCAAATCGGACAAAACCCTTGTGGTGGTCAAATCTGACGAAAAGAATTACGAAACCAAACTCAAGAAATTTGGAGCAATATTAGGTGATAATGTAGAGGTTGGCTGCAACAGCGTTTTAAATCCCGGAAGCGTTATCGGGGCAGGCACCAATATTTATCCTCTTTCACTGGTGCGGGGAATGGTGCCCTCAAACAGCATATTTAAGAATCTCCAGGGTCATACGATCGTACCGAAGGAATAAGAGACCTTGTGATCAGTGCCACGATGGCTGCCCCGCATATTCCACCAAACAGATCCAGCCATACATCCTGAATCTGTGGACCTCTGGCGGAGAATATCTGAATGGTTTCGTCTACAAGTGCCACCAAAAGTGTAGTATTTGCCGCTAAGGTTACTGGACTTATGAGGAAGCCTGTTACACGATTCTGATTCGGATATTTTTCGTATACTTTTTGCTGTGAATTTCTGATAGTAAACAGTCCGCAAAGCTGCATACCAAGGATGGCATATTCTATGAAGTGAGCGCATTTTCTTACTATATGATCTGCCATGTCATAATTGACTGACAGTGCATTCCACAGCATATGAAGCGCCGCCACTATTCTTCCGCTTTCAGACGATGAGATACGCCTTGGCATCATAGAGTGTCCCCATATAAAGCATATAGTAAGCGTAATAGTTGCCATGAGAATGTATTGGCATTTTTTTTGGGATATCAATTTATTAAAACCACCTGTCTTTTATCTTTTTCCTTTTGCTCCATGCATCACACTATACACCGTAAAAAATATATTAACAAGAAGATTTAGCCTTTTTTGACATAGTAAGAGGATAAATGTATAATGATGAACCGTAGTTGACGGGGGAAAGTATACTATGAGATGGATGAAATACAGTGTGGAGACCATACCCGAGGCAGTGTGGGCTGTCAGTGACCTGCTATATGATCTGGGTATTACATCCATAGAGGTGGAGGATCACAGGCCGGTTTTGGAATCCATTGACAAGGAAGGCGGTTACTACGAGGAACTTCAGCCTGATCTGGGCGAGGACGACGGTACTGCGAGGGTTATTTTTTATCTGGAAGAGGGACTGGATTCCAACGATATTCTTATCGACAAGCTGATCCATGGCCTGGATTCACTTACGAATCGCATGGAGATTGGAAGCGGTATGCTCGCTGTCTCTATATCAGACGAGGCGGACTGGCGTGACAACTGGAAGGAGTTTTTTCATCCGTTTACCATCGGCAAGCTTTTAGTGAAGCCAACCTGGGAATCTGTTCCGAATGATTGGGATCCGCAATATGTAATAGACATTGATCCCGGAATATCCTTCGGTACAGGCCAGCACGAGACGACCCGTATGTGTATAGAAGAACTGCAGCAGCATATCAATGAGGGTGATGCAGTTTTGGATCTGGGCTTTGGCAGCGGGATTCTGTCGATTGCCGCCGCTAAGCTTGGAGCAGGCTCCATTACGGGAACGGACATTGATGAGGACTGCCGGGATACTGCTGTTACCAACTTTGAAAAGAACGGATACCCGGGAGACAGAGCCAGACTTCTCATAGGGGATTTAAGAAATGATGATGCCCTGGCCAAAGAAGTCGGGCAGGGCTGCTATGACATAGTTTTGGCTAATATTCTGGCGGATATTATTATTGGTATGACAGATCGTATCCATGCAGCCTTAAGCCCCGGAGGAATGCTTATAGCCTCCGGCATCATAGATTTCAAGGAGAATGAAGTTTTAGACAAGCTGACTGATCGGGGATTTACCATCATTGAGACTAACCACTTAGGAGAATGGTCACAGATTTCAGCAAAGAAGGATATATATTAGATGAGTTCTTATTTGGATAATGCGGCTACTACCAGGTGCTTTCCCGAGGCAGCCAAGCTTGCGGCGAAGGTTATGACAGAGGAATATGGCAATCCATCCTCTCTTCATGGCAAGGGCATCGAGGCAGAGCAGCACTTAAGGCACACCCGCAGGTCAGTTGCAAAAAGCCTCAAGGCAAGGGAGAATGAGATCTATTTTACCTCCGGGGGCACAGAAGGTAATAACACTGCGATCTTTGGCACGGTAAGGGCCAGGAAACGCAGGGGCAGGCATATAATAACCACAATGGTAGAGCACCCCTCCGTGTACAATGCCTTTTCCGCTCTGGAGGAGGAAGGCTGTGAGGTGACATATCTCCCCACAGATGGCAAGGGACTCATTTCTTTGGAGCAGCTTGAGAGTGCATTAAGAGAGGATACAATCCTGGTATCCATAATGCATGTCAATAACGAGGTTGGTACTATCCAGCCCATAGAAGAAGCGGCGCATATAATCCACCAGCATTCGCCGGAGGCTTTGTTTCATGTGGATGCTGTTCAGTCATACGGCAAGCTTCCCATCTACCCCGGCAGGATCGGAGTAGATCTGATGTCCGTAAGCGGTCACAAGCTTCACGCCCCCAAGGGGAGCGGTTTTTTGTATATACGGGAAAAGACCAGAATACTGCCCCTTATGTACGGCGGCGGTCAGGAAAGATCAATGCGTTCCGGAACGGAGAATGTTCCAGCGATTGCAGGGCTGGGCGTGGCTGTAGACAAGGTGTTTTCGGATAATTTTTTGCACAGTCAGAACATGTACAGGTTAAAACAGCAGTTGGCTGATGGCGTATCTGATATAGAGGGTGTTTCCATTCACAGTAATTTGGATGAGACATTTGCCCCGCATATATTGAGTATATCCATCGAGGGCGTCAAATCAGAGGTTATGCTGCATGCACTGGAGGAAAGGGGTGTATATGTTTCCTCCGGAAGCGCCTGTTCATCCAATCACCCCTCTGCCAGCAGAACCCTGCTTGCCATGGGTGTTAACAGGGAACAGATGGATACAGCCATCAGATTTTCCCTGTCAATGAATACTGATGAATCAGATATTACCGCCGCTTGTAATGCCCTAAAGGATCTGGTTCCCGTTTTGAGAAATTTTCAAAGAAGGTAGGAAAAAGTGAAAAGAGCTTTTCTGATAAAATATGGAGAGATCGCCCTCAAGGGCAAGAACCGCCGCATATTCGAGGATGTTCTGGTAAAGCGCATCAGACAGGCACTGGATAGCGTGGATGGTACATATAAGATAGAGCGGCCAAGAGGCAGGATTTTTATCGAGCCGGAAACCGGAATGGATGAGCTTGAGACAATAGAAGCCTTAAAATGCGTTTTTGGAATAGTAGCGATTTGTCCCGTGATCATGGTGGAGGATGAGGGCTTTGAGGCTCTGGCTGAGCATGTGGTGGATTTTTTTGGGGAATCCTTCAATGACAGAAGCCTTACATTTAAGGTGGATTCCAGACGCTCCAGAAAGAATTATCCCCTTAATTCCATGGAGCTTAACGCCGATCTTGGGGAAAGGCTTCTGATGGCCTATCCCCAGCTTAAGGTGGATGTTCACAATCCCAAGGTACTTGTAAGGGTTGAGGTCAGAGACAATATCAGCATCTATGTAAGGGAGATTCCGGGACCCGGAGGTATGCCCATCGGTACAAATGGCAGTGCACAGCTTTTGCTTTCCGGAGGAATCGATTCACCGGTTGCCGGATATATGATCGCAAAGCGCGGAGTTACTGTTCATGCCACATATTTTCATGCTCCCCCCTATACAAGTGAGCGGGCCAGACAAAAGGTCGAGGATCTGGCCAGGATTCTGTCCCGGTATTTGGGATCTGTGACGCTTCATGTGGTGAATTTTACAGATATTCAGATGACTATCTACGAGAAATGTCCCCACGACGAGCTGACCATTATCATGCGAAGGTACATGATGAAGATAGCGGAGCATTTTGCAAAATGCGATGGTGATCTGGGTCTGGTTACAGGAGAGAGTATTGGTCAGGTTGCCAGCCAGACCATGCAATCGCTGGCCTGTACCGATGCCGCCACCTCGATGCCGGTATACAGACCCCTTATAGGCTTTGACAAGCAGGAGATTGTGGATGTCTCAGAGAGAATTGGCACATATGACACATCTATTCTGCCATATGAGGATTGCTGTACCATCTTTGTGGCAAAGCACCCTGTTACCAGACCCCGTATTGAGCGTATTTTAAAATCCGAAGAGAATCTATATGGGGTTATAGAAGATCTGGTGACAAAAGCGATTGAGGAAACAGATACAGTAGAGATAAGCTGATAGATTTTTCCGATAAAAAAGAACTCCGGGGCCATTAAACCCCGGAGAAAAAATTGGTTAAGTTATATACAGCCTGTTATACGATATATGACTTGAGAGCATCCATGATCTTGGAGTCGTCGTCAGCATGAATAGTAAGATCGATCGGCTGAGAAAGATCCAATGAGAAAATACCCATAATGGACTTGGCATCAATTACATATCTGCCGGAGATCAGATCAAAATCACTGTCAAACTGACTTACTGTATTGACAAAAGCCTTAACCTTGTCGATGGAGTTCAAAGAAATCTTTACGGTCTTCATAAAAGCTACCTCCTATTCGTAATCCATTAACGCCTTTATCGTAATTGATTATCTATAAAAAGTCAACTGAAAACAAAAAAATGAAGCAGGATCAGACAGAAAAAAAACGAGCGGCTTTTCACCATGTAGGATGTAAGGTCAATTCATACGAAATAGAAAAAATGAAGCAGCTTTTGGAGCATGAGGGTTATGAGATTGTGCCCTTTGATTCTGTGGCTGATGTTTATGTGATAAATACATGTTCTGTTACAGCAATTGCGGACAAGAAATCCAGGCAGATGTTAAGACGGGCCAGACGGCGAAATCCCGGGGCTATAGTGGTTGCGGCAGGATGCTATGTACAGCGCCAGGATATTAATCCTGAGGATCTGGAGTGTGATATCATCCTTGGCAATGATATGAAGCACACTATTGTTGAACAGCTTAAACAGTTCCAAGGCTTGCAGAAACAGGTTATAGCCAGGCTTGATATTAACCGTGCAAATGAAGAATATGAGGATTGGACGCTAAGTGATACGGGGGATGCCTCCAGTCATACCAGGGCTTTTATCAAGATTCAGGACGGGTGTGATCAGTTTTGTACTTATTGCACTATTCCCTACCTGAGGGGCAGAACCAGGAGCAGAAGCAAAAAAAGTATAATAGAAGAGATACGAAGGGTCACAGAAGACGGCTACAAGGAGGCTGTGTTTACAGGTATACATATTAGCTCCTACAATGACGAGGGGGCTTTGCTTGCCGATTTATGCCATCTTATTGACGCCGAAACCGATTTAAAAAGGCTAAGGCTTGGATCCCTGGAGCCCCGCATAGTTACTGAGGATTTTGTAAAGCGGATATCAAAGCTTTCGTGCATATGTCCTCATTTTCACCTGTCACTTCAGAGCGGAAGTGATTCTGTTATAAAGCGGATGAACCGCGGTTATACCACGGAGGAATTTAAGCGGGGCGTGGGACTTCTTAGAGAATACTTTGACAATCCTGCCATTACATGCGATGTAATTGCCGGATTTCCGGGAGAAAGCGAAGAGGAATTTGAGGAAACAAAGGAATTTGTAAGGGGAATTGGCTTCTATGAGATGCATGTATTTCCCTATTCCAAAAGAGCCGGTACCAAAGCGGCAGCAATGACAGGACAGTTAAGCAACAGACTAAAGTCCCAAAGAGCAGGAGAGCTTATAGAGCTTGCGCATGTTATGACGCAGGAATACCTGGATGCCTGGAAGGGTAAGAATGGTGAGGTTCTATGGGAAAAATGCGATATTGTTGACGATAAAAGGTGCTGGAGCGGATACACAAGAGAATATATCAGGCTGACCACTTTTTCTGAAGAAAATTTGGAGAATACTATTACGACAGTTGAGATTTAAGGAAATACTGATTAATTCAGTATTTCCTTAAAGAGATGCACAGAAAATCGCATAGGAATGCGCTTCGCGCTGCGATTTTCGCGCAGGAAACGCTTCCTTAACAGTAGTGAGGTGACAGATTATGATAATAAAGCAGGCAAAGGTTTTTGGAGCGGATCACCATTTTCATATGCAGGATATCAGGATTGAGGATGGAAGAATCGCCGGCACATCTGAGAGCATCGCGGCAGGAGGCGGCGAGGAGGTAATTCCGGCAAATGGCATGTATGCCCTGCCGGCACTTGTGGATATTCACCAGCACGGGGCTGTCGGGTATGACTATTGTGATGCTTCGGAGGAGGCTCTTTCGGTCATAGCGGAATACGAAGCCCAAAACGGGGTGCTGGCAGTATGCGCTACTACAATGACCATTTCGGAAAATGATCTTTTAAGCGTGGCCAAGGTCGTATCCAACCATAAAAACAGCGCGGGAGCAGATATAGTCGGGATCAACCTGGAGGGACCCTTTGTAAGCCCTGACAGGCTGGGGGCGCAGAACCCTCTGCATCAGATGAATCCTGATGTTAATATGATACGAAGAATACAGAAGAAATCAGGCGGAAAAGTAAAACTTTTAGATCTGGCTCCGGAACTGGACGGGGCTATAGAGGCAATATCCGAGCTTAGAAAAGAGATGACCATATCAGTGGCACATACCTCCTGTGATTATGAAACGGCCATTAGAGCCTACAAAGCCGGAGCGTCACATCTTACACATACATTTAACGCCATGAATCCAATGTTACACAGGAGCCCGGGACCAATTCCGGCAGCAGTTGAATCAGGCGCAAATGCCGAGCTTATCTGCGATGGAATTCACATTCATCCGGCAATGGTAAGGCTGGTGTTTTCATTGTTCAAGGGCCGTATGATATTGATATCCGATTCTATGAGGGCCTGCGGTCTAAGTGACGGAACCTATGATCTGGGGGGACAGGAGGTTCGTATTAACGGCAGACGGGCAGAGCTGGCCAGGGATTCAGGGGTACTGGCAGGCAGTGTAACAAACCTCTACGAATGCATGAAGACGGCTGTTAATGATATGGGTATTCCCATAGAGGAAGCGGTTTTGGCGGCAACCGAGAATCCTGCCAGGGCCATCGGCATAGACGACGAATACGGTTCTATAGCGCCGGGCAGGTATGCCAACATAGTGTTGTGCGATGAGAATCTGGATCTGATAAAAGTCTATCGCAGAGGGGAAGATATAACAAAATAAAACTTCAATTTTTGTTCAAAATGTAGTATGATGATATAAGGGACAGAAAGTCCAAATTTTGCGCTTGCGCAATAATTTGAGACTTTATGAACCGTATCATAATAATAAGGGTTTGTTCATAGCTAAAGGGGGATACTATGATCTCAAATCAAATATTACAAAAGACTGTGGATGGTCTTGCTGAAATTACAAAGGCGGATTTTGCAGTTTTGGATTCAGACGGGGTATCGCTTGCGTCTACATTTGCAGATGTGGATACCTATGCCGGGGAAGCGGGGGATTTTGCCCGGTCGTCAGCCGACTCACAGACAATTGCTGACTGTCATTTTTTCAAGGTATACGATGATAAGCAGCTTGAGTTTGTGGTTCTGGTCAGGGGTGATGATGAAGCCCAATCGTCTACCATAGGTCGTATGGCAGCCTTTCAGATTGAAGAGTTGGTAGTTGCTTACAAGGAACGGTTTGACAAGGATAATTTCATCAAGAACCTGCTGCTTGACAACCTGCTTCTGGTGGATATTTATAACCGTGCCAAGAAGCTGCATGTTGACATAGAAGCTAACAGAGTTGTTATGCTGGTGGAGTGTGCATCCTTTACGGATGGCGACGAGATGGACCGCGTCAGGAATGTATTTGGCGGCAGGAGCAGGGACTTTGTTACAGCTGTAGATGAGAACAATATAATCGTAGTCAGATATTTAGATTCACCGGATAATGCTTATGAGGAATTAGAGCGCACAGCCCGTGTAATAGTCGACTCATTTTCAGACAGGCCTGACAGTGACAGGGTAAGGGTATCCTACGGGACTGTAGTAAGCGAACTGAAGGATGTTTCCAGATCCTACAAGGAGGCCGCTATGGCTCTGGATGTAGGCAAGATCTTTTTCAAGGAGCATCAGATCATAGCGTATTCGGTTTTGGGCATAGGCAGACTGATCTACCAGCTTCCTATTCCCCTTTGCAAGATGTTTATTCAGGAGATATTCGAGAAAAAATCTCCCGATGAGTTTGATGAGGAGACGCTTACCACTATCAACAAATTTTTCGAGAACAGCCTTAATGTTTCCGAGACCTCGAGACAGCTTTATATTCACCGCAATACTCTTGTATACAGGCTGGACAAACTTCAGAAGAGTACAGGTCTGGATCTTAGAGTGTTCGAGGACGCGATTACCTTCAAGATTGCGCTCATGGTAGTGGAATACATGAAATACATGGAGGATCTTAAGTACTAAAATGATAGAGCTAAGGCATGTGACTAAGAAATACGAAGAGGGTATTCATGCGGTTAATGATATCTCTTTGCACATTCTTCCGGGGGAATTTGTTTTTATAGTAGGAGATTCCGGATCCGGCAAATCTACACTTATCAAGCTCCTTCTCAAGGAGCTTGAGCCTACCAGCGGCAGAGTGTTTGTCAATGGCAAGGACATAGGGCTTATTTCCCACAGACAGATTCCCAAATTCAGGCGTAATGTAGGCGTGGTTTTCCAGAACTTCAGACTCCTGGAGGACCGCAATGTATATGAGAATGTGGCGTTTGCACTGCGGGTAGTGGAAGCCCCCCGCAGCCGCATCAAGAAAAGAGTTCCCCTTATGCTTTCGCTGGTGGGACTTGCGGCCAAGTACCGTTCGCTGCCCAAGCAGTTGTCTGGAGGCGAGCAGCAGCGTGTTGCCATAGCAAGAGCCCTTATCAATGAGCCCAAGATACTTCTGGCGGACGAGCCGACAGGTAACCTGGACGCTGCCAACGCCTGGGAGATCATGAAGCTTTTGGAGGAGATTAATCAAAAGGGCACCACAGTAGTAGTTGTTACTCACAACATGGATATAGTACGCGCCATGAACAAGCGTGTTATCACCATCCAGAAGGGGACAGTTGTGGAGGACAAAAAAGGAAGAGGTGAGTTCAATCAGTACATTTCTGTATAATCTGCGTCAGGGCTTTGCGAATATTTGGCGCAATAAGATGTTTTCATTAGCTTCCATGGCCACCATGGCGGCGTGTATTTTTTTATTGGGTGTTTTTTATTCCATAGGCAGTAATTTCAATCAAATGGTACATGATGCCGAGGAAGGTGTGGCTGTAACTGTTTTCTTCGAAGAGGGGATTTCCGACAAGAAGATCGAGGCCATTGGCAGGGCTATCGGCAAGCGTGACGAAGTAGCGCGCTATGAATTTATATCGGCTGAGGAAGCATGGGAGGACTACAAGGACATCTATTTTGAAGGCAATGAAAAGGCTGCCGAGAATTTCAAAAATGACAATCCCCTTGCGGATTCAGCTAACTACCAGATTTATCTGGCGGATGTTTCGGAGCAAAGCGATCTGGTATCCTATTTAGAGAAGCTTGACGGAGTCAGGGAGGTTCACAAGTCCGAGGTTGCAGCCAGGACTCTTACAGACTTCAATTCACTTCTTACCTACATATCAGTTGGAGTGATCATAATTCTTATAGCTGTAGCAATATTTTTGATCAGCAATACTGTTACCGTAGGAATATCAGTTCGCCGTAAGGAAATAGCTATTATGAAGTTTATAGGCGCTACGGATCGTTTTGTAAGGGCGCCCTTTGTAGTTGAGGGCGTGGTCATAGGGCTTGTTGGCTCCATAATTCCATTGGTTCTGTTGTATTTTGTTTATAATGCGATCCTGCAATATGTATATGACCGGTTTACCAGCTTGAACAGCATGGTTTCATTTATCCCCGCGGATCAGATATTCCATGTTCTGGTTCCTGTATCTCTTATTTTAGGTGTTGGAATTGGATACATTGGAAGCCGTGTCACATTAAAACGGCACCTTAAGGTGTAAAACAATCGGATTTGCTTTTGTCGGCAGTCAGAAAGGATACAGTGATGGATTTCAACGAAGAAATATTACCCTCTAACGGCAGCGGAATGCCGCCGGTATATGAACCACCCGAAAAAAACGGATTTGGTAAGGGAGTGCTTACAGGTGCGTTGGCCGCGGTTTTAATAATGACAATCGCGGCATTTTGTATTATTAGATTTGTTTTTGGTGGATCAGGGGATCTTTTGGATGGTACGGCTCGCGCCAAGCTTGGTTATATCCGCTCGCTTATTGATTCCAGCTTTTATGAGGATGTGGACGAGGAGGATCTGAAGGAAGGACTCTACAAAGGCCTTGTCAGCGGTACGGATGATCCCTACTCAGAATATTATACCGCCAAGGAATACGACGATTTCAAGATCAACACATCAGGTAATTACGCCGGATTGGGAGCACAACTGTCCCAGGACAAAGATACCATGGTTGTTACTATTTCAAGGGTATATGATGATTCCCCTGCAGCCAACGCCGGATTAAAGGCCGGAGATGTTATCATATCCGCAGACGGATTCATGGCCACTGACGAAGCTCTGGATGATTTTGTCCAGAGGATTCGCGGACAGGAGGGTACATCCTTTGAGCTGGTATATTCCAGGGATGGCAATGAAGAGACTGTTACCATTACCAGAGCTTCCATTACAATTCCATCCGTATCCTACAGAATGCTTAAGGACGGCATAGGTATGATACAGATTGACGAATTTGCCAGCAACACCAGGGAGGAATTTGACGAGGCGCTATCAGCTCTGGAGGCTGAAGGACTGAAGGGCATTGTGTTTGATCTTCGTACCAATCCGGGTGGAATGGTCAACAGCGTTACGGATATTTTAGACGAGATTTTGCCTAAGGGCACCACAGTTTACATGGTGGATAAAAAGGGCGAGAAGACAACCTATACTTCTGATGAAGAACACAAATTAGACTATCCGATGACAGTATTGATTTCAGAGAACACTGCCAGCGCAGCTGAGATATTTGCGGGAGCTATCAGGGATTATGACTATGGTACACTTATCGGCAAAAAATCCTACGGTAAGGGTGTAGTGCAGATGACATATCCCATGCCTGACGGCAGTGCTGTCAAGCTTACCATTGCCTCCTACTATACACCCAGCGGAGAATCCATCCATAAAAAGGGAATTGAGCCTGATATAGAATTGGATTATAAATATTCCGGTGATCTGGATGCACAGGAGTATGACTATTTAGCTGATAATCAGATCAAAAGGTCGATCAAGATTTTGGAGAAGGAAATAAATAGTGAAAAATGATTATGTAGATATGGGCTTTGCCAGAATAGATACAGGCAGAAAAGAACGGACAGGTTTTGCTGAGGTTATATTCTGTCAGGGAAAGGCAGATGAATACCTGGTCAAAATATTCCAAAGGATCCTGGCAGAAGAGGGAGAGGTATTTGGTACCAGAGCAAGTGAGGCTCAGTATGATCTGCTAAAAGGTTACATTCCGGATATTTCCTACGATCCTGTATCGCGCATAATCAAATTTGAAAAACAAGACCATGATTATATTGGCAATATCGCAGTCTGCTGTGCCGGAACTGCGGACATATTTGTAGCGGAGGAAGCCGCTCAGACTGCGGAATTTTTTGGAGGCAGGGTTCACAGATTTTTCGATGTTGGCGTAAGCGGAATTCACAGACTATTGGACAAGCAGCAGGAGATAGCTTCTGCAAACTGCGTAATAGCTGTCGCCGGAATGGAGGGAGCTCTGGCAAGCGTGATTGGAGGTCTGGTTAAAAATCCTGTAATAGCTGTTCCCACATCAGTAGGCTACGGTGCCAGCATGGGAGGCTTGTCGGCGCTTCTTACAATGATCAATTCCTGTGCTAATGGAATTGCTGTAGTTAATATAGATAATGGCTATGGAGCGGGCTATATGGCTACGCAGATCAACCGTCTGGCTCAGGGGAATATGGAATAAAAGATATTCGTGGTGTCAGACTTTTTTGCACTGGTATTACATATTAGCATCATGTGTTTGGGGGAGATGACATGGCAAAATACTATTATCTGGAATGTGAAGCCGGAGTGGCGGGGGACATGCTGGTAGCTTCGATGCTCGATATTGGAGCAGACGAGCAGGAGCTTCTTAAGGTTCTAAACAGTCTTCCTCTAAGCGGCTATGAGATCAAGATTTCCCGTGTAAAAAAATCAGGTATAGATGCCTGTGATTTTGATGTTATTGTTGATGATCCGTCAGGCGGTCTGGATCATGATATGGAATATCTCCACGGCAGCACCGCTCATCATCACCATGATCATGATGAGCACGGATCTGAACACGATCACCACCATCATGGCCATGAAGAAAATGGTCATCATCATCACCATCATATACACCGGCATCTTTCGGATATTCATGAGATTATTGATGCCGGGCAGATGACAGATAACGCCCGTACTCTTGCTAAAAAGATTTTTGATATAGTTGCACAGGCAGAGAGCAAGGCACACGGGATTCCTGTGGAGGAAGTGCATTTTCACGAAGTTGGTGCCATAGACTCCATAGTTGACATCGTTTCGATTGCGGTTTGCGCTGACAATCTGGGATTAGAGGGATTTTTCGTTCCTTATTTGTGTGAGGGAATGGGAACAGTCAGATGCATGCATGGAGTAATACCTGTTCCGGTTCCAGCCGTAACGAATATAGTTCAGGACAATGATATTCCCCTGAAAAGGATTAATATTCAGGGTGAATTTGTCACACCCACAGGAGCCGCCGCGGTTGCGGCCCTTCGTATTACAGATCCCCTTCCATCCTCATATCGCATAACAAAGACCGGCATAGGAGCCGGCAAGAGAAGCTATGAACGGGCCAGCATGGTTCGCCTCATGGAAATAGAATTGGGTCAGGAATCTTCAGATGCCCTGGATAGCGATTTTGTCTGGCGTCTGGAGACTGATATAGATGATATGACCGGAGAGCGTTTTGGCTATGTTATGGACAGACTTTACGGGGCCGGTGCCAGGGAGGTTCATTTTTCGCAGGTGCAGATGAAGAAGAACCGCCCCGGAACAGAGCTTGTTGTTATATGTGACGACAGCCATCGAAGAGCTCTGGAGGAGATAATCTTTTTTGAGACAACCAGCATAGGTATACGACGGGTCAAAATGGCCAGAACCATACTGCCAAGAACCCGGGCAATAACAAAAAGTGAATACGGATCCTTTGAAGCAAAATGTGTTACCATGCCTGATGGAAGCAGCCGGATATATCCGGAGTATGAAGAAGTATGCAGACTTGTAAATGAACAGAAAATATCTTTTTTTGAAGCCTGGGAATTAATGGAAGCAATGATCAGGGGGAATCAATAAATGATCCAGAAGCAATATCGTGCCGGGACGCTTGAAGAATACAGGAGAAATCTATCCGAGATATCAGAATCAAGAGAATACAATACTGCCAAAACCGTAATGGCTCGTATTTACATTGAGTGCCATGATGTTGAGGTTATTAAGAAAGCGGCGTCAATGGCAAGAGCCAGACTGCCAAAGGCAGTTATTTTTGGAATGACTAATGTTAATGGTGAGAGGTATGATTTTTCCAATCTGTCACCGGATGACATTATCAAGCTTAGCAGTATAGTTATAGATCTTGTATGTATGGATACTTCATCAGTAGATGTTGAGGTTTATGACTGCGAAAAGACTCCGGAGCTTATAGCTGGAGGTCAGGTAGGTCTGAGGCTTAGCAATGAAATTAATGTCAAGGGTGTCGAACTGCTGGTTGCAGGTATTTTTACTTCTGTCGAGGATTTCATAGTAATGGCGTCAGCGGAGAATACAGACATACCTGTCTTTGGAAGTAAGGCATTCAATGCTCACTGCGATATTGATAATGCTGACTATTCATATGTTTTTTTTAACGAGCAGGTGATAAGCAAGGGTATCCTTGTTGTTTACTGGAAGGGGCCTGATCTTAATATACGAACAGGCTACAACTTTGGTTGGTCGCCAATCGGCAAAAAAATGACTGTCACAAAAATGCTGGATGAGCAAAGGGTTACGGAGATTGACGGTTACCCGGCTGCTCATGTATATCGTAAATACCTTGGCTTGAAGCCGGAATTGATTACAGCGGAAAATGTCTGCGAATTTCCGTTTGGGGTTCAGAGGGGGAACCGGATTTTGGCCAGGATAGGATTAACTGCCAACGATGCAGATAATCCCAACGACATGTTTTTCTCTGCACCGGTCCATGAAGGTGAAGAATTTCAGTTTACATATGGTAACAGAGATATTATTTTTGCGGAGACCTTTGCAGATGCAATGGAGGTCATGAGATTCGAACCGCAGGCGATTTATCTGATTGCATGTATGAATCGAAGCACCCTTTTGAAAAAAGATGTGAATGCAGAACACGATTTTTACCGCAATACCCTGCCTGAGCTTATGATTGTTCACGGTCAGTCGGAAATATTATTTGACAGTGAGGGAGGAGGAGAATTGAATTCCGCCCTTGTGTCCGTTGCCATGAGAGAGGGAGAGCCTCAGGGGAAGGAACCTTGGTTTAATGGCTTCGAAGGAGCAGTATGTCCATATAAGTCAGAGAGTATTCCCCTGGTTCAGAGGATGACAAAGTTTTTAGAGGCCACCACAAGAGATCTGGCGGACGCAGTAGAAAAGGCCAATCAGGCGAATAAAGCCAAGACCCAGTTTTTATCCAGCATTTCCCATGAGATAAGAACTCCGATCAATGCGGTATTGGGAATGGACGAAATGATACTTCGTGAATCCCGTGAACCGCAGATTCGAAATTATGCTGCCAGTATCCAGAACTCAGGACGGACTCTTTTATCCCTGATCAATGACTTATTGGATTCCTCCCGTATCGACTCCGGCAAGCTTGAAATTATGCCGGTGGAATATGAGCTGTCATCACTGCTTAATGATCTTGTCAATATGACATCAGTAAGAGCCGATGAAAAGGATCTGGAATTAAAGGTCAATGTTGCCAACGATATTCCTCATGTGCTGCTTGGTGATGATACCAGGATCAAGCAATGCGCCCTTAATATACTTACGAATGCAGTCAAATATACCGAACAGGGTTCCGTAACCATAGATGTGGACTTTAAAAAGACAGACGACAGGCACATAGATCTTAGCTTTTCCGTTACGGATACGGGAATCGGAATCAAGGAAGAGGACATAGATAAGCTGTTTGTTGCCTATGAGCGCATAGAAGAGCAGCGGAACCGCAATATCGAAGGCACAGGGCTTGGTATGAATATTGTAACTGCCCTGCTTTCGATGATGGATTCCAAATTGGATGTTAAGAGTGTATATGGCGAGGGGTCGGTTTTCTCATTTGTGGTATCACAAGAGGTAATAAATTGGGAGCCTATGGGTGACTTTACAGAGATGTACCGCCGCTCTATTGAGAGTATCCAGAATTACCATGAGAGCTTCCACGCTCCGGATGCCAGACTTTTGGTAGTGGATGATACCAGGATGAATCTTACGGTATTTTCCGGACTTCTCAAGGCTACACAGATTCAGATTGATACAGCGGAGAGTGGTAAGGAAGCTCTGAAGAAGGTCAAGAACAATTCCTACGACATTATTTTCCTGGATCAGAAAATGCCTGGAATGGATGGTATAGAAACCCTTCGCAGAATGAAGCATATGTATGAAAACCGCAACCATGGCGTGCCAGTTATTATGCTTACTGCTAATGCTGTTGCCGGCGCCAGAGAGATGTTTCTGAGTGAAGGCTTTGACGACTATCTGTCCAAGCCCATAAACGGAAAAAAGCTTGAGAGGATGATACGGGAGAGGCTGCCTGAAGAAAAAGTTATTATTCCTGATCCGGATGAGGATAAATCATCCGATGATTCTTTGATAGCTGACAGTCCTTTTTTGCAGGGACTTGCAAAAATAGATACTCTCTCAGTATCCGACGGGCTGACTAACTGTATGAATGAGGAAATCTACAAAGCCACTATCAATGATTTTGTAACCAGTGCCGGATCTAATCTTAATGACATTCAGGGATTTATGGACAGTAATGACATAGAAAATTATACAATCCGTGTCCATGCCCTAAAAAGTTCTGCCCGCATTATCGGGGCCAATGATCTGTCCGAACAGGCAAAATATTTGGAAAGCTGCGGAGATGAATCCAACATCGAAGAGATTAGAAAAAACACTCCCAAATTATTGCAGGATTATCAGGATATTACGGAAAAAATCTCAGAGGTCTTAAATGGAAAAGAACCTAAGGCCAGTGAGACGGAACAGGCTGCAAAAAGCGAGGAGAAAAATTCTATAGATGATTCCCAGATCAAATCAGCCCTGGACGGAGTAAAAGATTTTATTACAGTTTACGATTATGATGGTGCGGCTGATATACTAAAAATGCTTAGTGATTTTGACTTACCGGCCCATATCAGAAAATTAGTATCAACTCTTTCTGAACATATTACAAAATTAGAACGGGATGAGCTGTTGGAAAAATTATCAAATTGAATGAGAAAATTTTGTTAATAAATATTTAAAAATTTTAACAAAAATATTTATTATTATTATTGCAATTAAATCACGATTCGTGTATTATCTACTTGTTATAATAATAACAATTCATTCAAATACATTTTGTGTTTTTCGAGGAGGAGATTTTTTATGGCAGCAAAGAAGGAGACTGCGGCAAAGGCAACGGAAGCTAAGAAGGAAGCTCCGAAGAAGCGTGCTGCTGCTAAGAAGCCTGCAGCAGAGAAGAGTGTATCTCACATTTTTGAAATTGACGGTGAGCAGATCAATACTGATGATATCTCACAGAAGATTCAGGAAGCCTACAAGGCTGACGGCCATCAGATAGGACGCATGAAGTCAGTTGAAGTTTATTATAATTTTGGCGAGCGTAGGGCTTACTATGTTATCAATGGCAAGTCTGAGGACAAGTTTGTTGAGTTCTAATATGTCGTCTCGATTTCGTTTTCGGTATTTTTGGCGTGACAGGATTTTCTGTCACGCTTTTTGCTGTACCCGGACTTTTATTATGTGCTGTATGATTTTATTGACAGCATTTATGTTTTCTTTCTCATTATGCAGCGAAGTGTCAGCGGAGACCTCGAATCTTACTGTTTATGCCGGTGAGATTTGGTCATTGGATTACCACGGTGAGGTTCGATGGATAGAATCGACGGATAACAGTATCGTAACGGCGGATTATTCCAAGAACAGGGTAACAGTAAGTTTCAAAGCTCTAAGACCGGGGGATGCAACAGTTACTGTTCACAGAAAATACCTTTCAGATCCGGTATCCTATAATATTCATGTTATGGATAATTCCGGACTGTTTTCCACTATGTATGTAGGGCTGGATAAGAGCAGTAAAAAATATGTCTGGGAGATTTCAAACGAATCCAATATCAATTTTAAAAATGTAAAATTCACTGTAAAATATCCCGGGAAGAAATCAAAAAAGAACCAGTTGGTTCAGGGTGTTGAGGCTGGAGGTACTGCTATAGCCATCAGCCATTTTGCAACAAATTCTCATGCGGCAGACGCCCAGTTTGTGGTTTCAGAGCTTGAAAGAGAAGTATATTTCCAGGAAGGTTCTAAGCTTTCCAACCAGGTATCTGTAGAAGTGAAAAGAAAAAAGGTCAAATATGTCGGAACGGATTTTGAGTTTTATATTAATAATTCTTCCAATGTCAGACCTGATGTGACAGTATATGCATATATTTACGATACTAAGTCCGGCAAGGTATTAAAGACTCTGGAGTGCACCTATTATCATGAGGCTCAGGGAATGAAAAGGGTTCCCAGAACTATCAGGATCAATGGTATTTATGGCAAGCGGCTTCAGGTATATTGCTGGTGCAGCTCTATGGTGAATAATTGAGATGGCTTAATTTGGCAAATCGAAGATGTCACCAGGTCCTTGTATCAGTTTATAAATTTTTAATAATTAGTTTATTGTATTTTGGATATTGCTTTGCTACACTAATGCCTGTCAACGCGACAGGCATTTCCCTTTTTCAGGGATAATTCTTTGGGTATTTCACCCGATTTTTCCACAACATTCACATATTATCATTAGCGCTTCGTCTGTGATTCATGTTTGCTGCACTTTAGCACATTACATGCTTCCTAAGGAACAGGCTTCATGTCGTAATCTGCTGATCCTTGTATCATATCATGCATAGGCGGGGCGTTTAGAAAGGAGCATGATTATGCAGGAAATTATCAAAGAATATGGATCAGTCATCATATCAGTGGTTGCGATTTTTGCCCTGGCGGCCATGATCAAAACCCTCTTAGCCGATGACGGAACAGTAATGGAAGTATTTGGAGAGGTAATGGCCAAATTCTTTACCATGGCTGGCGATTTTGCAGGTATAGCGTCTGACTCTGCATCTAATGTTACCCCGTAAGGAATAGACTATGGATGGGACTGAGACTTTTTTAAGTGAGGATGAAACTTTTTTTGGACCTCTGTACAGGTTCGTCAGTGACGATAATATTACAGACATAGATTTTAATGGCAGCCGTATATGGCTTACAAATACAGACAATACCCGCTATATGAGTGATGTGGTACTGTCGGCGGAATTTGTAGAACAGTTTTCCAATCGGGTATCTAATGTTGTAAGCAAAGCATTTCACCAACAGCAGCCCATTTTAGAAGCCGAGACAGATCGTCTCAGGATAACAATAGTTCATGAATCCGTTGCAGTATCGGGAAGGAGTATATGTATCAGAAAATCTCTGCCATATGTCAGGATGACTGAGGAGAGTATGCTTCGTGAGGGCTATTGCAGCAAGGAGATTCTTAAGCTGTTAAAAAACTGTGTACTGGCAAAAAAGAACCTGACTTTTTGTGGGGAGCCTGGCGTTGGCAAAACAGAGTGCGCAAAGTTTTTCTCACAATATATACCTGCCAACGAGAGAGTAATTACTATAGAGGATAATCCTGAATGGCATTACAGGGAGGTTAATCCAGGCAAGGATTGTATTGAATTAAAGGTTAATGACCGCATGGACTACACACAGGCGATCAAGACAAGCCTGAGGCTTAATCCCAAATGGATGATGCTTTCTGAGTCGAGATCTGTTGAGGTGGTGAAATTAATTGAAGGTTTTTCAACCGGCGTTAGAGGAATGACTACTCTGCACACCGATGATGTAAGAAAGGTTCCTGACCGTATGGTCAATATGGGCGGCCAGATTCGCAGTGAAAGCCGTATGGAAAATGATATATACAGCTTCATAGATATAGCTGTCCTGATACGAAGGAAGGAACATAGAGATGCTGCCGGCCCAGGCAGGGTATACCGCTATATAGATCAGATATGCTATTTTGAGCGTAAGGATCAAACCAACTACTGTCACATGATAGTAGACGATGGTGAATTTGTATGCGATCAGCTTCCGGAGAATCTGGAAAAAAGCTTTGAAGCTTTGCAGATGCAGAATGACTTTAGAGTAATAAACGATCGATCTTCCTCTCCGGGATTAAGGGATCATGGAACCTATCGGGGATTTGCGGATAGTTTTTGAAAGGCGGGTGAATAATGTGAAGTCTTTGTCCGAAGAACTGACAAGGTATGGATATGTGTTTTCCATGAAGAGAAGCATCATGTTGTATACCTTTGCCTTTGTGCTGATGCTGGCCCTGGGGAGGTTTTACTCCCTGGGGTTCATCGCCCAGGCAATTGTTTTTACGGCAGTTTTTTTAATGCTGCCGTTTTTTATAAAAAATATATTTGCAAACCGGTATAACCAAAAACGGTTTTCAGATCTTAATATATACATGGAACAGTTTTTGTATTCCTTCCAGCGCAGCGGCAAGGTGCTTGCCACCATCGAGGATCTTATCAGCATTTTTGAGGATGGAACGATGAAGGCCACTCTGAAAAAGGCCAGGCATCATATTCTCCATACATTTAATGAAGCAAATGTGGAGGGAAATGCCCTTGCTATAATTGAAAAGGAATATCCATATGATGGGTTAAGAAGGATTCACCGTTTTGCTGTAGCATCCGAAGAAGTGGGCGGTGATTACAGGGAGTCCATAAGACTGCTGCTTGAAGCCAGAAGAATGTTCGCGGATAGAGCATATGCCCTTCAGCAGAAGCAAAAGGCAAAACGCCGGGAGGTATTTTTGTCTATAATAACTTCTTTAATCCTTTGTTCGATGATCTTTATGCTATCCTCCAATATAGGAGTGGACATTTCAGATATTCCCCTGGCTCAGGCTGTTACAGCTTCAGTATTGATAATGGATCTTATTATATTTTATCTGGCTGATAAAAAGCTGACAGTCGGTTTTGTTGAGTCTGATCATCAAAGGGATGATGAAATGGTAAAGACCTACCATCGTATGAAGAATTACAAGGATGGTATTTTCTTTCAGAGACTGGGAAAACAGATCGCAAAGAGGCGTCTGACCCGTGAGATTGAAAAGCAGTATCCGGGATGGCTGATGGAGATTTCATTATTGCTGCAAACAGAAAATGTGCCTGTGGCTATCCAAAAATCATACAAGCTGGCACCAAAGGTATTACAGCCTGCCCTAGGAGATTTAATTCTTGGCATCCGCGAAAATCCGGCTTCCATGGAACCCTACAGATCCTTTTTGTCAGAATTTGCAATTCCTGAGGTTGCATCCTCCATGAAGATGCTTTATTCAATATCATCCGGAGCAGGCGGTGATGCCAGAATGCAGCTTGCAGATATGATCAGAAGGAATCAGCAGATGTTTGATAAAGCCAAAAAGATGGAGAATGAAGATTCCCTTTCCGGAATGCAGGCAATGTTTTTGGCACCTCAGCTTACAGGCGGCTTTAAAATGGCTGTGGATATGGCTTTGCTATTAATAGTATATATGGGACAGCAGACAATAACGGCCGGGTGAATAATGGATAGTGTAATAAAAAGCTTTATGGGACTATATTTTATGGCTTTTTTATGTGTTATGGGGATAACCTTTTTACAGTCACAGCTTCAGTCATGCCTGGCAGAGGAATTTCTGCTGGAATCAGTGGTTAAAATCCAGGAGGCACATTATGATGAGGAGGTTATCAGGGAATGTGTCAATCTGGCTTCTGACAATGACTATTCTCTTAATGTAGATATAGAGGAAACTGACAGTGGATACTACAAAGGACAGGTTGAACTGGTCTATAAATTCAGCGTTCCGCTTATAAAGATTAAGCTGGAAAGAAGATTAATGGAGTACATAATATGAGATTAGCAGTAGAAGATTTTGGAATAGCAGTAATACAAATTATATTTGCAATATCAATGATTGGAATGTTTTGGACAGTTATTGAGATATTGTGAATTCTGATAATGTAAAAATATGAAGGAAATCATAGAAGAATATGGAAGGACGCTTTTAAGTATAATTGCAGCGGCAGCAATAATGTTGATATTTACGGGAGGAGGACAGGAGGGTATTGCCGCAAGGCTTCTTACAGGTTCACAAAGCGGATATGGTATTGAGAGGGTATCGGCATCTTCAAATGGGATTTCAGCCGGAGATGATAAGCTTGATATTGTCGTTTCTAAGAAGCTTGTAGCCGGGGAACAATATTCTCTTTTACAGATTATAAGTGCCGACAATGATGCAAGGTTTACAGGGGGAAATATTATTTTCGCGGATAAGGTATATGATCCTGATGAATTGGAAGAAGGTTTTTCCAATGATGTGGAATATGAAGGAGATGAGATTTTGTTTTTAAAACAGGGATTATATCATCTGTGTGTTTCAGTGGCATGTGAGAACGGAACAGACTTTATGACAGACATTTATGTGGCGGTGGGGGAAGAGTAATGAGATATATTACATTTGGTTTATGTTGTATTTTACTGATTACAACCATATGGCTGGCTCTTTTTGGTTTGGAAAAAAGAACGGCATATGACAGAACACTAAAAATCGCGCTTCATAATGCCATGGAAGAGGCTATGAATAATATGTTAAAGGGCAGCTCTGGCAAGGCATATGACGATGATGATCTGAAAAATGACGCCATAAATATATTAGAGGAACAGCTTAAAAATGATGACAGGAATTTTTCTCTAAAGGTGGATTCTGTGACGGCGGATGCCAAAAAGGGCTTACTGTCAATGCATGTGACAGAATACTATACAAGAGCTAATGGTAAGGTTGGAAAGCTTGAGGATGAAGCTACAATTATTCTGGAAAGAAGTGCAAGGACCGGTTGTTCGGTAATTACATTCAAACTGCCTGATGATATTGCAAAAGGGCTTGAATATCCCAAAATCCTGGGACAATACACAATTTGCAACGGGCATGCATACAAGGTTCCTGCGGCGATTAAGCTTCTTGATGAGAAGGGGATTAGGATTGTATCATGGATTAACACCAAATCCAATCAGAGCTATACACCAAAACAGCTTACAGAAAATATTGTTGACGGTGACGCAGAGTTTTTAGCTGTCATACGGTGATGGTAAGGAATTTGACAAGCAAAATATTAACGATTACAATGGTGTGGCATTGTGTACAGATCAAGGCTAAGTATGGAGGCATTATAGCTATGAAGCTGCGATACCAGCTTATTATCGCTTTTATAATTATAGTTACGCTGCCTCTTTTATTATACGGCCCCATGATATTTGACAGTATTCCGGGGATCAGTGATCGTCAGGGAGCCTATATTCCCGATAATGTTATTACGGATAATGTCCGTCAGAGGGTAATGGACGATTTCATATCCGGAGTTCTGGTTATGACGCTGACTTCTGCCATGCTTATTATCTGGATATATCACGGGGTTATGCGCAAGGTTTCTACGCTGGTAGACGGCGCCTTAGCTATCAAGGAAGGTGATCTGGATCACCCCATGGAGCTAAAAGGGCGGGACGAGCTTTCAGAACTGGCTTCGACTATGGAGGAGATGAGGCTTCGCCTCAAATCCGACGCCCAGGATCGTATTGCGTCAGATCGTAATCAAAGGCACCTGGTTTCCAATATTGCTCACGACTTAAAAACCCCTCTTACTGCCATAAGAGGATATTCCGAGGGTTTGATGGACGGTGTTGCGGACACAGATGAAAAACGCATGTCCTATATTGCCACTATCCATAACAAGGCTGTTGAGATGGACGCTTTGCTCAATGAGCTTACAGCCTATTCCAATCTTGATGCCAACAGGATTCCATACAGCTTTGTAAGGAAGAATGCCAGGGAGTATTTTGACGAGCTTGCCATGGAGCTTACCATGGATCTGGAGAACCAGGATATCAAATTTGTTTATTATAATTATGCTGACGAGGATGTGTTTATAGTTGTTGATCCTGTGCAGATGGGAAGGGTATTTCACAATTGTATAGATAATTCCATCAAATATTCATTTCCTGACAGGGAATTGTCCATTCATCTTGGGGTGTGGCCTGAGGGAGAACTGCTTCATGTTGAGATCAAGGACAACGGAATGGGGATTTCCAAGCAGGATTTACCCCGGATTTTTGAGAGGCTTTATCGTGGAGATGCCTCCAGAACCTCAGCGGGAGGCAGCGGAATAGGGCTGTCAATTGTCAGGAAAATAGTAGAAGGCCACGGCGGCAATGTGTCAGTTATATCCAGTGAAGGTGAGGGTACTACTGTATCCATTTCCATAAAGCAATTCGAACCTGAGGAGGAAAACAGTGAGTCGAATTCTGATCGTAGAAGACGAAGAGGCAATCGCAGAGCTTGAAAGGGATTACCTTGAGCTGTCCGGTTTTGAGGTATACATCGAAAGGGACGGTAACAAAGCTTTACAGCGGGGATTAAGCGAACCCTTTGATATGTATATCCTGGATATTATGCTGCCGGGAGTGGACGGGTTTGAACTGTGCAAGCAATTCAGAAACAAGACCAACACCCCTATTCTTTTAGTATCTGCCCGCAAGGAGGATATTGACAAGATCCGGGGCTTAGGCCTTGGAGCGGATGACTACATTACAAAGCCTTTTTCGCCCAGTGAGCTGGTAGCAAGAGTTAAGGCTCATCTGGCACGCTATGACAGGCTTATTGGTTCCATGCCTTCCAAGAAGGATATTTTTACAATCCGAAACCTCACCATTGATAATGCTTCACACAAGGTATGGCTCAATGGCAGCGAGAGGAACCTTACAATTAAGGAATACGAGCTGTTGGATTTTTTGGTTAATCACCCGAATCAGGTGTTTTCCAAGGAAGAGCTGTTCCGTGAGGTTTGGGATGAGACCAGTGTGGGAGATATTCAGACGGTACCGGTTCATATTAAGAAGGTCAGGGAGAAGATCGAAGTTGACGCCTCAAGACCCCAGTTTATAGAGACTGTGTGGGGAGTAGGATATAGGTTTAGGCTATAGGTTTAGGCTTATAGCTTTAATGTGCTGGCACGAAACAATCCGTTGGTATCATTGGGTAGGGACAACATACCTTCTTGCCACGGATATCAATAAAAAATGCGAGGTAATAAAATGGCTGACAAGAAATTCGTAGAAGAAATAACCGCAATGGACGAAGACTTTGCCCAGTGGTATACCGATGTGGTCAAGAAAGCAGAGCTTATGGACTATTCCTCCATCAAGGGCTGCATGATATTCAAGCCCCAGGGATACGCCATTTGGGAGAGGATTCAGCGATTATTAGACGAACGCTTCAAGAAAACAGGTGTGGAGAATGTATATCTTCCCATGTTCATCCCCGAGGGCCTTTTGCAGAAGGAAAAAGACCATGTAGAAGGCTTTGCGCCTGAGGTTGCATGGGTGACACATGGAGGAGAGGAAGAATTAGTTGAGAGGCTGGCAGTAAGACCTACCTCTGAGACGCTTTTTTGTGATCTGTATTCTAATATTATTCACTCCTACAGGGATCTGCCTAAATTATACAACCAGTGGTGTTCGGTAGTGCGCTGGGAGAAATCCACCCGTCCGTTCCTTCGTTCATCGGAATTCTTGTGGCAGGAGGGTCATACTGCCCACGCCACAGCCGAAGAGGCCGAAGAGCGTACCATTATGATGCTCAATGTCTATGCCGATTTCTGCGAACAGGAGCTTGCCATCCCCATGATAAAGGGCAAGAAGACCGAAAAAGAGAGGTTTGCCGGTGCCGAGTCCACATATACGGTTGAAGCTCTGATGCATGATGGTAAGGCACTGCAGTCAGGAACATCCCATAATTTCGGCGATGGTTTTGCGAGAGCCTTTGGCATACAGTACTCAGATGATAATAATACCCTGCAGTATGTACACCAGACCTCATGGGGAGTGTCCACCAGGCTTATAGGTGCGCTTATCATGGTACATGGAGATGATTCCGGGCTGGTGCTGCCTCCCCATATAGCGCCGACGCAGCTTATGGTCATTCCGGTTCAGCAGCGCAAGGAAGGGGTATTGGACGGTGCCAGAAAGCTCCTTGACGCATTTGATGGGTCAGGCATCAGAGCCAGAATTGACGAAAGTGACAAGAGCCCCGGATGGAAGTTCTCCGATGCCGAGATGAGGGGAATCCCATTGAGAGCTGAGATTGGACCCAAGGATCTTGCTGCAGGAAGCTGTGTGCTTGTAAGGCGTGATACAAGGGAGAAAACCGTTGTCTCTTTGGAGGAAGCGCCCCAAAAGGCTTTGGAGCTTTTAGAGACAATTCAAAACGATATGCTCGCAAGAGCAAGAGCCTTCCTTGACAGCCACATTACTGATGTATACGACTATGACTCCTTCAAGGATGCTGTAGAGAACAAGCCCGGCTTTATAAGAGCTATGTGGTGTGGTGATGTATCCTGTGAAGATAAGATAAAAGAAGATACAACTGCCACCAGCCGGTGCATGCCTTTTGAACAGGAGAGTATTTCAGAAACCTGTGTTTGCTGCGGCAGACCGGCTAAGAAGCTGGTACTTTGGGGAAAAGCGTATTGATAACTGATATTTCTCTGCCATATGAGGCTGCGAAAATAATATCTATTCTTGAGAACCATGGCTATGAGGCCTATGTAGTGGGCGGCTGTGTACGGGACAGTCTTATCGGAAGAGAGCCCAAGGACTGGGACATCACTACCAATGCCACACCTGAGATCGTACGATCCGTTTTTCACAGAACCATAGACACGGGTATAGAGCATGGAACAGTTACTGTCAGAATGGGTGGAAAAGGCTTTGAGGTTACCACATACAGGATTGACGGTAATTACAGTGACGGCAGACACCCGGATTCTGTGGATTTTTCAACCGAGCTTAGGGAAGACCTTAAGCGCCGGGATTTTACGGTCAATGCCATGGCATATCATCCTGACAGGGGATTGATTGACATGTTCGGCGGCATTAGTGATCTTAATGCGGCAATTATCCGCTGTGTAGGCGATCCTGTGGAGCGGTTTGGGGAGGATGCTCTTAGGATGCTAAGAGCGCTCAGATTCGCTGCTCAGCTAGATTTTTCTCTGGATGAAGATACTTATCTTGCAATCAAAGATATGCATAAGCGTATAGCTATGGTCTCTGAGGAACGGATTCAGGCAGAGCTTATTAAGCTGCTTGTTTCGGATCATCCCCAGATGATGAAGCTGGTGTACGAGACAGGCCTGTCATCCGTGTTTTTGCCGGAATTTGACAGGCTTTTTGAGACTCCCCAGAATACCAGACATCACGATACTGATGTGGGTAATCACACAATCCGTGTTTTGATGGGACTTCCTGCTGACAGGGTAATGCGCCTGGCAGGGTTGTTTCACGATATAGCAAAGCCTATTTCCCGAAAAACCGATAACAAAGGCATTGATCATTTTGTGGGACATCCCGGAGTTGGGGCACAGATGACACGAGATATTATGCTGCGGCTTAAGTTTGACAAGGCTACGATGCACCGCGTGGAGTCTCTGGTACGCTTCCATGATGAGAGGATCACTGTTAATCCCAGAAATGTCAGAAGACTTGCGTCGAGGATAGGAAGCGAGCATATGCCGGGACTGATTACTCTTAAGAAAGCGGATGTTATGGCCCAGAGTGATTTTGAAAGAGAAAAGAAGCTTTCAGACATAGATGACATGGAAAAATGTTATATAATGTCTGTCAATAACCAGGAGCCATTGACTGTGAAAGACCTGAAGATAGATGGCCGTGATCTTAAGCAGGAGGGAATAGAACAGGGACCTAAGATAGGAAATATTTTAAAAAGCCTTCTGTCAGAGGTTGTGGATGATCCCAATAAAAATACCCGAAGCTTTCTGCTTGCCCGTGCCAGGAAGCTTAGCTGTCTGTTATTATGCTTTATGATAATGCTGTCCGGCTGTGTGCCTGTCAGTGACAGCTCAAGCGACACAACAGAAGAGGAAACGGTACTTGAAGAGGAGGAAGAGACAGATATAGACGAGGCAAGGCGTCTTGAAGAGGAAATGCTTTTGTCGGATTCCTACCTTTTGGAGGATATCAGCACAAAAGAAGAAAGAGTCATTTTGAAGAGTCTCTCAACCCTGAAAAGGTACAGATTTGCCTTCGGACTGTCAACTGCCTTCCTGGATAAATGGGGCAGCAGAACCAGCCAGTCTGACTTTGTCAAGGGCAGTGTTGTAAAGATAGGCAAGGCCAGGAATAATGTACTATCTTCTATTTCTCTGTCAAGTGACGCATGGGTAGTTGAAGACCTTACTAATTTCTCGTATGACAAAGACCGGGAGATATTCAAAATAGGGGAGACAAAATACAGGATCCGGCCTTCTGTAAATGTATTTTCAGGTAATTTAAGCGTTACTATGGACGACATCACCGATCAGGACAGTCTTCGTGTGGTGGGTATTGACAAGAATATCATTTCAGTTACGGTAACAACCGGACATGGCTATATTTCTCTGATGAATACTGACTTTTTTAAAGACAGTATGATATCTATAGGCACAAAGATATACACGACCATTACTAAGGATACAGTTATACCTGTTTCTGCGGGCAAGTATAAGATCACAGTTGCAAAGGGCGGATATGGCGGTTCTACCACAGTACGGGTTAAAAAAAATGAAACTGTAACTGTTAATCTGGATACCTTAAAGGGAGAAGGCCCCAAGCAGTGCAAGCTGATACTAAAGTCTACAGTCAAGGGAACTAAGGCGTTTGTTGACGATAATAAAGTAAAACTTAACAAACGCTTCAAGATAGATTACGGTCAGCACAAGATCCGTGTGGAAGTGCCGGATTACGATGCATGGCAGAAGACCCTGCTGGTTAATTCACCCAGGTCTGATATCAATATAGATCCCGAGGAGGTTAAGAACGCTAAAAAGGAATCCCAGAAGAATACCGCTAATAACAGCAATTCTTCTAACGATTCAGACAACAATAAAGATTCTGACAGCAGCAATACAGCAAATAATAACAACAGCAGTAACAATGATAACAGCAATGCCGCAAATAACAGCAGTT
>CAJOFQ010000007.1:0-10351 GCA_905233955.1 uncultured Lachnospiraceae bacterium
CAAATATAACCACTATAATTGTGCATTCTGCCAATAAAAAGAAGCCCGTACGGGGGCTTCATTAAAAATCAGATGTCAAATCGGCTGTGAATAGTAACAAAATATTGCTCACTTTTCTCATATCAAAGCTTGACAAATCCAATAATTTCAATTTTTCACAAGCATCAAACATACCGCTCATTGTAGTGACATTAGCTGTATTAAATCCCGTCAAATCTATCCTTTCAAGACTCAAACAACCTTGAAACATTCCATCCATAACGGTTACTTTTGATGTATCTAAAGAAGATAGATCCAACTCCTTTAAACTCTTACAGTCGCAAAATAAATTTGACAAAGAACGACATTGCGAGGTATCAAAACTTGAAATATCAACTTGTTTAAGATTGTGACAACCACTAAACATACCATCCATTTCTGTTACATTGGATGTGATAAAATTAGAAACATCAATAACTTCCAATGTCTCACATTGACTAAACATATATCTCATGTCAGTTACATTGGATGTATTAAACAAAAGCCCATCTATTTTCTCAAGGTTTTTGCAACCCCAAAACATTCCATTCATATTTGAAACGTGCGAAGAAATAAATCTTGAAAGATTAAGTTCTTTCAACGACATACAATATGAGAACATACCAGACATATCTCTAACCATGGACGTATTAAATCTTGAGACATCAAGTTCTTTCAATGCCGGACAATTCGAGAACATTTCAGACATGTCTTCAACTAATGACGTATCAAATCCTACAACATCAAGTTTTTTTAGATTATTACAGTTATAAAACATTCTATGCATAGAAGTCACTTTGGAAGTGTCTACACCAGAAAAATTTAATTTTTCTATCCAATATAGACCAGAAAACATATTAGAAACATCGCCTTCAAGACATACTCCTTGCTCTAATAAGATTGATTTCAGTTTATTCTTATTAGAATAAACCTCGCCTGACAATATCGTTTTATATTCAGTACCATCGAGAGTAGATTTTGCTGGTATTATTATTTCGGTTTTCGTCCCAACATATTTTGTCAGTTTTAACTCATGTTTTGTTACATCCCTTTCATACTCATAATCCGTATACCACGTTTCACTTGCGGATGACGAATCAACCCTTATAATAATTTCATTCTCAAGAGTATTATACTTCACATATAATGACTCGTTTGAAGAAAATGCCTGTTTCGCTTTAACAAACCATTTCCCATCCATTACATATGTTTCAAAACAATCATTATTAGTCCCTCTTGCATTTATTATATCACCATTTAATCCTAATTTTTCAGATATATCCGATATTTCAACCTCTTCATTTGCTTCTAATATGTATTTAAATTCTCCATAAGTAAATTCAACCGTATAATACGAAAAACCATCCGTCTCGACTGTTACAGATGTGCTGTCAGAATCTATCACGTCAAGCTTTTCGGCTACCGGATCTACTTTTTAACCTGATTTATGCCTGCATTAAGCTGATCTACATTTTCGATGCATACGGCAATATGATCTCTTCCAAAGCGCTTACCTGCCTCATCTGTAAGTGATATATCAAGCGTATAAGAAGCTGCCACATTCCGGTCATCGTCACGGGCTTCGCTAACAGCTTTCTCAATATAGTCAGACTTGCTAACTTTTTTCACATTAAGAGTAGTACCGGACGGAATGACCCCCGGATCGGCATCTACTGTTATGGAAACATCATCAATAGATGACGTTTGATGAAAAGGAGCCTTTTTCTTATCCTCTTCTTCATCTACTTCTATCAAGCCATTCTCAGCGGAAGTTCCACTTATTCCCGATTCATCGGCATTATTATATACTTCATTTTCAACAGAAGACTCCGCCTCGTCTTTTTTCCCCTCTAAAAGATTTTGCTCATCACTTTCATCATTTTCATTTATGTCATCCGTTAAAGTGGATGACGAGAAAACTGTCGAGGTGTTAGCTTCGTTTACATCATCAGCTAATACATACTGGCCGCTTCCAAATACTCCGGAAAATGCCATGCTGATTGTAAGCAGGCTAGCTGATACGCCTATTAAAAACTTATGCTTCATAACAACCCCCTGTTTTTATAGTCTATATCATTATATCACCAAATGAATGGAAAGAACATACGATCTTATAACAGTAACTAAGCGACTTCTCTAAGATTCTGTGGATAATATAGAATAAAAGAGGATTGCAGGATACTGTAGCCGTACCTGACAGTCCTCTTTATATCTAATTATTTGGTATTTACATTACTTGACTGTAAGGGTAACATTTTTCTACTATTTCTTAATTCTTACCGTCATGCTTCCTTTATTTCCGGTAATCTTGGCTGTAAAAATTTTCTTGTAGGCTGATGCCTTTGAAACAGGCACGTATACAGTTCTAACAGATGCGCCGGACGATGAACCCATGAATAACATAATCACGACGAACTTCACTATCTCCGTAGAAATCATTATCATCATTCCCGTCTTCCATCCATGTAAAATCATACATATCCCCAGATCCACTGATGGTTAGTGTTCCATCTTCATTCAATATCCATGTCAGGTCATCTCCGCACTTACCAGAATTAATCGTACTATCTTCTTCGCCTTCTGTGTTATCGTTTGGTTCATTACCTTCAGACGTGTCATCTGATGATTCTACCTTAATTACCCCAAGTTTCGAATAATGTCAAAATCACTTGATGACGCAAATTCTTCTACAGCTTTTGTATCCCGCGCGAGTTTTCCGCTTAAGACATAATCTTCCCCACTGTTTTTCGCTCGTTCAACACTATAAAAATCATCCTCTATCCGTTCTAAAAACAGTTTTTTTTCCTGATCAATATTCAAAAGTGCCATCGTCTCTCTCCTTTTTGTATTTTATTCCTGTAAATCCATTATAATGCAATTTCAACTATTTATCGGTAATCCCAACAATAATCTTTAATTTAAATAATGTATCTCAGCTTATTAACATCGCATCCCGTATGATGTGATTTCTGCTCATTTTTTCATTTGTGCATTACATATCATCGTTTTCTCGCCCGATGATAGCGTAAATCAGAAGAAACTGCAACTTCTAATCGCAGTCCTAAATCTTCCTATTAAATATATTTGTTGTTGACTGCAAAATATATTTGTAGTATGATAATGTGGCTGTACATTTTTTTAGGGAGCTAAAAATCGTTTCCTATTCCCAGAAAGCAGGCATAAAATGGCTATAGGCGAAGAGATTGACAAAATATTAAAAGCTGACAAAACCCTGATTCATTTGGACATTGGAATTGGTCCTCCCGGTTTTTTTGACATTACCAGGTCGGTTGTTATAATGTCTGTTTTTGACCAGTGGGCTTCGCATAGATCATATTTCCAGGAAGCAGGCCGCTATTGAGCTTATCATTCTTAAGCTTCGCGAGCTTGTGGAAGGAATGCTTGGCCACACCGGTCGTCCTTATGCGGAATATATTATGACCATTCTGGTGTATCTGGGGATCTCCAATATGATAGGTCTCATTGGTTTTACCCCTCCCACTATGGATCTTAATGTTACTGTTGCTCTGGCGCTTATGAGTATTGTACTGGTTGAAGTAGCTGGTATCCGCAAGAAGGGAGTTAAGACCTGGCTTTCCGATTTCAAGGAACCAATCCCAGTGATACTGCCCATGAACATTTTGGAGCTTGGCATTCGTCCTCTGTCACTGTGTATGCGACTGTTTGGTAATGTGTTGGGCGCGACTGTCATTATGGAGATGATCAAGGTCGTTATACCTGTACTGCTGCCGGCTGTACTGAGTGTTTACTTTGACATATTCGATGGTTTGATCCAGGCTTATGTGTTCTGTTTCCTTACATCCTTGTACATAGCTGAGGCAACTGAGGACAAGGAGCGCGAGACGGCAGAAGAACGGGCAGAGAGGAAGCGTCTCGCGGCTGAAGCCCGTGCCGAGAGGCGTGCTGAAAGGGCCAGGCGCAAGGCAGAAGAGGATCAGTTTGATATTTGGGCGTTTTATCGTAGATTACTCATGCTTCCACCAAAGGAAGCTGTTGCATAATTGGTACTTTATACAATAGACAAGGAGGGTTACATTCATGGATCTGACAACATTGGCTGCTGCTATTGCCGCTTTTACCGGAATTGGAGCAGGAATTGGTATTGGTATAGCTACCGGGCGCGCAGTAGACGCTGTGGCCAGGCAACCTGAGGCCAGCGGTAAGATTATGACTTTACTGCTGCTGGGCGGTGCTTTGGCTGAGGCTACTGCAATCTATGGCTTTGTTATTGCGATCATTATTTTGGTTTCCTGACGGGGGATGAGTTATGCTAAGTGTTAATATGAGTATAGTGTACATGATCATAAATCTCCTGATTCTTTTCCTCATTTTCCGTTTCATACTCTTCAAGAGGGTAGATAAGATTTTGCGTCTTCGAGAGAGAGAAATGGAAGAGGTCAAGAGCAAGGCCGCAACTGTTACCGAAGAGGCTGAAGCAGCCAAACAGAAATACGAGGCGTTATATGCCAAGCTCGAGGCCGAGAAGGAAGCTGTTTTTGCAGAGACTAAGAAAACAGCTTACGGTGTTCGTGAGCGTATCTTGAACGAAGCAAAACAGCAGACTCATGACATGATCGAACAGGCAAAGCAATCCGCAGACGACACATATGCCAGAGAGCGCTCCAAGAACGAGGATGCGATTACTGAGCTTGTCTTAAAGGCCGCATCCAAGATTTCTGAGCAGTCACACAGCAAGGAAAGCGATCAGGCCCTTTATGATCGTTTTATCAAGTCTGCATTGGAGGATTTGTCCTTTGGTGAGGAGGAAAGAGTATGAAAACCTCCAAATCACTGCATACAGCTACTCTCAGGTATGCATCCACTCCTCCCACAAGCGATCAGATCAAGTCCATCAGCCAGATCCTGCAGAAGCGGTTTAATAATCCGGATATCTCCTTAGAGATCAAGCAGGATCCCAATGTCAGCGGTGGATTTGTGATCAATTATGATAACTATGAGTACGATTGGAGTGATAAGGGTCGTGAAGACCAGTTGGAATCGGGGCTGATCGTAAGCCACGATCATTTTTTGCGCCGTCATAATGACGAGGATAATATCATATCCATCCTAAAAGGGCGTATAGAAGAATTTGAACTATATGCTGAAGCCAGGGAAATTGGTACCGTTCTCGAAATCGGCGATGGAATTGCCACTATCAAGGATGTTGGCGCAGTTAACTATGGTGAAATTCTATTATTTGACGATGGTACCCGTGGTATGGTTCAGGACATACAGCGGAACTCTGTTGGCTGTATCCTGTTTGGAGACCAGCGTGGAATCCGCGCTGGAAGCCGCGTAGTTCGTATGAATCGTGAAGCCGGTATTTCCGTTGGAGAAGACTACCTGGGGCGAGTTGTTGACGCGCTCGGCGCTCCGCTGGATGGCGGTCCCAATATCCGTCCTGTAGACTACTACCCTATCGAACAGCCTGCACCCGGCATCGCCGAAAGGCAATCTGTACACCAGCCTTTGGAAACAGGTATCCTGTCGATTGATACTATGTTCCCCATAGGGCGTGGGCAGAGAGAGCTTATCATAGGAGACCGCCAGACCGGCAAGACCAGTATAGCACTTGATACAATCATCAACCAGGCCGACAAGGATGTGATGTGCATCTATGTTGCTATTGGTCAAAAAGCTTCTACCGTAGCAAAACTGGTTAATACCTTAAAGCAGCACGATGCAATGCGTTATACAACTGTCGTTGCAGCTATGGCCAGTGATCCTGCACCTTTGCAGTATATTGCCCCATACGCCGGAACGGCTATGGCCGAATACTACATGCACAGAGGACAGCACGCTCTTATCATTTATGATGACCTGTCCAAGCATGCCGTAGCATATCGTTCTCTTTCACTTTTGCTGGGCAGGCCTCCTGGAAGAGAAGCCTATCCTGGTGATATCTTCTACCTGCATTCCAGACTTCTGGAGCGTTCTGCGAAGCTTTCAGATGAGTTGGGTGGTGGTTCAATTACTGCTTTGCCTATTGTTGAAACTCAGGCAGGAGATGTATCTGCATATATTCCGACTAATGTTATTTCCATTACTGACGGTCAGATTTTCCTGGAAGCAGACCTGTTCTTTGAAGGAATGCGACCTGCTGTTAATGTTGGTCTGTCAGTGTCCCGTGTCGGCAGTTCAGCACAGACAGAGGCTATACGCAAGTCATCGGGAAGTATCCGTATAGATCTTGCCCAATACCGTGAGATGGCTGTGTTCACACAGTTTTCTTCCGACCTGGATGATATGACCAAAAAGCAGCTTGCTCACGGTCAGGTCTTGATGGAATTGTTAAAACAGCGTCTTGGCAGACCCATGCCCATGACAGATCAGGTTATCACCCTTATCGTGGCAAATGGTGGTCTTCTGGATTCTATTCCAAAGGATCAGGTCAAGCTTATTCAGCGTCGTATGCTTAACTGGTTCCACCACCGTCAGGAGAAGATTTGTCTCGAACTGCGTCAGGAGAAATACCTTCCCGACCGTCTGCGTCAGGAGATCTTAGAATGCGCACGCGAATATCTCAAATCGCCTGATGCTGCCGATGAAAAGCTGGAAAACGAACCTTACTAAGGATCACATAAATGGCAAGTGTAAAAGAAATCCGTGATCGGATGAAAAGTATCAATGATACATTAAAGATCACCAATGCAATGTATCTGATATCTTCCAACAAGGTACGCAAGGCTCGGCGTATGCTCGCAGAGACTGAGCCCTTCTTTTTCAGGGTTCAGGATATGTTAGAGCTCATAATGCGCCATATGCCCCCGGGAACTGTAGATCCTTTTCTCGACCTGGGGCAACTGCCTCCTATGGAAGAGCGCAAGCGCGATTATCTTATCATAACTGATGATAAGGGTCTTGCTGGTGCTTACAATCACAATATTATTAAAGCGGCTAATGCCGAGTTTGAAAAATGTATTAACAAACCCCGGATCTTTGCTGTGGGCGAGGTTGGAAGATCGCATTTTCAAAAATCAGGATACGAGATATCAGGCAATTTCCTGTATACGGTTCAGAGTCCGACGATCTCCAGAGCCAGGGATATAACAAATGTGTTGGTAGATGAATTCTTAAGCGGTCAGACTGACGAGCTCGTCGTCATATATACCATGATGAAGCGGGGAACTATTTCCGAGGTTCAGGTTCGCACACTTCTGCCCCTTTCAGTTCCCGAAGATGTAATGACGGTTCTAAGCATTGATCCTAACGACCAGTCTGCCCGGGATGATGAGAATATCCGAAGCCTGTTGGAGAATCTGGAACGGGAGGAATTTCAAATGCTTCCCAGTCCTAATGCTGTTTTGGACAATATGGTTCCAAGTCTTTTAATAGGCTATGTGTATGGTGCTTTGGTCGAGGCTTTTTGTACTGTACAAAATGATCGTATGCTGGCTATGGATGCAGCCAACAAAAATGCCTCTGCCATGCTAAAGGATCTGGAAACCCGTTATAATCGTGAGAGACAAAGTCAAATCACCCAGGAGATCACTGAAATAGTCAGTGGCGCCCGGGCTAATCGTAGTAAACATTCTGAAGATGAGGATGAGGAGCCTAGTACTGTCCAATGAACACGAAGTGTGAATTGATGACAGCACTGGCATCCGACAGAGTAAGTCAGATAAAAACTAATGTATTTAGAGGAGGAATACCTTGAGTAATACGGCAACCGGAAGGATTATCCGGGTTATGGGTCCGGTAATCGATGTTCAATTTCCTGAAGATGATCTGCCTTATATCAAGGACGCTTTGGAGGTTGAAAACCACGGCAAGCGTGCAGTAATGCAGGTTGAACAGCATATCAGTCACGACATGGTACGCTGTATAATGTTGGCAGCAAGCGAGGGGCTGCACCAGGGAATGCCTGTTTTAGCTACAGGTGCACCTATTTCTGTTCCAGTTGGAGAAAAAACACTTGGTCGCTTACTAAATGTGGTAGGTGATACTATTGATGAAGGCGCTCCAATTACTGACGCCGAGCGTTGGAGTATTCACAGGCACGCACCTTCTTTTGCTGATCAGAGCCCTGTAGTAGAGATTCTGGAGACAGGGATCAAAGTAGTAGATCTTCTTGCTCCCTACGCAAAAGGTGGTAAGGTCGGTCTGTTTGGTGGTGCCGGCGTCGGCAAAACTGTTTTAATTCAGGAGCTGATACGCAATGTCGCAACTGAACATGGTGGTTATTCCATTTTTACGGGCGTAGGTGAACGCTCAAGAGAAGGCAATGATCTGTGGAATGAAATGAAGGAATCGGGAGTTCTCGAAAAGACTGCTCTTGTCTTCGGACAGATGAATGAGCCTCCCGGAGCCAGAATGTGTGTTGCACAGACAGGTCTTACCATTGCGGAATATTTCCGTGATGTTATGAATCAGGATGTGCTGCTGTTTATTGATAATATTTTCCGATTTGTACAGGCTGGTTCCGAGGTCTCCTCGTTGTTAGGCCGTATGCCTTCTGCCGTAGGTTATCAGCCTACACTGGCTACCGACCTTGGCGAATTGCAGGAGCGTATTACTTCTACTGCGCATGGTTCCGTTACTTCTGTTCAGGCTGTCTATGTTCCTGCCGACGATCTGACTGACCCAGCCCCCGCCACTACCTTTGCCCACCTTGACGCCACTACGGTTCTCTCCCGTAAGATTGTGGAGCAGGGAATCTATCCGGCTGTAGATCCTCTGGCTTCATCCTCCCGTATTCTGGAGGCTGATGTTGTAGGCAGAGATCATTATATAGTTGCTCTTGCAGTGCAGGAAATTCTTCAAAAATACAAAGAGCTTCAGGACATCATTGCCATTCTCGGTATGGATGAGCTTGGTGAAGAAGACAGGCTTACTGTTTACAGAGCCCGTAAGATACAGCGTTTTCTGTCTCAGCCTTTCCATGTTGCTGAGCAGTTTACAGGTGTACCCGGAGCCTATGTTCCCATTAGCGAGACTGTAAGAGGCTTTAAAGCTATTATTGACGGTGATATGGATGAATATCCCGAGGCGGCGTTTTTCAATGTCGGAACCATTGATGATGTCAAAGAAAAGGCTAAAAAGCTTTCCGAATAGTAAAAGGAGCAAACAAACATGTCCAAGCTGTTCACGCTTGAAATATACGCTGCAGATAGAAATTTTTTCAAGGGAGATTGTATGCAGGTCATTGTGTCCGTAGGCGACGGTACCCGCGGTGTAATGGCCGATCATGAACCCATGCTGATAGCGATAGATATGGGGATAGTCCGTGTTCAAAAGCCAGATGAATCCTGGGAGGATGTAGTCACCGGAAGGGGAAGTATGCAGGTATCCAACAATGTAGTTACTCTGTTGGTAGAAACTGCTGAATACCCTTGGGAGATTGACATCCGCCGTGCAGAAGAAGCCCGTGCCCGTGCCGAAGAAGAACTCCGGCAAAAGCGTTCGCGCTCTGAGTATGAGGCCTCTCAAGCTTCCCTGGCACGCGCCCTGTCGAGGCTTCGTGCCGTCAGGGATGTTAATTCCATGTGATTGGGATCTTGAATGTGATGATATTCAACAATTGATGTTACATCAGATCATGGTAACACTGATTGGCTTTTTACCTTTCACCTCAGCGTCTTCGTCTTCTTTTATGTCCTCTACATCTATTAGAGGACCTTCCGCCTTTTCAGGATACAGATGCCCATCCAGGTGGTCATATTCATGCAATATCACTCGTGCCAATACTTCTTCCGCTTCCATGATAAAACCATTCATATCCCTGTCATATGCCTTGAGCTTGACATAGCTGGGTCTGGTAACATTGGCAACCTTGCCCGGAACTGAAAGGCATCCCTCTGTCCACTTTACTTCGCCACTGGTCTCAAGTATCTCGGGATTAATAAAGATCAGCGGGTCTTTCTCCTCGTCCTCATCGGATGTATCTACCACAAATATGCGCCTTAGTATTCCAACCTGAGGAGCTGCAAGTCCAACTCCCTCTCCATCGTACATAGTATCCAGCATATCATCTATCAGTACCTTGATGCGATCTGTCATTTTCTCCAAAGGACGGGCTGTTTTGTATAGAATCGGATCGCCCTCCAGTCGAATCTCTCTTAACGCCATAATTGCAAATATTCCCTCTTTCTAAATATCAATCCTAAAACACACAGAGTTAATTTTAACAAACTATAGTAATTATGACAAGCAGTTACCATTCACTATATTTGACGGTGTGATATAAATTTGGTAAAATGATATCAGGGTCAAGAGGTCCAAATCATGCGCTTGCGCAATGATTTGAGACTTTGTGACCCGCCCAAACACGAATATCGTAGTGATTTTCCATAAAAATCACGAGAGATATGAG
>CAJOFQ010000007.1:10447-60607 GCA_905233955.1 uncultured Lachnospiraceae bacterium
GTGGGCGTAGCGTAGCTGGATAACGCATCAGACTCCGACTCTGAAGATCGCTGGTTCGAATCCAGTCGTCCACACTAAAAAAGGATTCCGCAATAGCACGGAATCCTTTTTTAATATCATGTAAATCTAACTCTCTGCAACCATTCTAAGGTTAACCACCGTAGGTACCATCTGCTCACCCAGACTCTCTCCTGCCACTGTCCTGAGTTCATTTATAAATGAGTTAGCTCCGGTCTCAACATCCATCTCAAGCCTCATTTCATTCATTTTATCATCATATACGAGATATGCATGAACTCCCTTGACATTATCTACAGGTGATAATGTTTTCTCAAGGGCTCCCAGATCGTAATATCTGCGGCCTCTCGAACCATCTGTAAGAACTACTCTGCCGCTGTTTTCAATAAAGTCTATCCTGCCATCCGGAAGTATGCGGGCTGTAATGCCCGTATCATAGAGGAAATGTCCCCGCTTATCCGGGTGCTTGAGAGTCTCTATACTGCAAATAGGCTCCTTGTCCAGGATGTATAATCTGCCCCAGGCACCTATAGGCTTCTTATACAAATATTCATCCAAAACATAGGCTTTGATGTCTTCATTGTCATCAGTATCCTCAAAGAAGTCAGAACCCAGCTCCTTTGAAAGCTCTCCTGCACTGACAACATAATGCTTGGGGAAAGCCTCTTGTGGAATATGTTTCTTCAGGCGTCTTGCTGAGCGCTCTTCCTCCATTGACATGGCACGAACCACACTCTCATAGCAGGTCAGGAAAATATTCAGCTGATCCTCATCAAATCTGTTTTTCCAGAATCTAAGCTCTGTATAATATCCGTTATCATCAGTCATAACCTGAAGATGGAAGGGCAATGAATCCAACTGCAAATGTACAGGCTCGGCAGGTGCGTCACCTACACTTGGGATACTGATAATATCAGCCTGATACTGGAAGAACATCTCTCCCTCCCTGGGTACTGAGATCACAGTCTTCATTGTATCCATTATCTGTCTGCCGCTGCGCTTCAACAGATCTACTGTGGTCTCATGAGGAATAACATTATAACGGGTAAAATATGTCAAAAACAGGGGACCTGCTACCCGTCTCCAGCGCCCGTCAGTTCGCCCGCTGTGAATGCTGCAGGTAAACATATCCTTCTCATCAGAAAACAGGCTCACAGTATAGTTAAAGGCCGTCAAAAACAGGACATTCTCCGAGACGCCCATACGATTACAGAAATACAATACCTCTTTTTTGACCAGATCAAACCGTTTTTTTATGGAACCATTTTCTTCATGGCTCAAATCCATACGATCCTTCTTGTTAAGGAGACTGCGCTCAAGTCTGAGTCCCTTCAGGAGGTTGTCATAGTAGGCGGTATTCTTCTTGCGGACTCCCTGCTCCTCACGATGCAGATCATCAATAATATATTCAAAAAATGTGTATGTCTCTGCCTCGATCGGCTCATTGCGATAGGCTTTGTTCAGATCATCGAGCAATATGTTCATGGTCATTCCATCGCCCATTATATGGGATACATCAAATAGCATATACTTGGCTGTAGGAGTCTCAAACAGCCTGATATGAAACAGATCATCCTCCTTGGTATAGGCAAACGGCACCAGAATCTCATCCTTAAGATTCTCCCACTCGTCATCACTAACCTTCTCTATGGGAATCTGTACATGGCGGTCATCGTTCCTGAATAGTGCCAGCCAACCGGTCTCATCGGGATAGATTTTGGCCTTAACACCGGGATGGGCATCTAATACCTGTGTAATCGCCTGCTGCATGCGATTCATGTCAATGCTCTGATCCAGCTTGAAAGTAAATGGAAGATTACCTGTAGTGTTCCCCCGAATAACATATCCAAAATACTTCATCATATTAGTAAGAGGGTATTTCTCGCGGACACTGTAATCTATATTAGCCTGATCTTCCTTGTCAAGGAATACTCCCTCTATCTTCTCGATTGTGGTAGCAGACATTAACTCATTATAAGAAATGATCCGTCCCAGCTTGGATTCAAAATCCTCTATCAGCATAAAGCTTCCCAGAGAATCCAGACCTTTTTCAAAGAGATCCTCATCAACGCCAAAATCATCTGTACCCAAAACCTCTTTGACCAGATCATATATGCTCTGCTGGAGGTCATTCTGAGGGCGCTTGATGTTCTTAGTATGCTCTTCTTTTTCCTCCTGAACCTCGAAAAATCTGCTGCGAATGATCTTCTTGGACGAAGTTTTTTCAAATGGATGCTTGCGTACGGTAACATCAGCAATACGCGAATATGTGGGAAGTTCGTCATTGTGCAGATCAACTATTTTTTTGATCTCGCCTTCGATATCTGATATACCCTGAACCTGCGCGTACTCATAGTTGGGGTATACTTCCGCTACTATCCTCTCACCCTGTCCATATACCAAAACATCTGTCACCAAAAGGTCTCTGTCAAAAAGATTCTCGATACCTTCAGGTGAAACATTTTCTCCATTTGCGAGAATTATAAGGTTCTTTTTCCGTCCTGTCAGATATAGAAAACCATCTTCATCCACATAGCCCAGATCCCCTGTTCTAAGCCATCCGTCTTCAGTGATTGTCTCCCTGGTCTTCTCCTCATCCTTGTAATACCCCATCATAACTGAAGGGCTTTTGACCTGAATCTCCCCATCCTCTATCCTGATCTGGCAGTTCCTTACGGGATATCCTATGGATTCAATTTTATCAACCCTGTCATATACAGGAACTGAGATCTTAGGAGCGCATTCACTCATGCCATAGCCCTGGCCTATTAATACGCCCACATCACGAAAACGCCCAGCAAGCTCAGGAGATAAATATCCTCCTCCGCTGGCAATCTTCTTGAGGCGGCCTCCCCATACGGATTTTTTAACTTCCTCAAGAGGCATATCAGGATTCTGTGTTCTGGTGATGGTAACACGGTTGATCATAGCTTTTAGCATGGCAGGAACAGCCCTTAGGAATGTAGGCTCAAAAAGCTGCATATCGCTGAGCATTCTCTTTAAATCCCGGCTGATGCAAAGTGTATTGCCATAGCGTATAACCATGAAAATATCACTGTTAATGCAGAACACATGATGAACGGGAAGTATTCCAAGAATAACCTCTTCCCCCGGATTGTCATTATCACTGCAGAATGTATTATCAATTTCGTTGGCATGGGACAGCATTACTCCCTTGCTATCACCTGTGGTGCCGGATGTAAATATAATAAGAGCCATCTGCTCGGGTGTAACATTTGTGGAAAAATCACTGCTATCATACTCTTTGAAAATATTCTCTATATTCTCAATATGTGAAACCTCCTGGAAACATACGCATTGATGTATAAAATCGCACCTCTCCATTATGTACGAAGCCTGGGATCTGAATTCCCAATCGTAAAAGAGTATATCGGTATCCGCTTTTTCCAGATTCTCCATCAAGCGCTCTTTGGACAATTGAACATCCATGGGAATAGCTGTTGCACCTGCGCTTACAGCTCCAAGCATTGTACACAGATATTCATAACTGTTCCTTCCAAGCATGGCAACATGCAGATCATGTCCCCAGGCTTTCCCCTCCTGTTGGATGAATTTTGCGACTTTTTTAGAATCCCTTCCAAACTCTGCATATGTTTTCTCATAGATCACATCATCAAGCTCATAACGCAGAAAGACCTTGTCACCGTACAATGCCTCAGCTTGGCTGAGCAGGTCATACAAGGTCTTTGTTTCCTCAAGTCTCATTTGTCCATTCATAACGCTTTTCCCCCTTTTTCGTTATTCATGTGTCTTGCTTATGATTTATGCATTTCTGGTCTCATCCAGAAGGCTCATCTTGAGTTCATAATACAGTGGGCTCATATCCAGATAATGGGTGTGAGGATTCTCAAATCGCTGCTCCTCCTCCCATATCTCATCAGTAAGCTGCTTTAATACATAATCCCTGATTTCGGATAACTGCTTCGGCGATGATACTCGCTTGCCGTCAACAATAACATCTGTCATAAGCTCCCTGGCAGTACAGTTTTCGAAGAAACGATTCTTCCAGGGCTTCTTCGGATCCACATAACGATATGGTTCACTAAGATCGAGCTCCTCGTCCGCGCGCGTAATTAAATCTGCAATAGCTTTGCCTTCTTCATTATATATTCTATACAACCTTTTACTGCCCGGATTGGTAATCTTCTCCACAGTCTCGGATACTTTTATCTTGGGTATGGTAGTATCACCCCTTCTGACCTCGACCAGCTTGTATACCGCCCCAAATACCGGATCACTCTTGGCCGTTATAAGCCTCTCTCCCACTCCAAATGAGTCGATACATCCACCCTGTCCCAGGATAGATGTGATCGTATATTCATCAAGGCTGTTAGAAGCTATTATCTTAGTGTCGTTAAGCCCCGCTTCATCCAGCATGGCACGGACTTTTTTGGAAAGATATGCCAGATCCCCCGAATCCAGACGAACTCCCAAAAGCCTGTGTCCATCAGGTATCAGTACTTCTTTGGCACAGCGAATAGCATTAGGTATCCCTGAATGGAGCACATCATAAGTATCAACCAGCAATACCGTAGCATCAGGATATTTTTTGGCATAATTCTTAAATGCAGTAAATTCGTCATCATAATACATAACCCAACTGTGCGCCATGGTTCCGCTCACAGGAATGGAAAACTGCTTACCTGCAAGAACTGTAGCTGTGCCCACTGCACCACCAATATACGCCGCTCTGGCGCCGTAAACAGCAGCATCCATATTATGCGCCCTGCGTGCTCCGAAATCCGATACAGCCCTTCCTCTGGCCGCACGGACAATACGCTGTGTCTTGGTGGCAATAAGTGACTGATGGTTGATCTGGGCCAGTATCGCTGTCTCTATTAGCTGGGCATCTATAAGAGGAGCTGTAACAGTCAATATCGGCTCATTGGGATACATAACTGTTCCCTCGGGAAGACTTTGTATATTCCCGTGAAAATGATAGTCCCGTAAATAATCAAGAAAATCATCTCTGAACAGAGAAAGACTGCGAAAATACTCTATATCCTCGTCATCAAAATGAAGCTGTTCTATATATTCTACTATCTGTTCCAAGCCAGCAAAAATAGCAAATCCGCCCCCATCAGGATTCTGACGATAAAATACATCGAAGGTTACCTCCGCTTTGGGACCGTCGTCTGTAAAATATCCATTTGCCATGGTCATCTCATACAGATCCATCATCATACTTATATTGCGTTTATCAAACTGGGTCATGATACTGTCTCCTAAATATTTTTTCTCGTCTGCTGTGCCGTTATCATTCCTCCCTAAAAGGATAACGGCGTAAAGCAATAATGTACAATGCCTGATGTCTTCTCTTTTGCCTTGATAGCAAACGGATCACATGGCATAAGGGCTATTCCTCCCCTGTGAGGGTATATACATCCACCCTTGCCTATGTCTCTGCCTGTCATGTGATTACCTGTGTAAATGTACAGCGCTGGAAATGATGTGTAAACATCCATCTGAAGTGTTCTCATTCGGTCCATAAGGACAGCAGCATGCTTCAAATTCTGGGACGATGATATTGTGCTGCCGTACTGTCCCTGCTGGTCATGATCCAAAAGGAAGATATGATCATATCCGCCCATCTGAACCAATGGTTCATAACCCATACGAATACGCTCACCTATTGGTGTCTCATCCCTGAAATCCATAGGTGTACCGGCTACATGATAGGATCGTTCATCCCACAAAAAATGATCTGAATAAACTGTCAGATTATGATCCTCTATATTGCCTACTCCATGTCCTTTCAGATTAAACAGTACAGGCGGCTCGAAAAGCTCGTCCGATGCATATGAAAGCTTCAGCATGCCATTTTTACACGAATAATCCAGGAACTCTCTCTCCATGAAGCTGAAATCACTGCCCTTTTTTAGATAGTTCTTCTGATCCTTAAGACCCAAAACAACATCTCTGGTCTCTCCGAGTCTCAGAGTAACCTGGCATGATACTATGATCGAACTGTTAATCATATTAACAGAGAGTCCTGAATTATCCGACAAATATTCTGTTACTACATCCATATAACTTACTTTGTTGGAATCTCATAAATCTGTGTCTTGCCTGAAGCAGGCTTTTCTGCCCATACAATCTTATCACCGGATACGATAGGCTGAGTACCTCCGCGGAATTGGATCTTTTTGAATTCGGCTGTCTTAAGAGTCTTGCCCTCGCCGTCAATATATACACATGCTGTTGTTCTGGCTCCTGATTGTCTGTTCAAAACAGAATAAATGATTGCAAACCGATTGGAGTTGATCTTGACAATTCGTGAACGATCAACAGTAACACCTGAGGTCTTAGGATTATAGGCAGTTAACCATCTGACAGAGCACTTGCCGGTATCACGGTTTCGCTTAACTATATAAAGGTTCTGTCCGTATGAACTGGAAAAGCCTGTAACTCCGTCAACTGTAGAATTGTGAGGCTGTGCTGTTCCCGCAACAAGTACATTGGAGCTGGAAACCTCCATACCTCCTATGGTAGCTCCTGTAGAATTATTGCCAAGGGTACCCTGGAAGGCAAGTGCTGTGGCACTACCGCGATGTGCCCCTACTCCGGCATCAGATGCAAATTTGCCGTAGCCATCATAAATCGTAACCTTAACACCACGGGGATAAGCATCACCATGATCCACTACATAGAGATTGCCATCCTGGAAACGGCAATACTGATTAAATGAGTGAGAGCAGTAGCTGACATTATCAGTCTTGGCCTTCATAGTGGATGTGTCCACGGAAAACGCTATATTAGACTGATGATGAAGCCCGTCCTCTGTCTTGAACATGGTGCGTGATGTGAATACATAGAGTGTCTTTTGGTACTCTGCAAAGCTGACATTACCCGAAGCAAAAGGCTCATAGATTCCGGCAAACTGGTTTGACGCATTGCCTAAAACTGATGCTGTGCCTTTTTTCTTCCATTTCTTGTCATATTTAATAACTTTAATAACAGGCTGGCTGCCCTTTTCCTTAGGGTTAGCATATCCTAAAGCGACATAGTTGTATCCGTGCTCACTATGGAAATAACCTCCCCAATATTTGAATCCGGGAAGCTTGATTGTGACTGTATCAGAAACTCCATAGGACTTGGACAATGTATAATCCTTCAATATAGTACTCTGAAGGCTTACTACATGAACCTTGCCTGACTGTCTGTATAAAAATGTACGGTCAGGTACTGCGTGATATCCTGCATATGCACCAGATTCAGTAGAATCCATTCGAATACGCGAAACCGGCTTAGCAGAAGCTATCATCCCTGAGTTAAGAAAACCCCCTGTAAATGTAAGAACAAATATCAGCACATACGCAATAATCCTTCTTCGTTCTGTGTTCATATTATTCCCCTTTCTACTACGATAAAATACTACCATAGCATTATACCGAACTTAAAGAAAAAATACTAGTGACATATTCCATTTATACTTTATCTCTTGTATCAAACTGTATGTTTCTGATATACTTAGGGCATGTTTACTTACAGCTTATGTATGATAGTTAAAAATGAAGAAGAGATACTGGCGAGGTGCCTGGATTCTTTTTCATCATTATTTGATGAGATTGTAATTGTCGATACAGGCTCACATGACAGCACTAAGGAAATTGCGCGCCGCTATACAGACAGGGTCTATGATTTTATCTGGTGTGACGATTTTTCTGCTGCCAGAAATTACGCATTCTCCCTGTGTACATGTGATTATGTTTATTCCTGTGATGCCGATGAAGTGTTGGATCAGACCAATCTTAAGAGATTTGAACAGCTCAAATTCGCCATGATGCCGGAGGTTGAGATCGTTCAGATGAAATATGTAGAGAAGAATTCTACGGTTCTTAATTCAATCAGCGAATATCGACCCAAGCTGTTTAAGCGCGTCAGATCCTTTGTCTGGGAGGATCCTGTACATGAAACAGTACGGCTGGATCCTGTGGTTTTTGACAGCGACATCGAGATTTTGCACCTTCCTAACGGATCCCACCACAGTTCAAGGGATTTTAGAATCTTCAAAGCAGAATACGAGAAAAATCATCGTCTGTCGCGAAATTTGTACCGTATGTACGCAATCGAACTGTTAAAATGCGGAAATACAGACGAGTTGGAGGATGCTGTAGAGGTTTTCACAGACCGTATGGAGATGGAGGACATAGATGATGAGGCTTTGATCATAGCCCTGTGCGTCCTGTCAAGAGCTTACAGACTCAAGACTGAATGGCAGGACATGTTAAGCTGCGCTCTAAAAGCATTTTCCCTCGACATAGAGGTTCCTGCAGAGATTCACTATGATCTTGGAATATTCTATTTATACAAGCAGGATTACAAGGAAGCTGTAGAGCATTTTTCAAACGCTCTTCAAAACTGTGCCCCAATGCTCGACATACATACAGGTGGTAATCTGCCGCTTTTGGGGCTGGCTGAATGTGCTGACGCCTGTGGCGATGCTGCTGCAGCCAAAAATTATCGCGTCATGGCTGAGAATTGGACACTTCCTGAAGGGGACTAGTGTGCTGACACACTATATTGTCTAATGTATGGTTTTGGTGCAAGCACAAGTGGTTAATGGCTTTTTGCACTGGTATCATATATTTTCATGTAAAAAGGCTTCTGGAATTTCTTCCAGAAGCCTTTGTTTTATTGGGTTGGGCTGTTCGCTCGTAAATCACTCCACAATTGTAGCAACACGGCCGGAACCTACTGTACGACCACCCTCACGGATAGCGAATGTAAGACCCTGCTCCATAGCTACCGGGTGAATAAGCTCGATAGTCATCTCAACATTGTCCCCAGGCATGCACATCTCTGTACCGTCAGGAAGATTGCAGATACCTGTAACATCGGTTGTACGGAAATAGAACTGAGGACGGTAGTTATTGAAGAAAGGAGTATGACGGCCACCCTCGTCCTTCTGAAGTACATAAACCTGAGCAGTAAACTTCTTGTGGCAGGTAACAGTTCCAGGAGCTGCAAGAACCTGACCACGCTGGATCTTATCACGATCAATACCACGAAGCAGAGCACCGATGTTATCACCAGCCATAGCCTCATCAAGCTGCTTTCTGAACATCTCGATTCCAGTAACAACTGTCTTCTGCTTGTCATCAGAGATACCAAGGATCTCAACTTCCTCATTAAGATGAAGTGTACCACGCTCTACACGGCCTGTAGCAACTGTACCACGACCTGTAATAGTAAATACATCCTCTACAGGCATCAGGAAAGGCTTGTCTGTATCGCGTACAGGCTCAGGGATATACTCATCAACAGCATCCATAAGCTCCATAACCTTGTCGCCCCACTCACCTGAAGGATCCTCAAGAGCCTTCAATGCGGAACCCTGAATAATAGGGCAATCCTCGAAACCATACTCTTCAAGCTGCTCGGTAACTTCCATCTCAACCAGCTCGATAAGCTCAGGATCGTCAACCATATCGCACTTGTTCAGGAAAACGATGATCTTAGGAACACCTACCTGACGAGCAAGAAGGATGTGCTCCTTGGTCTGAGCCATAACACCGTCAGTAGCTGCTACTACAAGAATAGCACCGTCCATCTGAGCTGCACCAGTGATCATGTTCTTAACATAGTCAGCATGTCCCGGGCAGTCTACATGAGCGTAATGACGCTTATCTGTCTCATACTCTACATGTGCAGTAGAAATTGTAATACCACGCTCACGCTCCTCGGGAGCCTTGTCAATATTCTCGAAATCTACAGAAGCGTTCTTACCACCGATTCTCTCAGCAAGAGTCTTGGTAATAGCTGCTGTAAGTGTTGTCTTACCATGGTCGACATGTCCGATGGTACCAATGTTAACATGAGGTTTTGTTCGTTCGAATTTTTCCTTAGCCATTTGATAATTTCCTCCTTAAATCGAGCCAATCCGTAATCGTCATTAATAGTATGATGCACAATTACGATCACGCTCAACTACATGGTGTCAACTGAATAACTATTATATATAATTATCCTTGTAATTTCAACTCTTTTTGTAGCGTTATGCTTATGTTGTATTATCAGCTTCCCTTGTTGGCGATTATCTTCTCCTGAACATTCTTGGGTACAGGTTCGTACTTCTCAAAGAACATAGAGTAGTTACCGCGTCCCTGGGTAGCTGAACGAAGGTCTGTAGAATATCCAAACATCTCAGAAAGCGGTACATAAGCCTTAACAATCTTGCCGCCGCCTACATCATCCATACCCTCTACACGACCGCGCCTGGAATTGATGTCACCAATTACATCGCCCATGTATTCCTCGGGCATGGTAACCTCAACCTTCATGATTGGCTCTAATAATACAGGGTCAGCCTTGCGCATAGCTTCCTTGAAGCACATGGAGCCTGCAATATGGAAAGCCATCTCTGATGAGTCCACTTCATGATAAGATCCATCATAGACATTTGCAGCAACGCCGAGTACCGGGAATCCTGCAAGAATACCAGCCTTGGCAGCTTCTTCGATACCCTCTCCAATAGCAGGGATATACTCCTTGGGAATATTACCTCCCACTACTGTGGATTCAAACTTGAAGGTTTCCTCAGCATTAGCGTCCATAGGCTCAAACTTAACCTTGCAGTGACCGTACTGTCCACGACCACCAGACTGCTTGGCGTATTTGTATTCCTGGTCTACAGGCTTGGTGAAGGTCTCCTTGTAAGCAACCTGAGGTGCACCTACATTAGCCTCAACCTTGAACTCCCTTAACAGACGATCTACGATGATCTCAAGATGCAGCTCACCCATACCTGCTATGATGGTCTGACCTGTCTCTTCATCAGTATGGGCACGGAAGGTAGGATCCTCCTCTGCCAGCTTGGCAAGAGCTTCACCCATCTTCTGCTGTCCAGCCTTGGTCTTGGGCTCAATAGCAAGCTCAATAACAGGTTCAGGGAATTCCATGGACTCCAGGATAACCGGATGCTGATCATCACAGATAGTATCTCCTGTGGATGTCATCTTAAGACCTACTGCAGCAGCGATATCACCTGAATAAACAATGTCGATCTCCTCACGCTTGTTAGCATGCATCTGAAGAATACGGCCTACTCTCTCCTTCTTGTCCTTGGTCGCATTTAACACATAGGAACCTGATTTGCAGGTACCGGAATAAACACGGAAGAAAGCAAGCTTACCAACAAAGGGATCTGTCATAATCTTGAATGCAAGCGCTGCAAAAGGCTCGCTGTCAGAAGACTTCCTGGTAACATCATTACCCTGAAGATCCACTCCTGCGATATCAGGTATGTCGGTGGGAGCCGGCATATATTCAATAACCGCATCAAGCATCTTCTGAACGCCCTTGTTCTGATGAGCGGAGCCGCAGCATACAGGAACCGCCCTGTTTTCAATTGTACCCTTGCGGAGTGCTGCCTTCAATGCATCAACAGAAGGCTCCTCACCTTCCAGATACTGCTCCATAAGATCATCATCAAGGTCACAGATCTTCTCAACAAGCTCGGAGTGGTACATCTCAGCATCATCCTTCATATCATCAGGGATGTCTACTATAGAGATGTCTTCTCCCTTAGCATCATTGTAGATGTAGGCACGCATCTCGAACAGGTCAATAATACCCTGGAAGTAATCCTCCTTGCCGATGGGCAGTTGGATCACTACGGCATTCTTGCCAAGCTTGGTGCCTATCTCATCAACTGTATTGTAAAAATCCGCGCCGAGAATATCCATCTTGTTAACAAAAGCCATTCTCGGTACATTATAAGTGTCAGCCTGCCTCCAAACATTCTCAGACTGAGGCTCAACGCCGCCCTTGGCATCAAACACACCTACAGCACCATCCAGAACACGAAGGGATCTTTCTACCTCAACGGTAAAGTCCACATGTCCAGGGGTGTCTATGATGTTAATACGGTGCTCCAGAGCACCAGCCTTGGGTTTGTTGTCCTCTTGAAGTGTCCAATGACAGGTTGTAGCGGCTGACGTGATCGTGATACCCCTCTCCTGCTCCTGATCCATCCAGTCCATGGTAGCAGTACCTTCATGGGTCTCACCGATCTTGTAATTAACACCGGTATAGTAGAGAATTCGCTCAGTCAATGTGGTCTTGCCCGCATCAATATGAGCCATAATACCAATGTTCCTGGTTCTCTCCAGGGGGTATTCTCTCTCAGCCATTATTTCCTCCTGCTCTACTTATCAGAGCTTTTCGCTTTTTCATTAAGTATTTCTATCACAGATTCAATCTGTTCCGCCGTTTTTTGTTCATTTTTTTCTTTGGCGTCATCACGAATAAGAGTAAGCATTGCCGTAACCATCTTAATATCAGACAGAGTCATATTTGCTCCTTTCTTACGAACACTATTCTCACCTTATCAAAAATCAGAATCTGTAATGTGCAAAAGCCTTGTTGGCCTCAGCCATACGATGCATCTCTTCTTTTCTCTTCACCGCTGCTCCGGTGTTATTGGATGCATCAAGAATCTCCGCAGCTAAACGCTCTTCCATAGTCTTCTCACTGCGGTTGCGTGAAAAATTAGTCAGCCAGCGCAGACCCAAAGCCTGGCGCCTGGCAGGACGAACCTCAATAGGAACCTGATATGTAGCTCCTCCGATACGCCTTGCCTTGACCTCAAGTACCGGCATAACATTGTTCATAGCCTCTTCGAAAACATCGAGAGCAGCCTTGCCGGTCTTATCTTCCACTCGCTTGAATGCGCCGTAGACGATCTTCTGAGCAACACCCTTCTTGCCATCAAGCATGATGTTGTTGATCAGCTTGGTAACAACCTTGCTGTTGTAGATCGGATCTGCCAGCACATCTCTTTTCTGGATATGTCCTTTTCGTGGCACGTTCCTTCCCTCCTTAACCATTGAAGTTAGATCATTGGTACTCATAGATAATGCTTATGTTCGCGCTTAAAAAAAGTATTATTCCCTATTCAAATAGTGAAATATGCAAACATTCTTAACATTATAACTGTAAGTACATTGAAAATGAATGACAGGTCAGCCCTTATTTCTTGGGACGCTTGGCGCCATACTTGGAACGGGCTTGCTTCCTGTCCGCCACACCGGCCGTATCAAGAGTTCCACGGATAACATGGTATCTGGTACCGGGAAGATCCTTGACCCTGCCGCCGCGAACCAGTACTACACTATGCTCCTGGAGGTTATGACCCTCGCCGGGAATATAGCTGGTAACTTCAATTCCGTTGGAAAGACGCACCCTGGCAATTTTGCGGAGAGCAGAATTCGGCTTCTTAGGAGTAGCCGTCTTAACTGCTGTACAAACGCCTCTCTTCTGAGGAGAAGAGGAATTAGTGGGTCTCTTCTTGAGAGAATTAAAGCCCCTCTGCAGTGCGGGAGAATTAGACTTCTTCTGGGATGTCTTTCTGCCCTTGCGCACCAGTTGGTTGAATGTCGGCATGCTTTCACCTCACTTTCTATATATAATGTAAAAAACCTAGCGTATGCCAAGGCACACGCTAGGTCATTATACTCGCATAAAACGCGAATGTCAATCCTCAATTGCTTCAAGTTCTTTTTCCAGTTGCTTCTGCTGCTCAAGCTTACGGGTAATCCTGTCGCTGTAGTCTGTATTAAGCTGAATGTCACTGTATCTCTTCATTCCTGTTCCTGCCGGAATGAGCTTTCCAATTATGACATTCTCCTTGAGTCCGTAAAGAGGGTCTACCTTGCCCTTGATAGCTGCATCGGTAAGAACCTTGGTGGTCTCCTGGAATGAGGCTGCGGACATAAAGGAATTAGTAGCGAGGGATGCCTTGGTAATACCAAGCAGCACACGCTCTCCTTCTGCCGGATCCTTGCCTTCTGCCAAAAGACGCTCATTGGTTTCTTCAAAGTCCAGGAAATCAACCTGTGCTCCGGGCAGGAAATCCGAATCTCCCGGATCGTCAATGCGAACCTTTTTCATCATCTGGCGAACGATAATCTCAATGTGCTTGTCATTGATATCCACACCCTGAAGACGATAAACCCGCTGAACCTCACGCAAAATGTAATCCTGTACGGCACGAATTCCCTTGATCTTGATTATGTCATGAGGATTAACTGAACCCTCGGTAAGCTCATCACCAGCTTCCAGAACCGCTCCATCTACAATCTTGATGTGGGAACCGTAGGGAATCAGGTAGGTCTTGACTTCACCGTCACTGTTGGTAACTACAATCTCTCTCTTTTTCTTGGTATCTCTGATCTCGGCAACACCGGCAATCTCTGAGATAATAGCCAGTCCCTTGGGCTTGCGCGCCTCGAACAGCTCCTCTACACGGGGAAGACCCTGTGTAATATCGCTTCCTGCTACACCACCGGTGTGGAAGGTACGCATGGTAAGCTGTGTACCAGGCTCACCTATGGACTGTGCAGCGATTATACCAATTGCTTCTCCGACCTGAACTGCCTGGCCTGTGGCCATGTTGGCACCGTAACACTTGGCACATACACCTGTCTTACAGCGGCACTGAAGTACATTTCTGATCTTGATCTTGTCAATTGGCTCGCCCTTGTCATCAACTCCCATCTTGAGAACCTTTTCAGCTCTTATAGGAGTAATCATATGATTCTTTTTGACGATTAAATTGCCATCCCTGTCATAGATATCCTGGCAGGTGAACCTCCCGACTATTCTGTCGTAAAGCTCTTCTACTATCTCGTTATTGCCATAGGTGAATGCAGACACTTCCATACCCGGAATCTCCCGATCTTCACCCTCACAGCAGTCTCTCTCTCTGATAATAAGCTCCTGTGAAACATCAACCAGACGCCTGGTAAGGTACCCTGAGTCCGCAGTTCTAAGGGCTGTATCGGAAAGTCCCTTTCTGGCTCCGTGAGCAGACATAAAGTACTCCAAAACATCCAGTCCTTCACGGAAATTAGACTTGATAGGAAGCTCGATGGTACGGCCGGTAGTATCAGCCATAAGACCACGCATACCTGCAAGCTGCTTGATCTGGGAATTGGAACCACGGGCTCCTGAATCAGCCATCATGAAGATGTTGTTATACTGATCCAGTCCATCCATCAGATCTTCGGTAAGCTTGTTGTCCATCTTGTTCCATGTCTCGATGGTCTGCTTGTAACGCTCTTCCTCGGTTATGTAGCCTCTCTGGAAATGCGTCTTGATCTTTTCAACGGTGTTCTCCGCTTCTTCTATTAACTGCTCCTTCTGTCCGGGAACAGTCATGTCGGAAATAGATACAGTCATGGCTGCAAGAGTAGAATACTTGTAGCCCATTGACTTGATCTCATCCAGAACCTCAGCGGTTCTTGTGGCACCGTGGGTATTGATAATTTTTTCAAGTATTTCCTTGAGGTCACGCTTTTTAACAAGCTTATTGATCTCAAGATCCAGCTCATGCTCCGGATCCTCTCTGTCAACATATCCCAGATCCTGGGGAATAACTTCATTAAAAAGGAAACGACCCAGAGTAGACTCAACCAGGGCTTTTTTCTCGGTTCCGTCGGCTGTGGTCTTGGTGACACGAACCTTGATCCTGGCGTGGAAGTCAATCCCACCATTCTCATAAGCCATTATTGCTTCATTAACACTCTTGAATAATCGTCCTTCACCCTTTACGCCTTCACGCTCCTGGGTCATGTAGTAGATACCCAGTACCATATCCTGAGACGGTACCGCAACCACACCACCGTCAGAGGGCTTTAACAGGTTGTTGGGTGACAGAAGCATGAAACGACACTCCGCCTGAGCCTCTGCTGTAAGCGGAAGGTGAGCTGCCATCTGGTCTCCATCAAAATCGGCATTGTACGCTGTACAAACAAGGGGATGAAGCTTAATTGCCTTGCCTTCTACAAGGATGGGTTCAAAGGCCTGAATACCGAGCCTGTGAAGGGTGGGCGCACGGTTGAGCATTACAGGATGCTCCTTGATAACATCCTCAAGCACATCCCATACTTCATCCTGCTGCTTCTCCACCATCTTCTTGGCGCTCTTAATATTGTGGGCCTTGCCATTGGCTACCAGTTCCTTCATAACGAAGGGCTTGAAAAGCTCTATAGCCATTTCCTTGGGCAGACCGCATTGGTAAATCTTAAGTTCGGGCCCTACCACGATAACGGATCGTCCGGAATAATCAACACGCTTGCCCAACAAATTCTGACGGAAACGGCCGGACTTACCCTTTAACATATCAGACAGAGACTTTAGAGCACGGTTACCAGGTCCGGTAACTGCCCTTCCTCTTCTTCCATTGTCAATCAGGGCATCCACGGCCTCCTGAAGCATACGCTTCTCATTCCTGACTATGATCTCAGGAGCTCCAAGATCCAAAAGTCTGCGGAGACGGTTATTTCTATTGATTATACGCCTGTACAAATCATTAAGGTCGGATGTGGCAAAACGCCCTCCGTCCAACTGAACCATCGGACGAAGATCCGGAGGAATTACGGGGATAACATTAAGTATCATCCACTCCGGCTTGTTGCCGGATTCACGGAACGCCTCTACCACTTCAAGCCTCTTGATAATACGGGCACGCTTCTGGCCGGAAGCGCTTTTTAGTTCCTCAGAGAGGGTCTCATATTCCTTCTCCAGATCAATGTCTGAAAGCAATTCTGAAATAGACTCTGCTCCCATTCCTACACGGAAGGAATCACCGTATTGCTCTCTGGCATCCTGATACTCCAGCTCAGACAGAACCTGCTTATAGGATAACGGAGTATCCTTCGGATCCAACACTATATAGGAAGCAAAATACAACACCCGCTCCAGTGTACGGGGAGACAGATCCAGGATGAGTCCCATTCTGGATGGAATCCCCTTAAAATACCATATATGGGAAACAGGAGCCGCAAGCTCAATATGTCCCATCCTCTCACGGCGGACAGAGGCCTTGGTTACTTCTACGCCGCAACGGTCACATACCACACCCTTGTAGCGTATTTTTTTGTATTTTCCACAGTGACATTCCCAGTCCTTGATAGGCCCGAAAATCTTTTCACAGAACAGACCGTCCTTCTCCGGCTTTAATGTACGATAATTGATAGTCTCCGGCTTTTTGACCTCGCCTCTGGACCATTCGCGTACCTTCTCCGGAGAAGCAAGCCCTATCTGGATCGCATCAAATGCTATAGGTTGATTGGTTGCTTCTCTTCTGAAATCAGGCATTTGCAATCTCCATTTCCTACTCTTCGTCCAGTCCATCAATCATATTCAAGCCTGACAGATCCATTGCCAGGTCGGATACAATATCTGGATCAAGATCGGTTTCAACCTCTACTTCGAGATCCCCGTCTGCGTCGGCATCCAGGTCGACATCCACGAGTTCCTCTGAATCACTGTCAAATTCCTGCCGTGTGAAACCATGCTGCTCAAAGGTCTCACCACTCTCAAAAGCAAAATCCTTATCGCTTCCGATAATGGATTCAATATTGGTATTGCCGTATTCGCTGGTCTCCATGAGAGTAACCTCGTTCTTGTTCTCATCGAGCACCTTGACATCCAGTCCAAGGGACTGAAGCTCCTTCAGCAGTACCTTAAATGACTCCGGAATACCCGGTTCCGGAATGTTCTCACCCTTGATGATGGCCTCATAGGTCTTGACACGGCCTACGACATCATCGGATTTCATGGTAAGAATCTCCTGAAGAGTATATGCGGCACCATAAGCCTCAAGTGCCCAAACCTCCATCTCACCGAAACGCTGACCTCCGAACTGGGCTTTACCACCCAAAGGCTGCTGGGTAACCAGTGAATAAGGTCCCGTAGAACGGGCATGGATCTTGTCATCAACCAAATGGTGGAGCTTAAGATAATGCATGTGACCGATAGTAACCGGAGCAGCAAACTCCTCACCAGTACGCCCGTCTCTGAGCATTACCTTGCCGTCTCTGGAAATCGGTACTCCCTTCCAGACCTGTCTATGATCTCTATGATCGGAAAGGTACTTCATGACATCGTCATTCAGGGAGTCTGTGTATTTGGCTTCAAACTCCTCCCATTCCATATTGACATAATCATTAGCCAGCTCCAGGGTATCCTGAATATCAATCTCTCTTGCTCCGTCAAAAACAGGAGTCTCAATATTAAAGCCCAAAGCTCTGGCTGCTAATGACAGATGAATCTCCAAAACCTGTCCAATATTCATACGGCTCGGCACGCCCAGAGGATTCAAAACGATATCCAAAGGTCTGCCATTGGGCAGGAAAGGCATATCCTCAACCGGAAGCACACGGGATACAACACCCTTGTTGCCGTGACGACCGGCCATCTTGTCGCCAACTGAGATCTTTCTCTTTTGGGCAATATAAATACGGACAGACTTGTTGACACCGGGAGACAGCTCGTCACCATTGTCACGGGCAAAGGTCTTGGCATCTACTACAATTCCGTATTCACCATGAGGTACCTTTAAGGATGTATCACGAACCTCACGAGCCTTTTCTCCGAAGATAGCTCGAAGCAGCCGCTCTTCAGGAGTAAGCTCCGTCTCACCCTTAGGAGTAACCTTGCCTACCAGGATATCCCCGGCACGCACTTCTGCTCCTATGCGGATAACTCCGTTCTCATCAAGATCCTTAAGGGCTTCATCACCTACTCCGGGGACATCCCTTGTGATCTCCTCAGGTCCCAGCTTGGTGTCTCTGGCTTCTAATTCGTATTCCTCAATGTGAACAGAGGTATATACATCATCCTGAACCAGACGCTCTGAAAGCAGAACCGCGTCCTCATAGTTATACCCCTCCCAGGTCATGAAACCTATAAGAGGGTTCTTGCCGAGAGCTAATTCTCCGTGATCTGTAGAAGGACCGTCAGCTATTATCTCACCTGCCTCTACCCTGTCTCCAAGCGTGACAATAGGCCTCTGATTATAACAGTTTGACTGGTTGGATCTGGCAAATTTCTCGACATGATACTCTTCACGCAATCCTGCATCTGTCTTAATGACAATCCGATCCGCCTCTGCGCGTTCTACAACACCGGCATTTTTAGCTATGACGCAGACACCGGCATCAATAGCTGTCTTACTCTCCATACTGGTTCCAACTACGGGAGCTTCGGTCTTGAGTAAGGGTACTGCCTGCCTCTGCATGTTGGAACCCATCAGAGCCCGGTTAGCATCATCGTTCTGCAGGAATGGAATCAGCGCGGTAGCAACTGAAAATACCATCTTGGGTGATACATCCATGTACTCAAACATCCTGCGGTCATATTCCTGAGTCTCGTCACGGAAACGGCCGGAAACGGAACGCCTGATAAAATGTCCTTCTTCATCGAGACGCTCGTTAGCCTGGGCGACATGGTATTGATCTTCTTCATCTGCAGTCATATAGACAACCTCATTGGTAACAACGGGATTGTCCGGATCACTGCGGTCTATCTTACGGTATGGAGCCTCAATAAAACCATATTCATTGATCCTGGCATAGCTCGCCAGTGAGTTAATAAGACCAATGTTAGGTCCTTCAGGAGTCTCAATAGGACACATGCGGCCATAGTGAGAATAGTGTACATCACGAACCTCAAATCCCGCACGATCTCTGGAAAGACCTCCCGGTCCAAGGGCTGAAAGACGGCGCTTATGTGTCAGCTCACCCAATGGATTGTTCTGATCCATGAACTGGGACAACTGCGAAGAACCAAAGAATTCCTTGACTGCGGCTGTCACAGGCTTGATATTGATCAATGACTGGGGAGAAATCCCCTCAATATCCTGAGTGGTCATTCTCTCACGAACTACTCTCTCCAGCCTGGAAAGGCCTATGCGATATTGATTCTGCAGCAGCTCGCCCACTGCCCTGATGCGGCGATTGCCAAGATGGTCGATATCATCATCTGTACCAATGCCCCATTCAATATGCATGTGATAATTAACTGACGCAAAAATATCTTCCCTGGTAATATTCTTGGGAATAAGCTCAAATAACTGCTTGTGAATAGCCTCTTCTATATCCTCCTTGGATGAATTCTGCTCCAGAATCTCCTTAAGGACAGGATAATACACAAGCTCATGGATTCCAAGCTCCTCAGGGTCGCAATCATAATGCGCCCTGATGTCAACCATCAGATTGGAAAGCACTCTTACATTGCGGCTCTCGGTCTGAACCTCAACAGCTTCTACACCTGCATTCTGGATCTCGTCAGCCAGCTCCTTGGTGACACGATCTCCGGCCCTGGCAAGAATCTCGCCAGTGGATTCGTCAATTACATCTTCTGCCAGGGCAAAGCCTGTAATACGATTGCGAAGAAGTAATTTTTTATTAAATTTATATCTGCCGACCTTGGCCAGGTCATACCTTCTGGGGTCAAAAAACATAGCGTTGATAAGTCCTTCAGCGCTTTCAACCGTCAGAGGTTCTCCGGGCCTTATCTTTTTATATAACTCAAGTAAACCCTTCTCATAGCTGCCCTTGTTATCCGTTTCGGAAAGGGTCGGATCCTTCTCAAAGGATGCCATGATCTTGGGTTCTTCTCCAAACTTATTGGTTATGGCTTCGTTGGTACCAAGTCCCAGAGCACGAAGCAATACTGTAATTGGAACTTTTCTTGTGCGGTCTACGCGCACAAAAAAGACATCATTTGAATCGGTCTCATACTCCAGCCATGCTCCCCTGTTGGGGATAACTGTGCATGTAAAGAGCTGTTTGCCTACCTTGTCATGATCAATCCCGTAATAGATTCCGGGAGACCTGACTAACTGACTTACTATAACACGCTCGGCTCCATTAATGATGAATGTGCCAGTATCAGTCATAAGGGGCAAATCCCCCATAAAGATCTCGTGTTCGTTAATCTCATCAGTTTCTTTGTTATAGAGACGAACACGAACCTTAAGGGGGGCTGCATAATTGGCGTCCCTTTCCTTACACTCAGAAATGGAGTATTTGACATCTTCTCTGCAGAGCTTGAAATCTACAAACTCCAGACTCAAATGATCGCTGTAATCTACTATCGGTGAAATATCCGCGAAAGCCTCCTTCAGGCCATCCTGAAGGAACCAGTTGTAAGAGTCCTTTTGAACCTCAATAAAATTGGGCATCTCAAGAACTTCCTTACGCCTGGAAAAGCTCATACGGATTCCTTTTCCGGATTTCACCGGGCGTATTCTGTTTTTATCCATAGGCGACTCCTCCCTTGTGATGGTGAAAAGGTAATCTCTTATGGATTGAATTACTTAAGTGTTACCTTTGCACCCTCAGCTTCGAGTCGCTCTTTGATGTCGTTAGCTGTTGCCTTGTCTGCTGCTTCCTTAACTACCTTCGGAGCGGAATCAACCAATTCCTTAGCATCCTTCAGGCCAAGTCCGGTGATCTCACGAACAACCTTGATAACCTTAACCTTGTTAGGACCTACCTCTGAAAGCTCTACATCGAACTCGTCCTTCTCCTCAGCCGCACCTGCGCCATCGCCGGCTGCTGCTACTACAACACCTGCTGCTGCAGATACGCCAAATTCCTCTTCGCAAGCCTTTACAAGCTCATTAAGCTCAAGAACAGAAAGCTCTTTGATAGCATCAATAAATTCTTCGGTTGTTAACTTTGCCATGATATCCTCCTTATTATTAAAAACATGGTACAAAATATATCTTTGTTATCTTAGAGTTAAGCCTCTGCATCGGCAGGGGCTTCCTCAGCCGCTGCTTCCTGGGCAGGTGCCTCCTCTGCTGCAGTTTCCTGGGAAGGTGCTTCCTCTGCTTCAGATGAAGCCTTCTCGGCTACTGCATCACCACCACCCTGCTCAGCAATCTGATTAAGTACGCGAGCCAGATTAGTAATAGGTGACTGCATACTTCCAAGCAATCTGGAAAGCAGTTCCTCCCTGGAAGGAATAGCTGCAATAGCCTTCATTCCCTCTGCGTCATAATAAGTACCTTCGACAACTCCGGCCTTAATCTCAAGCTCTGGAGCAGTCTTGGCAAAATTGGCGATAATCCTCGCCGGAGCTGTTGCGTCATCCTTGGATACCGCAATCGCGCTCGGTCCTGCCAACACCTCAGAAAGAGGCTCAAATTCAGTGTCCTTGAATGCGAAATTCATCATCGTATTCTTGTACACCTTGTAAGTAATGCCGGCTTCACGCATATTCTTGCGAAGCTGTGTGTCCTCTGTCACCGTAAGTCCACGATAGTCAACAATGACAACAGAGGCAGCATCCTTAACATGATCTGAGATCTCCTGGATGATGGGCTGTTTTAATGAAACCTTTGCCACTTCTTAACCTCCTTTTTTATTATTCAACTCCTATAAGGAACATTGATTAAGACTAACTGTAATCTGTTCCTCAAGACATCACCGATGATAAGATGAAAAACCCTCGCAATACTCAGACTGCGAGGGTGTATAAACAATAATACATCTATACAAAATAGAAGAAAATGTCTTCTGTCCTCGACCGGCCTGTAACTCGTTATGCCTCCTGGGCACCGGTTGTCTTCGGAGTTGTGTAACCTTATGTTATGCTGTTTCCAAACCCTGGGCACGGGCAACGCTTACGCGTACTCCGGGTCCCATGGTAGGTGCTACTGTAATGGAACGCAAGTACTGTCCCTTAACACTTGAAGGACGAGCCTTGGTAATAGCCTCAAGTAATGCAGTAAAATTATCTGCCAGATCCTCGTCACTGAAGGAAGCCTTGCCGATAGGCACATGTACTATGTTAGCCTTGTCGAGACGATACTCAATCTTACCGGCTTTGATCTCTTCGATAGCCTTGGCAACATCCATGGTGACGGTTCCAGCCTTAGGGTTAGGCATAAGTCCCTTAGGTCCTAACACACGACCCAAGCGTCCTACGACACCCATCATGTCCGGAGTAGCTACTACCACATCAAAATCCAGCCAACCATCGTTCTGAATTCTGGGGATAAGCTCCTCGCCTCCTACAAAGTCAGCTCCTGCTGCCTCTGCCTCGTCAACCTTGGTGCCCTTTGCAAATACCAGAACACGAACGGTCTTGCCTGTTCCGTGAGGCAATACAACTGCTCCACGAATCTGCTGCTCAGCGTGCCTGCCGTCACAACCGGTACGAATATGTACTTCGATTGTCTCGTCGAACTTGGCTGTAGCGTTCTTCTTGACCTGAGCTATGGCTTCACTGACACCAAGCTGTGCGGTCTTGTCATAAGCCTTGACCAGATCCTGGTACTTTTTTCCTTTTTTCATGTTTTCCTCCTTGTGGTGCCTGCGATTTTCATCTCCCACTTATGTAAGTTAACCTGAATATTTGCATCCTCTTGATTTGTATCAAATACTCAGTCTGTAACCTCTACTCCCATGGAGCGAGCTGTACCTGCTATCATGGATATAGCAGCATCTATAGAAGCTGCGTTGAGATCCTTCATCTTGGTCTCGGCAATCTCCTGAAGCTGTGCCTTGGTTATCTTGGCAACCTTGACTCTGTTGGGCTCGCCAGAACCGTGCTGGATCTTGCATGCCTTCTTGATAAGTACCGCTGCCGGCGGTGTCTTGGTAATAAATGTAAAGCTCCTGTCAGCGTATACCGTGATCACAGTCGGAACAATAGTATCGCCCATCTCTGCTGTCTTGGCATTGAACTGCTTGGTAAACTCCACAATATTAACTCCGTGCTGACCTAATGCAGGACCTACCGGAGGTGCCGGTGTAGCCTTGCCTGCAGGGATCTGCAGCTTAATGTAGCCTTCGATTTTCTTCGCCACTTTTCTGTCCTCCTATTAATACTTTTGAACCTCTGCAAAGCTGATCTCTACCGGTGTCTCACGACCAAAGAGTTCTACATTAATAGTGACCGTCTGCTTTGCTTCGTTCATCGACTGGATAACTCCTATTGTATCCTTCCATGCTCCTGCAATGATAGATACGGTATCTCCTATGTCGAAATCCACTTCTATTATCGCTTCGGTTTCTATACCGAGCGGCCGCATCTCAGCCTCAGTCAACGGAACCGGCTTACTGCCAGGTCCTACAAATCCTGTCACGCCGCGGGTGTTACGAACCACATACCATGTGTCGTCGTTCATCACCATATGGATAAGAACATACCCCGGGAACATCTTCTTGGATTTGAGCTCGCGCTTGGCTCCCTGCCCTCTGCTGTCCTTGGTCTCATAGACATCATGCATGGGAACACGAACCTCTAATATCTGATTCTCAAGATGTCGATTCTCAACTGTCTTGTCGATATTGGCTTTGACTTTGTTCTCATAACCTGAATAGGTATGAGCCACATACCAGTGAGCCTCTTCCATATGCGTCCTCCCTAAATCTGAACCAGGAAATCAACACCATGCTGGATCAACATATCCACAAACACTATGATAAGTGCGGTAATTACTGAAACAACCACCGTAGCCAATGTCTGACGATATATTGTCTGCTGTGTCGGCCACACTATCTTGGCATACTCGGTCTTGACACCATCCCACCAGTCGGAAAAGGAACGCTTGTTCTTCGCGTCTGCCATAAGTATAATACCTCCTACTTAGTCTCCTTGTGAATGGTATGCTTTCTGCAAAAACGGCAATACTTCCTGGTCTCCATCCTGTCCGGATGTAAGCGCTTCTCCTTAGTAGTGTCGTAATTCCGCTGTTTGCATTCTGTACATGCCAGTGTAATTCTAGTACGCACCCCCAACACCTCCTGCCTTACATACTTAAATCAAGCCCGGCTAATAAGCTTTTTTTACAAGAAAAAAAGGCTTCCCGAGCCATTCATTCGTTCTTAGCCGTATAAATATATCATGGTCCTATGGTACATGTCAAGAAATTTTTACAGTAAATGCTTCAAATTTGTTAAAGGTTGTTAAATAATGCAAGGGTCAAAAGGATATTTGACCCCCACATCATTACTTATACCAAACAACGCACCAAAGTGCAGCTATTACATGGCAGCCAGATCTATCTGCTGGACACTTCCGGCCATTCCCGTAGACTCCCTTAAAAAGAATCCGCTGGAACGAACCATCGCCCTGGTCTGATTCCACTCATTATTTATAGAAAACTGGGTCGGAGCGGAAGCTAAACATATCGCTCCAACATCACTTTCCTTAAGTGTAAAGAGCTTGGGATTGCCATCCTTATCGACAGACCACACCCTAAGCTTGTCATATATATCATCAGCTTCGTCTATCCACCCGTTTCCATCCATATCATACTGCGCAAGCTCGGCAAAGCCATCTCCAGAAAGGGCCCCAAACAGCTCACTGCCGTCATTGACCTCGCCGTCTCCGTTTTTATCCAGCGCCAAAAATCCGCTTCCTCTATTGAGAGAGGATATCTCATCAAGATTGCCGTCACAATCCAGATCAAAGAAAAATGTCTGGTCTGAAACAGAATCAACATTATCATCCAGATTGATTACAAGCGGATCTATCATAGGTCGTCTTTCCATGAGAATGGATGCATTAGTTTCCGAATAGAAAGAACGGCTCATTCCTACGCTTAAATTAAAGCTGATCTGTCTGCCGTCGGCAGTCTGAACAGTTCCGGTGGTTTCGAAATTAGTAACCTCACTTTCTTCGTATGTCTCTGTAAATTGGTAAGTATCATAGCCTCCTGTGGCAGCCGATCCCCACAAAGCACTTTGCAGGTTCATTCTGTTGCTGTCTCCGAAAAAGATTCTAAACAGATAATTCAAAGCTGAGAACTGAACTCTGTTGTTGATATCGTCGAAATTAGCCTCCTGCTCCTTGGATATTGCGCCAGTCCTATCCAGCTCACTGGCCTGGTCCCTTCTTACCATGGCGCGATTACCTACGCTGTCAGCCTCATCGGTAAATCTGCCGTATTTATTATAAGCCAGAGCCGACAAAAAACTACCCTTGATTACTCCATTTTCGGAGATTCCGGTCTTTTGCCTGTCCGGAAAACACACAACCTCACCCTTTTTTTCAGTATCAGATGCTCCACTGGTTATACTCTGACTTATTACATGTTTTTTTGAAAACTGTCTTTCAGATTCCATTGATACGGTACCTGATTGTATGATCATATAAGCTAAATCCTCCTTCATACATTTTAGCGAATACCTCCCACCGCTTTTTTTCAATTCCATTATCCAAAAAACGACAAAACGAACCGGTTTGTAAGATCTCCTTATCCTACAAAACAGTCCGTCCCTGGCTGTATTCGTAACCGAATAAAAGCTAAAGCTGATCAGGCTTTTGCTTTAAAATATTTCAAAAATTATATCGGTTAAAATGTGAAAAAAGGTTAGTTCTTTTTCTGACTGGCAGCTTTTATTATGAGACAATATCCCCAGTAAGCCGCCATCATAGCGCATAAGAAAATTGCAAAAAATGAAGCCGGCATAGCTCCTGTTCCAATATATTCTCCAAAATACATCCCACAGGCGTTGAATAAAATATGAATGAGAATAGTTATCAAAAGATTATCCGTCTCAAGATAGATCATCCCAAGAAAATATCCAAAAACAAAGGCATATATACTCTGGATTGGATTAGCGTGCATTCCTCCAAAAAACAGTGCCTGAATAATATTTGTAACCCTTGCAGACATAACCCGCCTGCACAGCTTGCAGGTTACAGCCCTGAAGCACAATTCTTCACAGACAGGTCCTAAAATGATGGTATATGCTGCCACCAGTATATCAACCCAACCTCCTGAAAAAACCAGCTCGTTTGTAAGCTTTTCATAATCAGCAAGCCATGAAGGTTCCATTTTAGCCAGTATTACAACCACATATCCGCATACGAACTGAGCCGCAATTGCAAAAATGATCATTCCAAAATACAGATAGGGTGGGTAACCTCTAAGAGTGTCTTTTTTTATTCTGTGATTGTCATCGTCAGACGATACCGTTATTTCTGACAGATTAAGTGCACGATACCACAATGAAAACACCAGTATTCCGATAATGGCATACAAAACCGAGGCTCCCATTAGAAAGCCTGTGGATGTTATCCCTCTGGCAAAATCTTCCCCAAAACCGGCAGACCTGCCATCTGCATTCAAAAACATCCAAATAATGTATATCTGGGAACAAAAAACAACCGCCCCGTTCTGCAACAATAAAATCACAAATCCCGGCAGCATACACATCAGAAATGAGCGTAAATTTCTGCCGGTTCCGACTGTATTCATAATATGCTCCTATAATCCCTTTGACGCTTCTATCGCAGCGTCAATTCCATCCATCATAGCGGCTCTTAAGCCTGCACGCTCCAAGGCACAGATACCTGCAATCGTTGTGCCTCCGGGAGATGTGACCGCATCCTTAAGCTGACCGGGATGACTGCCGGTATCCCGGAGCATTTTGGCCGCACCAAGCACGCTTTGTGACACAAACAGATACGCCTGATCCCTGGTCATGCCCCATTTTACGGCAGCGTCAGCCATGGCTTCCATAATCATATAAATAAACGCAGGAGATGAGCCTGAAACTCCCGTTACCACATCCATAAGCTTTTCATCAACCTGAACAACCTTGCCAAAGGCGCTAAATACCCTTACCACGCGGTCTATATCCGTATCGTTCATATGAGCGTTTATACAGAGAGCCGACATGGATTCTCCCACCATTGCAGGGGTGTTAGGCATGGCACGGACAACCTTCAGTCTGCCCGCTACCTCTATCGACATCAGCCCTTCCTCTATGGACTGTATGCTTTTTCCTGCAATGACAGAAACAATGATCTGATCAGCTGAAATATGCTCTCTTATATCAGAAAGAACCTCTGACATCTGATAGGGCTTTACTGCCAGCAAAATCATCTCTGCCTCCTGGGCGACGGATGCATTATCACATATCACATGACATCCCAGATCATCTGAGAGCCTTTTGGCGGATTCTTCTGTTCGCACTGAAATGGCAACCTCTTCGGCGGAAGCTACATCTGAGGCGAGAACCCCTCGGGCAATCGCCCTTCCCATATTGCCGCAGCCTATAATGGCAAGCTTGTATTTTCTAATCATCATTTGCTCCTTTCTGTGATGCCGTCGATTGATGGTCGTCCTGGCGATGTAAAAAATCCATGTGCTCTCGAATGGTAGATTCGTATCCTATGTCTTCCGGTTCGTAGAACCTTTTTCCCACAAGCTCATCAGGCAGATACTGCTGGGATACATAATGGTTGGGAAAATCATGAGCGTAAAGGTATCCTATTCCCCTGCCAAGCTTCGCAGAGCCCTTGTAATGGGAATCCATAAGATGCGGCGGTACCGAAAGAGATCCGGTAGACTTGATCGTCTCTGTCGCCCTTTCAACGGCCATGTAGGAAGCATTGCTCTTGGGAGCGCAGGCAACATATGTAGCTGCCTGTGACAGAATTATCCTTCCCTCCGGCATGCCAACACGCTCCACAGCAGCAGCAGCGGATGAAGCAACCACCATAGCCATTGGGTCAGCATTGCCAACATCCTCGGAGGCGCATATCATAATCCTTCTGGCTATGAATTTGACATCCTCCCCGGCATACAGCATCCTCGCCAGATAATACACCGCAGCATCCGGGTCAGACCCCCTCATACTCTTGATAAAAGCGGATATCGTATCATAGTGATTATCCCCGGTTTTATCGTATCTCACTGCCTTTTTCTGAATACACTCAGAGGCAACATCCAGAGTAATTGTAATATTGCCATCTGCCCCCGGATCTGTGGTAAGCACTGCAAGCTCAACCGCATTAAGGGCGTTTCTGGCATCCCCTCCTGCCATATCCGCCAAAAACTCCAACGCGTCATCATCTATAACGGCTTTGTAGATCCCAAGTCCCCTTTCCTCGTCAGTTAGAGCCCTCTTAATCAGGACAGCAATATCTTCTGCCAAAAGGGGCTTCAATTCAAATATTATAGATCGGGACAATAGCGCACCGTTAACTTCAAAATAGGGATTCTCTGTGGTAGCCCCTATCAGAATAACCGTTCCATCCTCCACAAATGGCAGCAGATAATCCTGCTGGCCTTTATTAAAACGGTGAATCTCATCTATAAACAGAATGGTACGCTTGCCATACATCCCAAGCGCATCCTTGGCTTCGGATACAATCTGTTCCATATCCTTCTTGCCTGATACTGTGGCGTTGATCTGGGTAAAGCAGGCATGGGTAGTATTGGCTATGACCCTGGCAAGTGTAGTCTTGCCGGTACCGGGTGGCCCGTAAAAAATCACTGACCCCAACTTGTCCGCCCTGATGGCACGATAGAGCATCTTGTCCCTGCCAATAATATGCTGCTGCCCCACCACTTCATCCAATGTCCTGGGGCGAAGCCTTGACGCCAGGGGCGATTCGCTGTCCTTATGCTGTTGCTGCATATATTCAAATAAATCCATGAGGATAATAATATCACAGCTTGAATTATAGTAAAAGGGAAAAATCCAGGAGTTTGCCGCCTTGTCTTTTTAAAAAAATGGTGATATTATGAAATATACACATAAAGTTTGAAGGGATTATTTTGTAATGAAGTTGTTGACTTTTGCGATTCCCAGCTATAATTCTCAGGATTATATGCGCAAATGTATCGAATCGCTGCTGCCCGGAGGCGAGGATGTTGAAATCCTCATTGTAGATGACGGTTCTACAGATGATACGGCCAGGATAGCCGATGAATACGAGGAAAAATACCCCTCAATAGTCCATGCCATTCATCAGGAGAACGGCGGACATGGCGAAGCTGTTAACTCAGGTATTAGAAACGCCACGGGAACATTTTTCAAGGTCGTAGATTCTGACGACTGGGTTGACGCTGATGCTTATCAGGAAGTTTTATCTACACTTAAAAGGCTTGAATCAGAAGGGCAGGATATAGACCTTCTCCTTACTAATTATGTATATGAGAAGGAAGGTAAAAAACACAAGCGCCACATGATGTACACGCCTCTTTTCCCTACTGACAGGGTTATTGGCTGGTCCGATATGAAGCGCAACATCAAAGGTTTTTCCATTCTGATGCATTCGGTTATATACCGCACCAGGGTTCTAAGGGATTCAGGCCTTGTGCTGCCTTCACATACATTTTATGTAGATAATCTGTTTGTGTATATTCCTTTACCGTATGTGAAGAAATTCTATTATCTAAATGTAGATTTCTACCGATACTATATAGGGAGGGAAGGTCAATCAGTAGCCGAGCAGACTATGGTCAAGCGTATAGACCAGCAGCTTAAGGTTAACTACATGATGGTGGACCTCGTGGATCCCTGGAGTATCGAGGAAAAACACTTAAGGGAGTACATGCTTTCCTACCTGGAAATGATAACCGTTGTGTCTACCTCAATAGGTTATGTATCCAAAGACAAGGATAACCTTAACAAGATAACCGACCTGTGGCAGTATATCAAGAAAAAAGACAGACGCACCTACAGGCATCTCCGTTATGGAATGTTAGGAGGCACGATGCGTCTTCCCGGAAGGTTTGGACGGTTTTTGTCCATGAGGGCATACCGCCTGTCACAGAAGGTCATTGGGTTTAATTAAGCTATGATATCAGTGCAAAAAAGCCATTAATCTTAATGAAAGGGGGGATTGATCATGATTGGAAGTATTGGCGGTTATAACTTCGATAACTTCTTCCCATACTCATCTAACAGCGACTCTGTCAAGACAAGTCAGGACAGCGATGCCGCTAATGAGCTGTCCGGGGTATCCCAGACTGAGGGTGTAGACGCTGACAAGACTGATCCGGACAAAAAGCCCGGCCGCAAATCATCTCCCCAAGATTGCGAGACCTGTAAGAATCGCAAATACCAGGACGGATCTGATGAATGCGATGTTTCCTTCCAGACAGCACAGCATATTGACCCCTCAGCTGCAGGCGCCAAGGTACGCGCCCATGAGCAGGAGCATGTGGTTAATGCTTATGAGAAGGCTGAAAAGGAAGGCGGCAAGGTATTATCCGTAGGAGTAGCAATCCATACCGCTGTTTGTCCCGAATGCGGCAGGGTGTATGTTGACGGAGGCGTTACCAAATCTGTAATTGCGTCTCCCACAGACAAGGATGATAACAAGGATAAGGACCAGAACCCCTATGACAAGCAAAAGGCTTTCTTTGGTTCCCTTATCAACACAGGCATGCGCGCCAACTACAAGACCTGATCCATAATTTGGCAGTATGTATTATACAGGTTCAACTGTAGGTTCTGAATTGATTTTTGACACAAAAAAAGGATTCCTGATATCGGAATCCTTTTTTATTTCTAATATTCGTGATGCGAGAATCAAATCAGAATACTCTTCTAACTGCAAGTATCTGACGATAATTAGCATTAGTATATTTGATACCGTCTCTGGAATTGGAAGCGTTAACGATCATTCCACCGCCTGCATAGATTCCTACATGACCGGAATAGCATACGATGTCACCAGGCTGCATATCGGAAGCGCTAACCGCATAACCTACATTCCTGTCAGCACTGGATGAATGAGGCAGGCTTACACCAAAGTGAGAATAAACGCTCATAACAAAGCCTGAGCAATCAGCACCATTAGTAAGTGATGTGCCGCCATATACATAAGGATTGCCTACAAACTGTGCCGCAAAGCTGGCAACTGCAGCTCCGCCTGAACCACTGGGAGCTGAATAAGACCTTGTAGTGCTGGAAGAAGACTGTGAAGATGAAGAACCGGAAGCAGCGGGACGACCATAAGAAGGTGTAGTTCCATTACCATTAGTAGTAGTGGTATCACCTGCTTCTCTGATAAGTCTGCGAAGCTCAGCCTCTTCTCTGGCCTGCTCCTCAGCAGTTGTCTCTCCATATGTGAACTCGTCGGAAACAGCTACATAATCAGCAGATACATAGCCCTCGCCGCCGTCTACTGAAACCTTAATCCATCCGTCCTTGGCTTTGGAGGTGTCAACTACTGTAAGATCATCACCGCTGGGAACCATAGTAATAACATCAGCGGTCTTGGAAGTGTCATTTCGAACATATAATGAATCCGCCTTGACCCTGGCTACTGTACGGCTGGCTTCCTCGACAGCTTCCTTGTCAGCAACAGCGAGGTAATCGCCCTTAACATATCCCTCAACATTGCCTGAGGTAACCTTGTACCAGTCACCCTTGGTCTTCTCGATCTTGGCATAGTTGTTAGCGTAAAGCTTGCCGACTGCTTCAGAATCAGCATCAGGTGATTTGCGAACATTTACATAATCATTAACCTTGGCAATAGCGACATCCTCAATCTCCTTCAATGCCTTCTCTGCCTTGGCTACTGCGCGGGCATGAGCTGCTGCCTCACGCTCCTCTACTGTCTTGTCAGCTGTTGCAACCAGCTGAGCCATAATCTCATTAGCACCCGCCAGTGTACTGTAGGAATGCTCCTCAACTGTCTGCTCGTCAGTAGATGTCATCGCTGTTGCTCCTGCTACAGGAGCCGCATCAGCTACCATCCCCCCAGATAGATAAAGCGCGCTTGCTGCAAGTCCACATGTAACTGCTGCAACCTTCTGATTACGATTCATCGCGAAATAACCTCCAACTTGTTAAAAACCTGTTTTGGTTTGTTACAATTCTGTTAAGATTTGTTACTCCGCTATTATATCATGCTAAAAAAATAAGTCAACCTTGTAACATCCGTTATTTTTTTCAAAACTAACTATAAAAACGCTAACATTTTTGTAACAATTTCTAAGTTGACAAAGACTAACCCCCAGATATTGCGGTCTGGGGGTTTTTACAGCACAATCTCATACTCTGTAATAAGTCAAATTACACAATTACTGCTCATTAAGATACCGTTCGATCGAGGTGACTGCGTTGGCTCCGTCCGCCACTGCTGTGACCACCTGACGAAGCTGTTTTGTCCTGACATCTCCTGCTGCGAAAACTCCGGGAATAGATGTTACGCAATCTTCTCCTGCAATGATATATCCGGAAGCATCCCTTTCGGGCAATCCATCTATGCCATCAATATTAGCCCTTATTCCAACGGCCATGAACACGCCGTTCACCAGCAGCTCGGATTGTTCTTTTGTTTTTACATTTTCTGTAACGAGATGATCTATCGCGTCTGTACCGCAGATTTCTGTAACAATTGTATCATATAGAATCTCAATGTTATCAATTGCCATTACCTGATCCTGAAGCATCTTCGCTCCGCGGAACTCGTCTCGGCGGTGGATGAGATAGACCTTTTTTGCGAATCTGGATAAAAATATCGCATCCCCCAGCGCAACATCTCCGCCCCCTACTACAGCTACTGTCCTTTTTCTAAAAAAAGCTCCGTCGCATGTAGCGCAATAAGACACTCCCATACCGGTAAATTCTTCCTCACCGGGTACACCCAGCTTGCTGTGGGAGGCACCTGCTGCCAGAATTACAGTCTTCGTATCGTGTTCTTCCTTGTCCGTAACCACTGTCTTATGATCACCGCAATCTACAATTCGTATTACCCGCTGGAGAACTGATTCGCAGCCCAGCTTTTTGGCATGCTCATCAAATTTGTCTCCAAGCTCCATACCCCCTACTCCGGGAAGCCCGGGATAGTTGTCTACCTCATAAGTTGTTGCAATCTGACCGCCACCATTCGGAGCATCAGATATTACAAGCACATCCCTTCCTGCCCTTTTGGCATATATTGCTGCAGAAAGCCCTGCCGGACCATTTCCTACTATTATTATGTCACGCATCTTTTTCCCCCTTTTTTAGGAACTGTTCAGAAATAAATCAGGAAATTATTACGAAGGATTCGAAGACAAGTTAGAATTCCTAAGTTATTTCTTAATAGTGACTTATACTTTCAAACTTGTTTTTTCATTATAATCATGCGATAATGCATTTGCAACATTTATGTGTTTAGCACCTGGATGAAAGGAGGAGCAGACATGGATGTCAGTAGTATAGCTAATCTGTCCATGTATATGGCACAGGCTAAAACCCTCCAGGAAGTAGGCACTGCCGTACTGGACATGGCCATCGAATCCAACCAGATGCAGGGACAGAATGCAGCCGCTCTTATGGAATCGGCAGTAAATCCCGGAGTCGGGAGCATGATCGATATCTCAGTATAACGGCAGCAAAGACAAGGCACAATCGGATTCCTTCCGGCTGTGCCTTGTCTGGTGTAGCGTCGCAATCATTTTCATTATTGTCCATGTCAGATTGCATTCAGATGCCGGTGCGACCGGATGAGACGATGCTGATAACCCCTTCATTAATCTCTATGAGCCTTTTTTTATAGAGCCTGCCTACAGCCCGCTTGAATGCTCCCTTAGATAATCCGGTTTCTTGAAAAATAAGCCCGGAATCTGATTTCTCGGTGAAGGGCAGCCTTCCTCCGTAAGAAGCTATTATATCCATAACCACATCGGCATCCTCATCCATCTGGCGGTCTATGCTGTCCCTGGTAGTAATATCCAGCTTGCCATCAGGCTTTATGCGGGTTACTCTTGCCTTTATCACATCTCCAATCCTGTGTGATCGCATATCCTCATGCTTTGGAAGCATCGCCGAATAGCAGTCATCTACTGCGACAAAGGTGCCAAAATCATGTCCGAATTCGTATATTCTCCCTGTAACTTCATCTCCCTGTTTATAGGGGGAATCAGTTCTTAGAAGAGGAAAAAGCTTCTTCATGCTGGCCGCAAGTCTGCCGCTCTTGTCCCGATACAATCTGACCAGCAGTTCATCCTGCACACGGATCCTGCACTCCATCTCCTTATATGGAAGAAACAGATCCTTGGAAAGCCCCCAGTCCAAAAAGGCTCCCAGCCTGTTGATCTCCTTGACAGGGCATACCCCTATCCCTCCCATAACAAGCCTTGGGGTCTCAGTGGTAGCAACAGGCCTATCCTCTGAATCCAGATAGACAAATACCTCAATACTGTCCCCAATTTTCATATCAGGTGTTATATAGCGTTTTGGCAAAAGAACCTTATCTCTGGAATTTTGGGGATCTGAAAGATAGAATCCAAATTCTTTTTCCTCTGATATCTTAAGCTTTTGATATTCTCCTGGTAGAATCAATAGTAACTCCTTTTTACAATGCTTTTTTGGCGGCTAGAACCTTAAAATCAAGTGTCACTGAATCTAATTGAGGGATTGCTATATCAACGGAACCGGTTCCCGATACTCCCAGGGATCTTACATAGCAGCCTGCCATTCCTCCCCTTACAGGAACCACATCAGGTCCTATCAGGCTTATATCTCCAGTGACATGAATATTGACAGAATCGTCAAAATAATCTGCAATGTTTCCATAATTATCCCTGACTTTGATACGGATTGCTGCCACATCATAGGTATCCGCCTCAGTCAATGTATCACTGCTTGTGCTAACATCAAGTGCAAGGGATTCAACGGGACCTTTTACTGTCTCATATTCCGGCACATCCTTCTTGAACGCGCAGAATCTGAAAATTCTTTTTCCCTTATTTGCTATATATTTTTTATACAAAGCAGACAGCCTGGCGTCAGTCATGTGATATACCCTGTAAAGCTGCGCCAGAGTAAGCTTGCCCCTGGCAGAATCCAGGCTTCCATTTACTGCCATTTCATTGATATATTCCGCTACAAGCTTCGCCTGCCTTGAGGAAAATCCTTCCTCTGCAATAATATCTGCTGTTACATATTCATCAATCCTTATCGGACCATTTCTAAGCTCCGAAAAAGCTGAACTCTTGGAAGAATAATCAGCGATAAGCCTGCCGTCCGCCCACATTTCAACCCGATTGGAGGTAGATATTATGTAGCAATCCCCGTAAAGCCTGTTAGCGCCTTTTGGAGGATGCATGTCTGAAATCACCTCCAAAAACGACGCCCTTCCGGATTGGGCAGCGTATAAATATGCCGAAGGCTTGGGATTGCGGAAGGCATCCATTACTCCAAAATAACAAATACCATCTATATCACCTGAATCATTAGCGCCAACATAATCACACATGCTGCTTCCAAATGCTCCTGCCACCTCATCCTCAGAGAAAACAGAATTCATAACGGAAGCATGATATATCATCTGATCTCTTTTTTTCTCCCATGGATCAGACATACGCACACCGCAGCGGTATCCACCGTAGCCGCTTAATAAATACGGTCTGTTTTTATCATTATTATCTGACGGAACCTCTATGGCCTCATCATCCTTGAATTCGCCTTCAAATACGCATACATCCCCCCAGGGCTCATTGCTGCCCTTTATACAATGCCCTGCCAGTGGTCTGGATGGATCCAGCCTGTGTGAATAATCCAGCCATTTATTATAAAATGCAATACCCACATCATTTGAAACGGCTGCTTCCCAGATTATTACGGAAGGGTGATTGTTATATTCCTCCAGCATTTCAGAAAAAATACGCTGTGTATCGTCCCAGGTGTTTTTGGAAGCTACCACAGGCATTACAACTACAGCCAATAAACCCACCCTGTCACAGCCCTCCAAAAACGCCCTTGCCGGTGGACCGTCTGCTGTTCTTACAACATTGCAGCCCAGTTCATTTTTTAAAATTGCTGCATCGTTGTACTGAATGCTTTTTGGCATGGCATATCCTACATAGGGATATGATTGATAGCGGTCCAGCCCCCTTAATCTTAAGGGACGCCCGTTCAAGTAAAATCCGTTTTTCTTCCACTGGGCATTTCTAAAGCCTATCCTGTCGATATGGGAATCTACAGTCTCACCATCCAGCCTGACTTCGGTTCTGATCTCATACAAAAACGGATGAGCTGTATCCCAGATATGAACCTTGCCGGCAAGAGTAGTAGTCTTGCCATCAGGTGGAAGAGGCTGGTTGGATATCTGTTTGCCATTTAAAAACTGGCACACATACAGCCTTCGCTGACTTGCCTTTCTAATACCCTCCTGTGACAGCATTACACGGGTATCTACAACGCCTGTCAGCTGGGTTTCACTGAGGCGCTTTAAACTCATGCCCCTGGTCTTAGGAGGATCCTGAAGTGATGGACGATAAAAAACCCGTTCCATGTAGACCGGGTTTTTGACATCTATGAAGACATCTCTTATAAGACCTCCGTAGGCGCAGGCACAAGGCTCCATTGCAAGGGCAGGATCAAACCTGCATCCCAGGGATAATGATATAAGATTATCAGTTCCAAAAACTACTAATGAACTTATATCCAGTGTAAAAGCCGTATAGCCGTTGTAGTGACTTCCTGCATGGCTGCCGTTTACATAAACCCTGGCGTGATGCGCCGCGCCCTCAAAGGTAAGGAGTACCCTGCCATCTCTCCATTCCATTGGAACTTCAAGCTGGTATTGATACGCGCAGGTTCCCTGGAATGCATCATCTTTAAAATAATGAAAGGGAAGCTCTCTTACTGTATGAGGAATGCGAACCTTCTGTCCAATCCGCATTGGCTTGTCAATCATGTCCTCCGACCAGCCCGGGGAAAACACCCAGCCATCATTAAGCATTAGCCGTTCTGTCATGATATCTGCTTCCTGTCATAAAGGGGCGCAACTTCTTTTTTGAAAACATAACGCACAAAGCAAAGGCACATAATAACCGACACTAGCTCCGCAATCGGAAACGCCCACCACACCAGCTCAATTCTGCCCAATCTGGAAAGAAGAAAGGCCGCAGGAAGCAGAACCACAAGCTGCCTGCTAACTGATACAATGAGTCCAAACTGAGCATGTCTCATGGCCTGGCAAATGGAAATACTGATAACCGAAAGTCCTGCCACCAGATAGTGAGTGCTGATGATACGAAGGGCCGGTATACCAATGGACAGCATATTCTCCGAGGCAGAAAACATCAGCAAAAGCTGTCCCGGGAAAAGCTGGAAAATTATAAAACACGCCCACATCATAGCGACTGCCGCCACTGTAGCTATTCTGATAGTAGCCTTGATGCGGTCGGGCTTGGCAGCTCCATAATTGTATGAAACTATGGGCATCATGCCGTTATTAAGCCCGAATATAGGCATGAAAGCAAAGCTCTGCAGCTTGAAATACACTCCAAATACAGCAACAGCCGTGGAAGAGAATGCAGACAAAATCTTGTTAAGTCCAAAGGTCATAACAGAGCCCACCGCCGACATGAATATCGATGGAATTCCAATTCCGTAAATAGAGCTTACTATCTCACTTGAAAAAGGATTATCCTTAAATGACAGAGTCAATTCCTTGTTCCTGTAGAGGTTAAAATATATCGCAAGTGAGGAACCTAATATCTGACCAAAAATAGTAGCTGCCGCCGCTCCCGCAACTCCCATTTTAGGGAAGGGACCCAGTCCAAAAATCAAAACCGGATCCATGATGATATTGGTAATAGCTCCTGCCATCTGCGTAATCATCGTATAAAAGGTCTTGCCGGTTGAGGTCAGAATCTTCTCCAGCATAGTCTGTGCAAACATTCCAAAACCCAATATACCGATTATCCTGGTATATGTAATTCCGTATTCTACTATTTGAGCGTCATTGGACTGAATCTCAAAAAAAGGCCTGACCATAATAAGTATAAGTACAGCAAATATTACATAATGAATTGCGGCAAGGCGCAGTCCATGTATGGCGACAGAATTCGCCCGTTTGAAATTCTTCTCGCCAAGATGGCGGGACACCAGGGAATTAACTCCCACACCGGTTCCCACTCCAAAGGCTATCATCAGATTCTGGATAGGAAAAGCCAGGGAAACTGCCGTAAGCGCATCCTCGGAAAGCATTGCCACAAATATAGAGTCAACTATATTGTACAATGCCTGGACGAGCATGGACACCATCATAGGTGTAGACATGGTAAAAAGCAGTCTTCCTATGGGGTCAACTCCCATTTTATTCTCTGTTTTTACTGAAGTATCACTCATATCAGCTTACCATTTCTTCAAGTGCGCTTTTGGCTTCCTTCAGGGCAGCATCAATACCGGATGGATCCTTGCCGCCTGCCTGTGCCATATTGGGCCTGCCGCCGCCTTTGCCGCCTACCATTGCGGAAATGCGCTTTATAAGATTGCCTGCATGGGCGCCCTTTTTAATTGCTTCATCTGTAGCCATTGCAACCAGGCTTACCTTGCCATCCTGTGATGAAGCCAGTACAACTACACCTTCACCGATCTTGTCCCTCAATTCGTCTCCAAGCTGTCTAAGCCCCTTAGCATCTACACCTTCTATGCTCTTTGCAATAAGACTGATTCCGTTAATCTCTTCGACGGATCCATCCACATCACCAAGAGCATCCATGGCGGAAGCAGCCTTCAGGCGTTCGTTCTCCTGTGCAAGCTCCTTCACCTGGGACAGAGTTGCTTCTATTCGCTGAGCAAGCTTATCCGGTGATGTCTTTAAAAGAGCCGCAGCATCCCGGGCATAGCCTTCCATCCTGCGATAATATTCGAATACAGCGCTGCCGCTTACAGCCTCAATTCGCCTTACACCGCTTGCAATACCAGACTCAGAAAGGATTTTGAAGGCTGCAATCTCGCCGGTATTTTTTACATGAGTTCCACCGCACAGCTCTATGGAGTATTCTCCCATGGATACAACTCTTACTTCGTCGCCGTATTTCTCGCCAAAGAGCGCCATAGCTCCTGTCTTTCTGGCCTCTTCAAGAGACATAACCGCAGTTTCTACAGGAACAGCTTTTAAAATCCTGTCATTAACCCTGTTTTCAACATCTGCTATTTCCTCGTCAGTCATAGCTAAAAAATGGGTAAAGTCGAATCTCAATCTGTCCTGTGAAACCATGCTTCCTGCCTGCTGTACATGATCTCCCAATACTTCCCTCAATGCCCTCTGAAGGAGGTGCGTAGCGCTGTGGTTCTTGGCTATGTCAGCTCTTCTTGCAGCATCAACCGCCAGATTGACAGATGCTCCCATTGATATCTGTCCTTCCTCAACCACGCCTACATGACCGATCTTGCCGCCCGAAAGGGATATTGTATCCTGTACCGCAAAGCTGAAGCCCTTGTCGTCATAAATCCTTCCTGTATCGCCAACCTGACCACCCATGGCAGCGTAAAACGGTGTGTCCTCAACCACTATGGTACCCTTCTGACCCTTCGATAAGCTCTCACATACCGAGTTCTCATCCGTCATAGCTGTGACTGATGACTGTCCGTCTAAATGGTCGTAGCCAATAAAACAGGATGAAATGGCAGGATCCAGCTCATCGTAGACACTGGATTCCTTGCCCATGTAATTGGTCTCTTTTCTGGCTGCTCTGGCTGTTGACTTCTGATGCTCCATAGCTGCGTCAAAACCCTGTCTGTCAACAGTCATACCCCACTCGGAAATAATCTCTTCGGTAAGATCCAGCGGGAATCCATATGTATCATAAAGTCGGAAGGCTTCATCTCCCGGCAGAATATTTTTACCGTCGGATGAAAGTCTGGTTCTGATATCAAAAAGTATGGAAAGGCCCTGATCTATGGTGCGGTTAAACTTCTCCTCCTCCTCGGATAAAACCCTGTGTATAAACTCCTGCTTCTCGGATAATTCAGGATAGCCATCCTTACTCTCAGAAATAACTGTAGAAGATAATTCTGAAAGGAACAGCCCTTCTATACCCAGCTTTCTGCCATGGCGGGCAGCCCTTCTGATAAGGCGGCGAAGTACATAACCGCGGCCTTCATTGGAAGGAAGTATTCCGTCTGATACCATAAAAGTAGCCGAGCGGATATGATCTGTGATCAGTCTTATGGAAATGTCGTCCTGTTCGTCTTGATTATAGGTCTTGTTAGACATGGAGCAAATTCTGTCACGGATAGCCTTCATGGTGTCTATATCAAAAACAGAATCCACCTGCTGCATTACTACCGCAAGTCTCTCCAATCCCATTCCCGTGTCGATATTCTTCTGAGCAAGCTCGGTGTAGTTCCCCTTGCCATCCCCATCGAACTGGGTGAAGACATTATTCCAGACCTCCATGTAGCGGTCACAGTCACAGCCCACTCCACATGTCGGACGGCCGCAGCCATACTTCTCACCACGGTCATAATACACCTCAGAGCATGGTCCGCAGGGTCCTGCACCGTGTTCCCAGAAATTGTCACACTCACCGGTCTCGGGATCGCGATAAAATCGTGTAATCCGATCAGCGTCTATGCCGATTTCGTCATGCCATATGGCAAAGGCTTCCTCGTCCTCACCATAGATGGACGGATAGAGCCTGTCAGGTGAAAGCCCTAGTACCTCGGTAAGGTATTCCCAGCTCCAATGTATAGCCTCTTTCTTAAAATAATCTCCAAACGAAAAATTACCCAGCATCTCGAAAAAAGTCAGATGACGGGCAGTCTTGCCTACATTATCTATATCGCCTGTACGAATGCATTTCTGACAGGTACATACCCTCTTCCTGGGGGGAACCTCTGCTCCGGTAAAATACGGCTTCAGAGGAGCCATCCCGGCATTGATCAGAAGCAGGCTGTTATCATCCTTGGGAACCAGTGAGAAGCTTGGCATGGACAGATGCTCCTTGCTCTCAAAAAATTCCAGGAAACTGCGTCTTAAGTCGTTAACCTTCTCTATGGACATCTTGTTCTACCTTTCGTTAGTTCTGAGGGTCAAAAAGTATTTTGCCCCTCGCTTATATTTACGCTCATGCATCCTGTGACTGGGAGTCCTTGCGCTTGCGCAGGCGATATCCGACATATCCCCCGCAAATTCCCAAAACCACCATGCATACCATCTCGATAATATATCCTGCAAAGCTGTTTAAAAATGCGCTCATTCATTACCTCCTGTATTCTTTTTGACCCTTGTATCATAGCATTATAACACAATATATGGAGTGTTTCCAATATACTTGCAAACAAAGAATCCGGGATCAGAATACCACTGACCCCGGTTCAATAAATTCATAAAATTATAAGTAACCCAACGCTTAAACCTGATGTAGCTACACTCTCAAACTACAACAACGATCATGCACCGAACATACGGCTCATGAAGTTAGCCTCGTTCTCCATCTGCTGCTTCTGCATGCTAACGGAAGCCTGATCCAGAGTCTGCTGCTTCTTAAGCTCACTTGCACCCTCAGCAATGTCCATATCAGCAATTCTGCTAAGTCCGGCCATAGTGTTCTCCCTTGCATTAGCAAGATTACTGATGGAAGCTTCAAGACCATTAGCAGTAGCTCCATCGGCTGACCTGGCGCTGCTGATGCTGTCAAGTGCACCTGAAACTGCATCCAGGTTAGCACTGCCGCTTGTTACATCAAAATTCTCAAGGCCTGTGGAGCGAAGAGCAGAAACACCGTCTCCAGCCACATTAGTCTCATTATAGCGTGCCTGATTAGCTGCCTCTGAGATGCCCATCTTGTACTGATTAATCTGGTTCTGAATAGCCTGTCTGTCAGAATCACTGTAGAGCCCGTTCATAGCCTGTACTGACAATTCGTTAATATCCTGGACATAGGCGCTCATATTCGCTCTGGCACCGTCAGCTACATTAATAGCGTCCTGCTGCATAGCGGCATTACGCTGCTGCATAGCCTGAGTGCGCTGCTGTGCTTCCATCTTGCTGGCTATAGCCTGTCCTGCAGGATCATCCTTCGCCCTCTGAATACGATTACCACTGGCAATCTTACTGTAAAGATCACTGTACCCACTACCAATTCCGGAAATACCGCTCATCTCGATCACTCTCCTTGTATTATCGAACTAGAATAGTCTCCTTCATGCATCAAAATTATATCATGAACCCCGGATTTTGTCATCTACAAAATATTGTGCCTCAACTGTGAAAAATGACGAAAATATTGAGTATTTGACTTTTCATACCTCATTGTGATAGAGTAGCGTGAGTGCAGTTTTGCCTGTTCTTATTATTATTATTATGTCTATAACACGGGGGCTTTTATGTCAAAGTATATCGTAAAACGCATAATTTTCGGGCTTGCAACCGCCTTTGTAGTTGCTACTCTAACCTTCTTTATTATGAACCTGGTTCCAGGCGGACCATTCCTCTCAGAGAAGGCAATCACACCGCAGGCGCAGGCAGCCCTGGAAGCGAAATACGGTATGGACAAGCCTCTGTTCGAGCAATATCTTACCTATATGGGTGATCTTTTACATGGGGATCTGGGCAGCTCCGTTAAGAAGCGTGGCTACACTGTCAACCGTATTATAGCTGAGCGTTTTCCGGTATCTGCCAGGATCGGCGGTCTGGCCATTGTGGTTGCCTTTTGTATTGGAGTTCCCCTTGGCTCAATCGCCGCTTATAAGAGAGGTAAGATTTTAGACAATATCATTATAGTATTTTCCACAGCCGGCATAGCTATACCAAGCTTCCTGTCATCTACACTTATGATGTACTTTTTATCTACAAAATGGAAGCTTCTACCGTCTCTCGGGCTTAATTCGCCGGCTTCCTACATCATGCCTGTGGCGGCTCTGGCGCTGTATCCCACATGCTACATAGCCAGGCTTATGCGCTCTTCCATGCTGGATGTTATCGGTCAGGATTACATGAGAACTGCCCGTGCCAAGGGCGTATCCACAGTTTCTTCTATTTTCAAGCATGCCCTTCGCAACGCCATCCTTCCAGTGGTAACATATCTAGGACCTCTGATGGCATCGCTTATGACCGGAAGCTTCATTATAGAAAAGATATTTACCATTCCGGGGCTGGGGCACGAATTTGTTACAGCCATCACATCCAGAGACTATCCCCTTATTATGGGTACTACAATATTTTTAGCGACATTCCTTATCATAATGAATGTAGTGGTTGACATAGTATATGTATTTGTAGATCCTCGAATCAAGCTTCGTTAAGAACGGGAGTATATTTCAGATGGAAACAGCAGAAAAAAAGAAAAATATTCTAAGCCTTCAACTGAATGTTGATGATTTCCTGCCGGCGACCTCGGATGAGAAGGAATCCCTGGTAATCATGCGCGAGTCAGTAGGCTTCTGGCAGGACGGCTTAAGACGCTTCAGAAAGAATAAAATCGCCATGACAGCACTTGTGATTGTCCTTATTATCATGGTGTTTGCTTTTATCATTCCTGCTTTTTATCCTTACGCATATGAGCAGCAGATAAAAGGCTCCGAGCGCCTGGGTGTAATGCAGTATTCCGCTTCTGAACAGGAGCGCATGGCTTCAGGAGAATCGGTCTTTCCTCATATTCTCGGAACTGATCAGAACGGCCGCGACTATGCCATAAGGGTCATGGTAGGCGCGAGAGTTTCCATGACTGTAGGTATTGTAGCTTCTGTGATCATTCTGCTGATTGGCGCCACATATGGAGCTATTGCAGGATATTTCGGCGGTATGGCGGATATGATAATGATGCGCATTGTAGATATTCTCTATACCATTCCGGATGTGCTGATCATTATTCTTCTGGCTCAGGTTCTGGAATATCCTCTTCAGACGCTGTCCAAGGTTCCCGGCTTTGGCTGGATAGGTGCTCTTGGCCCGAATATGGTCTCCATGTTTGTGGTATTTGGTCTTCTGTACTGGGTTGGAATGGCGCGTATTATCCGCGGTCAGATCATGCTTTTAAAGCAAAATGAATATGTTACCGCCGCAAGCGCTATGGGTGCCACTAACGGCCGGATTATCCGCAAGCATCTGCTTACGAACTGCATTGGTACCCTTATAGTTACCACTACACTTCAGATTCCTTCTTCCATATTTACGGAGTCCTTCTTAAGCTTCCTGGGACTGGGTGTTCAGGCTCCCATGCCCTCACTTGGTTCACTTGCGTCTAACGCGCTTAACGGTTTTCAGACTTATCCTGAAAAGCTTTTTGCGCCCGCTTTTATGATATTTGTAATTATCTTAAGCTTCAATCTCTTAGGCGATGGTTTAAGAGATGCTTTCGATCCCAAGCTAAAGGCTTAAAAGGAGCAATACATGAACGACGAATACCTGGTTGATATACAGCATGAGAGGCTGTCATTCTTTACCCCGGCAGGCGAGGTCAAGGCTCTTAACGATGTGACCATACAGATGAAGGCCGGTGAAGTCCTGGGAATAGTGGGCGAATCCGGTTCCGGCAAATCAGTTACTGCCTATTCCATCATGGGACTTACTGCAGATAACGGCAGGATTGTTGGCGGAACTGTGACATTTAACGGCCATCGCATAGATCAGATGCCCGAGACCGAGCTTCGCAAGATCCGTGGCAAGGAGGTCAGCATAATCTTTCAGGATCCCATGACTTCCCTGAATCCTGTTTATACCATAGGCAATCAGATTGGAGAGGCAATCAAGCTTCATACCGACAAAACCGGTGATGAAGTTACAGAGCGCATCAAGGAGCTGCTTCGTCTTGTTGGTATCAATGAGCCCGAAAAGCGAATCCGTCAGTATCCTCATGAGCTCTCCGGCGGTATGAGACAGCGTGTGGTTATAGCCATGGCACTGGCCTGCGAGCCCAAGCTTTTGATAGCTGACGAGCCCACTACAGCGCTGGATGTTACCATCCAGGCACAGATACTGGAATTGATGCAGGATCTGCAGAAGCAGCTTGGCATGGGTATTATCATGATCACGCACGATCTGGGAGTTGTAGCCTCCATGTGCGATCACATAGCTGTTATGTATGCAGGCGAGATTGTGGAATACGGCAGGACCGATGATATTTTCTACAACCCCAGGCATGAATATACCAAGGGTCTGATCAGATCCATCCCCAAATTTTACGAGCAGGAATACGAGAGACTGATACCCATAGAAGGTCAACCGGTGGATCTGTTGAATCCGCCTGCCGGCTGTCCTTTTGCACCGCGCTGCGATTCCTGTATGAAGATCTGTCTTAAGCAAAAGCCAGACAAGAGCGTATTTGATGAACCTCATTACGCCCGCTGTTGGCTGAATGACAAAGAACTGTTTGAAGAATCCACGAAAGGCAGTACAAATGAGTGATACAAAAACTCTGCTTAAGGTAACTGACCTGAAGCAGTATTTCCCGGTAGCCGGTTCAAAAGCGCTTGTCCATGCGGTAGATGGTGTGTCACTTTCTATAAAAAAGGGGGAGACCTTCGGACTGGTAGGCGAATCCGGCTGCGGTAAGACCACTACCGGAAGGGCGATTTTGAGGCTTACAGAGCCTACTGCAGGCAGAATTGAATACGACGGTGATGTTCTGTTTGATTCTTCCACAAAAGAAAAAAAGGATATGCTGCCCTATCGCAGAAAGATGCAGATAGTATTCCAGGATCCTTACGCTTCACTGGATCCCAGAATGACTGTGGGTGACATCGTAGGCGAGCCCATGGATATTCACAAGCTGTACAGCAGTAAGGAAGAACGCCGGGAAAAAATTATCCGTTTACTTGAGAGAGTTGGCCTTAATTCCGAGCATGCCAACCGCTATCCCCACGAGTTCTCCGGTGGTCAGAGACAAAGAGTCGGTATTGCAAGGGCTCTGGCAGTTGATCCTGAATTCATAGTATGTGATGAGCCTGTATCGGCCCTGGATGTAAGTATTCAGGCTCAGGTTGTAAATATGTTTGAAGATCTGCAGAAGGATCTTGGGCTTACATATCTGTTCATTGCTCACGATCTGTCTATTGTAAATCATATTTCAGACCGCATAGGCGTTATGTATCTTGGGCATCTGGTAGAGGTAGCCTCCTCCGACCAGTTGATATTCCATAGCGCACATCCGTATACCAAATCGCTTATATCAGCTGTTCCCATAGCTGATCCCAAGACAGCCAGAGCTTCCAAGCGTATTATTTTGGAAGGGGATGTTCCCAGTCCTGTCAATCCGCCCAGCGGCTGTCCTTTCCGCACACGCTGTCCTTACGCGACAGATCAGTGTTCTGCCGAAATGCCCGCACTTAAAGAAATATCTTCCGGGCATCTGGCAGCATGCCACAATCTGGATCGAATATCTTAGTTTTGATATTAATGATGGAGGGGCAGAATTATTTTTGGCCCTCATATCATTATATATAGGAAACGCTTTAATCAGCATTTCCATAATGTAATAATTTATTTTAGGAGGGAAACAACAATGAAAAGAAAACTGGCACAGGCAATGGCAGTAGTTATGGCAGTGTCATTACTGGCAACAGGCTGCGGCGGATCAGGCGGCACCGGTGGGGGCAGCTCCTCAGGAGATTCATCTGCATCAGCAAATGAGCTTCATGTACAGAGGGCAGGCTCTCCCGAGACTATTGATCCGGCTCTTAATTCCACAAGTGATGGATCATGCATGATCATCCATATGTCTGAAGGACTTTTAAAAACTGATCAAAATAATGAAACGGTTCCCGGTATCGCAGAGAGCTATGAGGTTTCTGATGATGGTCTGACATATACCTTCCATCTGAGAGATGGTCTGAAATGGTCTGACGGTTCTGACCTTACGGCTGATGATCTCGTATATACCTGGAAGAGAGTTGCTGATCCTATGACAGCCGCTCCCTACGCTTACGATTTGCTTAACTATGTAAAGGGCTGGAGTGAAGCTACTGATGAGAGCAACCCTGATATCGACGCCCTGGGCGTATCCGCTCCGGATCCTTCAACCTTTGTGGTTGAACTGTCCATCCCTTGTACCTTCTTCGATAAGATCTGCGCTTTTGCGGTTATGATGCCCGTACAGCAGGCTGCTGTAGAGACAGGTGACGACTGGGCCACCAACCCGGCTACATATATTTCTGACGGTCCCTACAAGCTGGCAGAATACACCCCCGGCGATGTGATCGTTATGGAGAAGAACGAGAACTACTGGGATGCTGATAATATCACCTTTGACAAGATCACATGGCATCTTATTGAGGATGATAATGCTGCCTATGCCGCTTATCAGGACGGCACATTGGACTTCTGCTACGCAGTTCCTACAGAAGAGATCACAGGTCTTACAGGCAGTGACGAATTCTACACTGATGCTATGATGGGAACCTATTATCTGAACTTCAACAACCAGAAGGCTCCTTTTGACGATGTCCGTGTTCGTGAGGCTCTGTCACTTGCAATCGATCGTGACTATGTAGCCAACACCATCATGCTGGGTACATATTCTCCTGCCAAGAACTTCGTTGGCCCTGGAGTATCTGACGCTGAAGAAGGATCATCATTTGAGGAAGTAACCACTTCTACTTATGGCGATCACTTCAACACCAGCGATTATGAGTCCGATCTCGCCAAGGCAAAAGAGCTTTTGGCTGAGGCTGGCTATCCAAATGGCGAGGGCTTCCCTGAGATCAGATATGCTACCAATGATTCCGGTTTCCATAAGCCTGTAGCTGAGTATCTGCAGTCTGTATGGAAGGACGAGCTGGGTATTACCATGAATATTGACATTCAGGAATGGAATACTTTCTCTGCTGACCGCCGCGCCGGTAACTTCGATGTTGCCAGAAACGGTTGGGTATATGACTGGGATGATCCTTCTAACATGATCAACCTTCTGGAGACCTCGAATGGTAATAACGATGGTAAGTTCTCTGATGAAGAGTTTGACAAGCTGGTAGATGCTGCCCGTAATACAACGGATTCTGCTGAGCATTACGATCTGCTGCATCAGGCTGAACAGGTTCTTCTGGAGGATGCGGGATGTGCTCCCGTAGCTTATTACAATGACTTCTGGATGCAGAAGACCAACCTCAAGGGTACATGGCATTCACCTTATGGTTACTGGTATTTCATGTATGGTACTTTAGAGGATTAAGCTGTATAGTTGATATTTCATAGATAGAATAAAATGCGACTAATCTGGGATTGAATCCTGGATTAGTCGTATTTTGCGTCTGGTATCATATATACCAATACGGAATTTGAAACCAGCTCAACGAAGATCAAGTAGTAGCAGAGCTCAAGCATCACTATCAGCTATCAAAGTGTATTCGACGATTAAAAATGTAACAGCGGTGTATTCCTCCGGATCATATATGGTTGAAATTTTATAAATAGAATGTTACAATACGACTAATCTGGGATTGAAAGCCGGATTAGTCGTATTTTTGTGAGGTCATAATGGAATATATAAAAAGAGCCATCGAAGATGTTGTAGAGCATTCTGCTAAAACATTCAAATGTATTTTGATAACAGGCGCCAGGCAGACAGGTAAATCTACTTTAGTTGAGCACCTGTTTTCCCATGTCAAAGAGGTATCCTTCGACGATCCATTTGTTGAGGAACAGGCAAGGGACAATCCTGAAATGTTTATGTCACTCAATGAGCCTCCTGTTTTTTTTGACGAGATCCAATATGTGCCATCTCTTTTCAGATATATCAAACAATCCTGTGACAGCAATGACTCAAAAGGCTTGTATTATCTATCCGGTTCTCAGCCATTCAAACTCATGGATTTAGCGTCAGATTCTCTGGCTGGTCGTGTAGCAATAGTGGAGCTGCCGCCATTTTCATTGAGAGAAATACTGCACAACGATTTTCATACACCTTTCCTCCCTACAATGGATTATATAAAGGATAGAAATAAAAATGCTGTGAAACCGAATAATATATGGCAAATTATACATAGAGGCGGTTATCCCGAGATTCAGAATCCAGATATGGATTGGACAATGTTTTTTTCCAGTTATGTAAAAACATATTTAGAGCGGGATGTAAGAGGACTGGCAGCTGTACAGGATTTGGATGCTTTTCGCAGATTCATGGTAGCCTGTGCTGCAAGAACAGGCCAATTGTTGAATTATGCAAATATTGCAGATGAGGTTGGAAAGGATGCAACCACCATCAAGAAATGGGTTTCCATTCTGGAAGCGTCTGGAATTGTTTATATATTGGAGCCCTATTCTAACAGTGCATTAAAAAGAATTATAAAAACTCCAAAATTATATTTCAGGGATACAGGACTGGCAGCTTACCTAACCAGATGGCTTACACCGGAGACACTTGCTGCAGGTGCTATGAGTGGTGCATTCTTTGAAACTTTTGTCATTTCTGAGATTTTAAAAAGCTATTCCAATCGCGGATTAGATTACAGGTATTTTGTTTCTTATTATCGAGGCAAAGACAATAGGAAAATCAAAAAAAACGGTTCAGTAATCCAGAAAGAATCTGAAATTGATTTTATCATTGAGCAGAATGGAATGTTATATCCTATAGAAATAAAAATGAATAATAAGGTGTCAGCGGATATGACCTCGGCTTTTACGATCCTGGACAAAATTCCCGATAAAAAAAGAGGGACAGGCGCGGTTATTTGCATGTGCTCTATGCCTGGAGCTCTTAGGGAGAATGTATTTCAAATTCCGTATTGGTATATATGATACCAGACACAAAAATACGGCCAATCCGGCATTTCTTCGATTAAGTTTATAGCTTCTTTTTTTATCTCTGTCATTATTGGCTCCTTTCTCTGAGGTATTCTCAATAATGAAATGCACCGCATATCTTTATTGTATGTAGTTTACTACATTTCCGCAACT
>CAJOFQ010000008.1 GCA_905233955.1 uncultured Lachnospiraceae bacterium
ATTTTAATAAGGATAAGGAGACCGGGGTTAGGACGGTACAGTTTGGGGATAAGACGCTGGTGGAGGCTGTGGTATGATGTATGATTTTTTGAGGGATAGGGGATAAAACATTGAAGATTACAAAAGCCGAACGCAATTTGTGTTCAGTTCACCTCTCTGAGGATGAAAAAAGTGTAATAATAATTGATCAGCGTTTGCTGCCACAGGAAGAAAAATATCTTTCGATTAACACACCGGAGGAGATGTATGATGCTATCAGGACTCTTGCTGTTCGGGGAGCCCCTGCGATAGGTATCTTTGCAGCATATTCCATGTATGTTCTGGCTATAAGGTTTTGCCAGACTAATGAACAGAGTGTTTCTTCTGTAGAGCAGGAAAAAGTAAATAAAACTTCCGATTCAGAGGACTGCATGCAGGTTAATCCTCACGATTTATTGGAATATCTTAGAAGCAAAGGAGATTATCTTGTATCATCCCGTCCAACTGCTGTTAATCTTTCGTGGGCTGTAAGTCGTATGCTTTCTGTCGCGGAGAATTCGTCCGACCAGGATTACAATACTATTATTGATCTGCTGAAAAATGAAGCGATAGAAATTCACAATGAAGATATCAGGATGTGCCAAAGTATATCCGAATATGGTCTTACTCTGATAAAAGAAGGTGATGGCATACTCACACATTGCAATGCAGGCCCTCTTGCTACATCCAGGTACGGCACGGCCCTAGGGCCTGTACTTCTGGCGCAGGAGCGTGGGATTAACATCAGGGTTTTTGCGGATGAAACCAGACCGCTTTTGCAGGGAGCAAGACTTACCACATACGAGCTTGATCGCGCGGGAGTTGATGTAACACTTATTTGTGACAATATGGCGTCACTTGTGATGAAAAACGGATATATAAATGCCTGCTTTGTAGGCTGTGACAGGATTGCCGCAAATGGTGATTTTGCGAATAAGATTGGGACCTCAGGGGTAGCGATTTTAGCAAAGCACTATGGAATACCTTTTTATACCTTGGGGCCGGCATCTACGGTGGATATGAATTGCCCGACTGGGGATGATATCAGGATAGAAGAAAGAGACGGCGATGAGATAAAATGCCTGTGGTATGAGAAGCCCATGGCACCTGATAGCGTAAAATGTTATAATCCGGCATTTGATGTGACAGATCATACACTGGTAACTGCAATAGTAACTGACAGGGGAATTGTTTACCCGCCTTTTGATGAGGGCTTGAAGAAGCTGTTCGATAATAATGAAAAATGATATAGTATATTTCTTTAAAAAACTTTATGAACAGGGTGCGGTGACGCTTTATGAGGGTAATATTTCCGTGAGAGATGAGGATGTTATTTTTATCACGCCTTCACAGCAGAGCAAGGAAACTATTGATGCAGGCATGATTGTAGAAATGGATCTCGATGGGAATCTGCTGTCGGATAACGGATACAAACCTTCATCAGAGTACAAAATGCATCAGGAGCTTTATAAGTTGCGTGATGATATAGGCGCTGTTGTTCATACGCACAGTACTTATGCTACGGCATTTGCGCTTAGGGGGAATCCGATAGTCAGCAATCTGGCCGAGCTTGAAATGTTCTTCGGAGGAGAGATTCCATGCTGCTCATATGGCAAGCCGGGAACAGACGAGATTTTCCGTGACTTCAAGCAATTTTTTGTCAGAGAAAACAAAAATGTGGCACTGCTTGAAAGACACGGAATCGTAGCTGTGGGTGGAAATGTTGAAGAAGCCTTTGCACGAGCGCAAACAGCCGAGAAAATTGCAAAGATAACGCTGCTTGCGGCTATGGTGCGGTAGATGTTGTATATATTACGGGCAGGGATTACCTGCTCGTATTTTTTGTGATTAAGAAACTGTTCAGAAATATATTAAAATTCCCAGGTTATTATTTAACAGTGAATAAATACCCCTGTCCGGTGTGGGATGTTTTTATGTTGGCATGTTCAGGTATTCTTCGGACTGATAAATATCAGACTGTGTTTTTATGAGTTGATTCCGTACGGCGACCGGCATTAATGCCCCATCCAAGGGTGTCGCTTCGGCGCCAAGCGCCTGTCGCTCCTAATGCCTTTGCGCAGCATCCGTGCTGCGCAATCGCCTGATTCCATACACAGTCTGTATTTATCGTGTCCTCGAATAATTCACATGCAAACATAAAATCACTCCACACCTGATAGATATGCTGAAATCGATAGTATTTTTGTTGAGAATTAAGGGCGAAAAACTTGACGAGGGGGGTAAGAGTGTACACTGAGTCTTGTTGTATTAGCTTGATGAAAATATCGAGCTATACGGGATAATTACGAATGAGGAGGTTTTTGAAGGATGAGGAAGAGAGGAATGGCATTGTTGCTTTCTATAGCTTTGGGAGCAACGGGTGTATTTGCGGGAACATTGATTTCAAATCATTTAGGGTCATATATGCCAGTGGTTAAGGCTACTGATCCGGATGATGGTGCAGGAGATGCGCTAAGTGATTTGGCTTTTCATGAGAATGTAATAAATGCTAATGTAAGAGAAGTGGTACATAACAATATAGTTTTAAGTGGTGGATCGGAAGCTGATTATGAAATAGAATATTCAAGCTCTGATAGTAATATTGCTGCTATAGAGAGTTCTGCAGGAACGAGCCCGTTGATAGTAGATGTAAAATGTGTTGGGGCAGGAGAAGCTATTATTACGGCAAAGGTTAAGAAAAAATCAGGGGATCAACAAACAAGTGAAAAAGAGCTAAGTTTTACTGTAATTGTTGAACCCAGATCTTCTACACAGACGGATACAATCACTTCCAGTGATATTAAGTGGAGCGAAAGAGGTGGTTGGGGTGAATTTAAAACAAATGCAAAAGACGGAGATTATGTAGAGGTACAATTAAAAAAAGATAATGATGAGTTAATATTTAGTGATACACAGTTTCGTGTAGGAAGTGGAGATTTAACGGTTGAAGATGGTCTTGCAACTGCGAGATTTGTACAAGCCATTCGGGAATCTGGCAGTTACAGGTATCGCGTAGAATCAGGAAATGGATGGAGTGATTGGAGTGAAGAGTTTATATATAATGCCGCGTATTCTCCACTTTCTGATGTATCAGACTTAAAATGGAGCAGCGCAAAGCAGTCTGTAGCAACATGGCGTGATGATTCTAATGATGTGGATTCGATAGAACGCTATGATGTAGATGTTTTTGAAGCTGATAATCAGGAATATGCTCTAATCAGCAGTGTTGCGTGGCCAGACTATGGTAAAACTAGTGGTGTATATAAGGTTGACTTTGGAATGAGTATGGCAAACTATTTAGATGATTTGGATAATAAGCAATACTATTTTAAAGTACGGCCAATAAGTAAAGATTTAAAAAAACACGCGCATGCTAAGTATCCAACAGCAAAATCTGATTATTTGACAAAAGTTGAGGAAACAGCTGATTTGCAGGAGGCGATATCAAAGGCTCTAGAGAAGGGAGATAAGTCATTTATTACAGATAAATATGATTCTAACTCTGAAAAGGACGGTCTTGCAAAAACTATTCAAGGAAGTGAAAGTACACAGAAGCAGATTGAGCAACTGGAAAAGGCCTATGCATCAAATAACGGCATTGAAGTGAAGGCACCTGTTTCACAGGATTCCAGGATTGATGCAAGTGAGATAAAGGTAATCGGAGCAGGGCTTAATGCAAAATCAAATAGTAGTATCGGTTTGAATGTGCTGCCGACTTCGACTATTCCAGATAACTATAATAAGGATAAGTATACTGATACCTATGCATTTGAGATGAATCTTACCAATGATGGGAAGGAAGTATCAGGATATCTTGATGTACCGGTAACAATAACGCTTCCAATACCTGAAGGAAAAAGTTATAAGAGTTTAAGAATACTTCATTTTTCCAGTTGGGGTGTTGAAGAGATCGCTCCCGTACGAATAGATAGTACGCATGTGATGTTTACTATCTCACATTTTTCGACATTTGCTTTTGCTGAATCAAGTGAAAGTGACAGTAGCAGTTCGTCAAATGCTACGAAGTCCTCTGGCAATAGTGGAGGGTCTACGAGGAACAGTAGTCCAGCATTGATTTCTTCGAGTAGCAATAGTAGTTCATCATCAAGCAGCAGTTCCAGTTCATCTGGTTACTCTAAGGGAGATGTAAAGTATGCTGGCAAGGGTGCAAGTAAGGCTGAATATAAGAAGCTTAGTAGCAGTTCTGTTCGGTATGAAGCTGCATACATAAGTGATAAGGCGACTAAGGCTGTAGTTCCTGCCACTGTTAAAATTGGAGGAAAGACATACAAGGTTACTTCTATTGCACCTAAGGCGTTTGCAAAGAAGAAAAATCTGAAATCGTTGGTAATTGGAAAGAATGTTAAGAAGATAGGTGCTGAGGCGTTTAGTGGATGTGTGAAGCTTAAAACGATAACAATTAATACCCGTGGGCTTAGTAAGAAGAATGTAAAAGGTTCTCTTAAAGATTCTTCTGTAAATACGATTAAGGCTCCAGCAAAGGTGGTTGATAGTTATAAAAAGTTCTTCACAAAGGCTAATGCAGGCAAAAAAGCAAAGGTTAAGGAAAAATAATTACGGAAGTGTTTTCAAGACAGTAAAATAAAGCTACATTAAGGGCATAACGGCATGGCGGCTGTTGTGCCCTTTTATGTGTGCGTCCGAATAATGGCAAAAAAAGAGCGGCTACCGATACATATACAATAACGGCTCCGCTCAATAAAATTATACATGTAAAAATACCAAATCAAGAAAAACCATATCTTTTGGAGATATATCCAGGATGAAACTACCAACTACCAGTTATCAAATAGCAAATAAATGGTAGTTGATAAAATATGGATCACTCACTCATATGCATTAACTTCTCAGCATTGCCATGGTAAAGCATCTCAAATCCTGTCAAACCCGAGCACGGACTTAGCGCACTCAAAAGCTTCCTGTGACATATTGCCGCTGGTGGTAACCCAGATATTGTGCTGGAAATAATAACTTACATCGTGCTTGTGTACAAGATCCTCATCTATTGAAGCGTTAAGATGTGCATCCATTCAATCTGATGTCGGAGCAGGAGCCCAAGCCTTTACTCTTTTTACCGCGTTTTCCTGAATGTTAGTGTACCAAAGCGTATAATCACCGCCGTGATAGCTATCGGGACCGAAGCCCAGAGCCTCATCCAAAGGCTCAAGTACATCCGTATGTGTCACGACAACTCCGCGCTCGGTATTAAGCTGAGCGTCTGCTGCTTCAGGAAATACTTCGAATTCGCCGGTGTCATCATTGCGTATGCGTGCGCCGAGACACTCTTCTTTTCCGGCGTAAGTATCATCACGACTCCAATTCAATGGGTTGATTGAAATCGCGCCTTCAAGAACCACAAAATTATCAGCGTTGGCATTGCCTTCGCCCTCGGTATTCCAGGAAATGACAACCCCGGTATCATCTTCTTTTTCGGCAAATTTCAGATGAGAATTCTCATCTAAGTAATCATCGGTAATCGAATATCCGAGTACATATGCAGCAATCATACGCTCATAGTATTCCTGATGCTCCTTCATATATTCTGATAAAACATAAGTCATAAGCTGCGAACCCTGCGAATGGGACGCAAGAAAGAAGGGACGACCATTATTTAAGTTTTCAAAATAATAATCAAGCGCCGCATAAATGTCAGACTTCGGCGTAGCCTGAAGCAATTCGTCTCTTTTCTCTGCAGAGCCGGAAATGTCGGGATCTGCCATGTTTATTTGACGATAATACGGGGCGAATACATTCGTGGCCTTTTCATAGGCGCTCGCCTGGGTATCATATGTCAGATCTGCTTGTGAGCGCATCTGCTCGTTATCTATATCGCATACCTGGGCAGCGTCCTCAGAAGGATCGGTATATGCGGTGGGATATATATAGAATGTATCGGCTGTCTTTGTGATGTCAGGTTTCGCCAGCCAGTTTGAATCATTTGAATAGTCCGAAGCTCCACTGCCCGAGGCTGTACCGGAAGTATCACCTCCACCAGTCGTTTGGCTCGCTCCACAGCCTGTGATTAGTACACAGATTAACATTATTACTGTTATCTGTGACAAAATTTTCTTCCCCATATTAAGCCCTCCATATACAATTTTACATTTGTCTGTTACAGCTCTCATAGTACAATATGTACCAGGTTATTTCAAACTAAAATAGGAACAATTCAAACTTGCATATATTAAGGGTAGGGATCATTTGCCCGTTTTTGTAATACAAGTCATAATAATACACAGAAAAGTGCCTATTGAATCTTAGGAACTTTGTTATTATAATGGGTGCATGAATATCGAAGTCGAAGATGAAATACTGCTTGAAGCGGTTTCCGATGAGGAAAAATACGATCGTGCTGTGAAGGCACTGTTCCTTAATCCGCGTATTCTTGCACCGATAATCAAAATGGCGATAAGTGAATTTGCGGATATGCCTGTGGAAGATATCATTGATAGTATTAGAGATATCTCAGATAAAGACGCAGTGGATGATGTTTCTGCCATGGCATACCGTAACGATAGAGGAGGTAAGAAGGATGGGTGGATTTGGAAAGGCACTGGCAGAGAAAAACCTTCTGCAAGGGAGAAAAGAAGGAAAAGAAGAAGGACTTAGAGAAGGGAAAGAAGAAGGGATTAAAGAAGGAATTAAAGAAGGAATTAAGGAGGGTGCTCAGGGGGCACATGATAATATCCTCAATAATATAATCAAAAATCTAATGAATGCTAATTCAACACTATCAAAAGAGCAGGCAACAGAACAGGCCAAAGCTTTAATGGCATAGCTGGCGCCGTAAATTAACATAGTCGCTATTGGATATAATACGGGCAGATCGTATGGATCGCTATTCTCAACAACCTCGAAAAAAATCGGGGTTGTTTTATGCTTGAAACAACCACGGCTAAATGTAATATTGTAAGAATAATGGACATGACGGGATAACAAGACACAAAAATTGCTTTTAATGGTGGTATATGGTAATATGACGGTGTATACTGTGTCAGCGGATTTGAAACGACAAAATAATTCGTTTGCGAGTATAAAGGAGAATGCGTATTGACAGACTTACCATTACAAAACGAAAAGACATATGACTCTGTATTTTGGACCGGCGTTGTGAAGATGACACAATTCTTGGTTCCGCTAATCAATGAGGCTTTTGGAGAAAAGTTTACAGAAGCTGCAAAGGTTGTGTTAAAGCCAGGCAAACAGGTGACGGAGTCAGTTGATGGTGCTTTTGAACAGGGTGAAGTAGACACTCTGGCAGAAGTTTCCGAGGATTTTGGAGAGCTTGTAGTAAAGAATATACAGGCCAAAGAGGATGGAGATTTAGCAATTCGTATTGCTGAATATGGTGCGGCTTATGCATACAGTAATGTAAAGTGGACAGATAACGGGGCGGAAATGACAATCCCTCATGCGGCGGTGATCTTTCTGCGGTCAAGAGAAAGTACGTCGGATAATTATACAATAAAAGTAAATTATCCGGGAGGGAGTGTTGAATATAAGGCTCCGGTGATAAAGATCAGGGATTACACTATAGACGATATTTTTCAGAAACATTTGCTTTTGTTACTTCCGTTCTTTCCTTTTCTATATGAGAATGAGTTGGAGGAAATGGATAAGGATGCCGATAAAATCAATGACTTACACAAAGTGCTTGATGATGTGAATCATCGATTGGATGAAATGGTGACAAATGGAGATATACTGGAGTCAAATAAGCATCATCTGATTGACTGGACACAACGGGTATTTGATAAATTGACTGTTAGATATGAAAATGTGCAGAAGGGAGTTGATGAAATTATGGGTGGATATATTTTACATACCAGGACGGATGACATAATAGAGCAAGGAATAGAACAAGGAATAGAACAAGGAATTAGTCAAGGTCATAGAGAAGACGCCATACGCATGAGCGAAGATGGACTTCCGCCTGAGAAGATAGCGCAGTATGTTGGAGAGGATGTTTCTACTGTTAAAGAGTGGCTGTCGTCTTCATTGGTGATGGCGTAGGTAGTAGTTTGGGTATTTATTACGGGCAGGGGTCACCTGCTCGTATTTTTATGCTTGAAACAATTTGTACTTGTTAACGAGGATTCGATGAGGAACAATGACAAGGTTATGGCAAAATACACGGATAATCCAGAAAATCAGCTGCTAATAGTTCGCATCGTCTTTGGCTGTGCTGCTGTAATATTGGGAATTTGTATATTTAAGAACAGGAAAAGATGATATGAGTGTTGAACAGCACATTGCACACAAAGTGTGCGTGCTGTGAATCATAAGCGAGGGGCAAAAAGACAGAAAATTTGACACAGCTTCCGACCCTTGAAAATGATTATTAAGGATGCTATCATGTGAGGACAGGTACAAATGTCTAACAGCAGATTGCACCTCATAACTGAAATCATTTACACAAAGAGGACACATAGATGAAGCACAAACGAATAGTAATAGCACTGGGGCATAACGCACTGGGAACAACATTGCCCGAACAGCGCGAAGCGGCAGCAGGAACGGCCCGGGCAGTAGCGGAATTTGCAGCGGCGGATTACGAGATAGTAATAACACACTCCAACGGCCCCCAGGTTGGCATGATACATACCGCCATGTCAGAATTTGCTATGAATCATGAAGCATACACACCTACGCCCATGAGTGTGGCTTCTGCCATGAGCCAGGGCTATATAGGCTACGATCTGCAGAGTGCCATCCGGGGAGAATTAGTATCTCGAGGTATCGCAAGGTCGGTTTGTACGGTGTTGACACAGGTAATAGTGGATCCCTATGACGAAGCGTTTTATCGTCCATCCAAGATAATAGGGCGCCTCTTGAATGAGGATGAAGCCCATGCCGAAGAGAAGAAGGGCAACCATGTCACAAAAGTAGAAGGAGGCTACCGCAGGATTGTGGCCACGCCGAAGCCCGTGGAGATAGTGGAGACGGATTCTATACAGGCACTGCTCAAAGCCGGGAATCTGGTAATAGCCTGCGGAGGAGGTGGGATCCCCGTAATAGAACAAGCCCATCGTCTTAAGGGAGCCTCAGCAGTCATAGAAAAAGACACTGCAGCCGGAACTCTTGCGGATGCGCTTGACGCGGACATGCTTATTATACTGACCGGAGTAGACAAGGTTATGCTTGGTTACGGCACAGAGGGCGAACGGCCGGTAGATTTTCTTTCCGTCAATGAGGCGCAAGCCTATCTTGAAGATGGAGAATTTGAAGAAGGAACCATGGCTCCCAAGATACGAGCGGCGATAGATTTTGTAGGAAATTCAGCAGTTAGAAAAGCCCTCATAACCAGGCTCAATCCTGACGGATTGGAATGGCAGGGCACAGCAGGCACCATGATTGGTGCAGGCGGAATGGAACGGGTGAACGCATGATAATACAGGAATCAGCGCAGGATTATTTGGAATCAATACTTATACTTTCACAGACAAGAACTCATGTACGCGCAACAGACATATGCAAATATTTTGGTTACGCCAGAGCGACAGTATCTGTGTCCTTGAAGCAGCTTCGTGAGAACGGCTATGTTAATGTAGACAGCCAGAAAAATATAACTCTAACAGAATCAGGCAACAAGATAGCCAGTGAAATGTATGAACGGCATTTGTTTTTGACCAGATTTTTCACGCAGATAGGAGTGCCCAAGGACATAGCAGCCAAGGATGCCTGTCGCGTGGAGCATTATGTATCCCGGGAGACCTTCCAGGCGATGAAGGATCATTTTGGAGACAATGCCGAGGTATAATAATCCGCCAGTTTGGACGCTTCGGTGTTGATGTCGTAGCCTCTTTCTTTTATTCTGCTAATGTGAATATCGCTGGATCTCTCCGATTCGTCTGACGGGGAGATCTTTTTTATATGGTTAGCCCATTCTAAATCGGACGCAGCAAGAGGAATTTTAATATAGGTGCCGCCCATATCAGCGTCGTCGGGCACGCCGTCTGACACAACCACAGGAAGACCACAGGCAGCAGCTTCGATATTGACGATGCCCAGCCCCTCATAAATGGATGGCAGCACAAAAATATCCATAGCTGATAAAACACCGGGCACATCATCTACGCTGCCCAAAAGAATAACACGATCAGTCAAACCGTATTTTTCTATTTGTAAATTAAGCTCGTTCAAAAGATGCCCTTCACCGGCGATTACAAGCCTGTGGTCAAGATGCATGTCATTGACCAGAATGTTCATGATGTCAATGAGCTTTTTCTGATTCTTCTGCTCAGTAAGCCTGCCAACAGTTCCCAGCAGGATAGAGTCTCCAATATTATATTTACTGCGAAAAGCCGCCCGCTTATTATGGTCAAAAATATAGTGCTTGGAATCAATGGCGTTTTTGATAATGGTATAATCGCTTTTCGGGAATAAAAAATCTCCGGCAAGAGCACTGCAGGCCAGACGGTAATTAGCCATTTTTTCACCGGCGTACAGCAGAGGAATGTTCCTTATGGCGTGAGAAACTGTGTCAGCGGCTTTGTTCTGATGGCTGTGAATGATGAGAACCTTTATACCGGATTTTTCGGCATAAGGAAAATAAAAACACGCAGCGTTAGCCATGTTGCAGTGAATAATATCGTAGTACCCGGATCTTTTTTTGAAGAATTTTCTGAGGACGCCAAGAGTTTCCGGCAGACATTTAAGGGAAAAAGGAGGCAGAACATCCACCCTGCTGCCGTGGGATTTAAGCTCATCTAAAAGAACCTGATCCGGCTTGCTATGGGTCACAAAATCCATGGCAAAACGATCGTCCAGATGTCTGTAATAATTCATGCAATAGCTTTCGATCCCGCCGCACACACTAAGCGACGGAGTAACAACAAGTATTTTTATCTTTTCCATATTCGACCTCATGATTTTTTGATCCACATAAAAATACTACCACAATTGACAAAGAAAAGAAAATACATACAATAAGAAAAAGGGGAAAAGAAAAAGCATACAGCATAAAATACAAAGCAAAGAAGGGGGTACCAATGGCAGAAGAAGGCACCAAACTTTCCAACATAGCAGAATTTCTTAATCTCAAGAATTTCACCGAAGAAATGGATTTGTCCGAGCATTATGTCAAGGTCCGGGATATCAACAGACCAGCGCTGCAGCTCAATGGTTTTTTCGAACATTTCGAGCCGGACAGAATACAGCTAATCGGAATGGTGGAGTGGACATATCTTAACAGCCGCAAGACCGAGGAAGAGCGCAAATACATATTCATGAAGCTAATGTCCCAGGGCAGGCTGCCATGTATAATATTTTGCCGGGGGTTTGTGCCGGAGGAAGCGCTTCTGCAGGTAGCCTACTCTCAGAATGTACCGCTGCTGGGAACAGAGAGGGCGACATCCGAATTTTTAGCGGAGCTGATATACCGCCTGCGTTATGAGCTTGCGCCTACCCAGAGGATACACGGCGTAATGGTCGATGTATACGGAGAAGGCCTCATGATCACAGGAGATAGCGGCATAGGTAAGAGCGAGGCCGCACTGGAGCTGATCAGGCGAGGACACAGACTGGTAGCTGACGATGTGGTAGAGCTTAGGAAGATAGACGCCCACACACTTATGGGATCCTCCCCGGCGGTTACCAAGCATCTAATAGAGCTGCGAGGCATAGGCATCATTGATGTTAAGAGCTTGTACGGAGTAGAGTGTATAATGGACTCCCAGAGGCTGGATTTTGTCATAAAGCTGGAGGACTGGAAAAAAGAAACCGAGTATGAGCGCTTTGGACTGGAGGATCAGTTCATGGACATACTGGATACGCAGGTAGTATGCCATTCGCTGCCGGTTCGGCCTGGCCGTAACCTGGCGGTTATCTGTGAGACAGCCGCCATTAACCACAGACAGAAGAAGATGGGCTACAACGCGGCAGCAGAGCTCTATCGAAGAGTTCAGGAGAATATGTCCATCAACCTGGCCTGAGAAAAAATTACAGAGTGGAATTAATTTTTAACCCTCGCATATCATAATATGCAGCATAGGAAGGAGCAAATAATAATGGAACGACCCAATGCGTGGAAGAAATACCCGGAAGGAAAGAACCGCAAAAAGCTTATGGAATTTGCGGAAGGGTATCGCAAATTTTTATCTGAATGCAAGACAGAGAGGGAATGCAGTGCCTATTTTATAGAACAGGCCAAAAAGGCAGGCTTTAAGGATATTGATGAGCTCATAGCATCCAATACCAAATTAAAGCCTGGCGACAAGGTTTACCGCAGTAATTACGGCAAGGCCCTTGCAGCATTTGTAATAGGCAAGGAGCCGCTGGAAAAGGGCATGAATATCCTGGGAGCCCATATCGATTCACCCAGGATGGATCTCAAGCAGAATCCATTATATGAGACTACAGATATGGTGCTTTTGGACACACACTACTATGGAGGCATCAAGAAATATCAGTGGGTTACACTGCCCCTGGCTCTTCATGGAGTAGTTGCCAAAAAGGACGGCACCGTGATCAATGTCAATATAGGAGAGAAGCCCGACGACCCGGTGTTCGGTGTAAGCGATCTGCTGATTCACCTGGCAGCAGATCAGATGACCAAGAAGGCAGCAAAGGTTGTGGAGGGTGAGCAGCTTGATGTGCTGGTAGGAAGCCTTCCCCTCTATGACGATGATGATAAAAAGAAGAAAAAAGCCAAAAAAGAGCTTGTTAAAAAGAATATATTAAGAATTCTCAAGGATACATATGGCATAGAAGAAGAGGATTTTATGTCTGCCGAGATAGAGGTTGTACCGGCAGGTGCCGCAAGAGATTACGGTTTTGACCGCAGTATGATAATGGGTCATGGACATGACGACCGGGTATGTGCATATCCTTCCTTCTGGGCGCTTTGCAATGCCAAGCCTTCCAATCGTACATACGCAGCTCTCCTGGTTGACAAGGAGGAAATAGGAAGCGTAGGCGCCACAGGAATGGAATCCCGGTTCTTTGAGAACACCATTGCAGAGCTTACAGCGCTTTTGGGAGATTACTCCGAGCTTGCAGTTAGGAGGGCGCTTTCCAACAGCAAGGCATTGTCATCAGATGTTTCGGCGGCTTATGATCCGCTTTATCCTGAGGTTACAGACAAGAAGAACGCTGCTTATTTTGGCAGAGGTTTGGTGTTTAACAAGTTCACAGGTTCACGCGGCAAGTCCGGCTCCAATGACGCATCCGCTGAATTCATGGGCCAAATCAGGGGAATACTTGACGATGCGGATGTATCCTTCCAGACATCAGAGCTTGGCAAGGTAGACATTGGCGGCGGCGGAACCATCGCCTACATTCTTGGCAACTATGGCATGTTAGTAATAGACAGCGGTGTTGCAGTGCTCAATATGCATGCGCCCTGGGAGATAATAAGCAAGGTAGATCTTTACGAAGCATACAGAGGATACATTGCTTTCCTGGAAAAAGCATGATGACCAAAGAACAAAAAGACTGGCTGAAAAGCCACACCACAGTGCGCTTAAATGAGCCCATGTCTTTGCACACGACATTTAAGATCGGGGGCATGGCGGAAGCCTATGTTACTCCGACAGAAGAAGAATTAGTACAGATAGTGACCTTTGGGGCGAAGAATGATATACCCGTTACAGTTCTTGGGAATGGCTCCAATGTACTGGTCTCAGATGATGGGATCGCAGGAATTGTAGTATCCATTTCAAGGCCGATGTCACAGATATCCATTGAAGGTGAGCGTATCACAGTACAGGCTGGAGCCATGCTTGCTGCAGTTGCCAGGGCAGCAGGGGATGAGGCTCTTGCGGGACTGGAGTTTGCAGGAGGCATACCCGGATCTGTAGGCGGTGCTGTTGTGATGAATGCAGGGGCATACAGCGGACAGATCTCAGATGTTCTTAGATCAGTAAGAGTACTAAATGAGGATGGCGGTTTTGTAAATTATACTGCGGATGAATTGGAGCTTGGGTACAGACACAGCATCTTCATGGAAGAAGCCCATAGAGACGAGATAATGGTATCTGCGGAATTTGAGCTGGTGCCTGGTGATCGCTATGAGATTGTTGCCAGGATGGAGGATTACAACGCCAGGCGCAGGGACAAGCAGCCCCTGGAATACCCTTCTGCTGGCAGCACCTTCAAGCGGCCGGAGGGTTATTTTGCCGGCAAGCTCATCCAGGAATCAGGGCTTGCAGGATATACAGTTGGAGGCGCTTCTGTTTCAGAGAAGCACTGCGGTTTTGTGATCAACACCGGTGGAGCTTCTGCCGCTGATGTCAAGGCGCTGATCAGTCATGTCCAGTCCGAAGTGGAACGAAGGTTTGGAGTTCATTTAGAAAAAGAGGTTCAATACATTGGCTAAACCGTTGATAATTACCGGCATGTCCGGGGCAGGCAAGCATACCGCAAGCTCCGTTTTGGAGGATTTCGGATATCATTGTGTGGACAATTTGCCGGTTCCTCTTTTAAAATCCTTTGTGGATCTTAATTTTTCTGGACGAATCGAGAATCTGGACAGAAGTGATGACGATCCCAAATACGCAGTTGTAATCGACATCAGAAACGGCAAAAATCTTGACCTTCTCCAGGGCATACTGGACGAACTGGATGCCGATGGCAAGGGCTTTGAGATACTGTTTTTGGATGCCGAGGATAGTGTGTTGGTGAAGCGCTACAAGGAGACCCGTCACACTCATCCAATCGCAGGAGCAAAAAGAGTCGGCGACGGACTGGCAATGGAGCGCAAGGCTGTGACCTTTTTAAAGCAGCGGGCAGATTATGTTGTAGACACTACACACCTTCTGACCAGGGATTTAAGGAGCGAGCTGTCGTCTATTTTTATAGATAAAAAAGAATATAAGAGCCTGCTTCTGACGGTACTTTCCTTCGGCTTCAAGTATGGAATACCCCAGGATGCTGATCTGGTGTTTGATGTGCGCTTTTTGCCCAATCCGTTTTACGATCTGAACCTTCGCCCTCTGACAGGCAATGATGAACCCATTCGCCAGTTTGTTATGAAGGAACCTGCGGCTGGCGAATTTGTTGATAAAATCCAGGATCTTATACTTTTCTTAATTCCTAATTATATAAAAGAAGGCAAAAATCAGCTCGTCATATGTATAGGCTGTACCGGCGGCAAGCACCGTTCAGTTACACTTACCAACGCCATATATGACAGACTCCAGAGTGCCGATGCTCCCTACGGTATCCGAATTGAGCACAGGGACATAGAAAAGGACGCAAAAAGGGGTAAGTAACATGTCTTTTTCCCAGAAAGTAAAAAAAGAACTGTATCCACTGCAAAAGAATTACTTTACTTTAGTCAGGAAAAAGATTACTATAGATGAATATGACGCCGTTTATGAACGCACTGACGAGGATGTGCGTGCCAGTATCCGCGGCGCGTTTCTGGTGGGAGGGAGCATAACAGACCCTTCCAAATCATACCATTTTGAGATTGTGGTTCACAGTGAGGATGAGGCCGGGGAGCTGTGCTCTCATCTGTCGGAATATCAGGTTGCAGCGCATGTTCACAGGCGCCGCAACAGTTTTGTTGTCTACAGCAAGGACGGCTCGGATATCGCATCTATCCTGGGGATAATGGGAGCGCATAATGCGCTGATGGATTTTGAGAATATGCGCATTCTTAACGAGATGCGCGGCTCTGTTAACAGGCAGGTCAACTGTGAGACAGCCAATATTCGCAGAACAGTCCGTTCCTCCGTAAGGCAGATCGAGGCGATACGCCGTATTGAGGAGAGTTTGGGAATGGAGTCTTTGCCCCTGCCGCTGCGGGAGATTGCGGATGTCAGAGTGTCCAATCCTGATGCCTCACTGGCCCAGCTGGGGGAGCTTTTACACCCGCCGGTGGGAAAGAGCGGCGTGAATCACCGTCTTCGCAAGCTTATGGAGATAGCAGATCAGATACCGGAGTAATAGCATATTGCGACGCGAAGCTAGTCCTTTAGGGCATGTACAGTTTTCCGTATTATCATAAAACACATTGGAGGTTTTGCTTTTAATGAAAAAAGAAGTTAAGATCAGCATGAATGATTCCATGGAGACAACACCTATTGCGCATCTGGTTGCTCTTGCCAACCAATTCTCCAGCCAGATATATCTGGAGATGGGTTCCACCAGGGTGAATGCCAAGAGTATCATGGGTATGATGAGTCTGGTTTTAATGACCGGCTCCGTCGTGACGATTGATGCAGCAGGAGACGATCAGGACACAGCGGTAGAAGCGATTGAACAGTTTTTAACAACATAAGTCTATGTCTCAGAAATTATTATTCATCTACAATCCTATCTCCGGTCAGAGCAAGATCAAATCCGTTCTTGCCGATGTAATAGACTGCATGATCAAGGCAGACTATGAAGTAACAGTATATCCAACGCAGCAGCCTCGCGATGCGATCACCAAGGTCGCCGATGAGGCTGCTTTGTATGACAGAATAATATGCAGCGGCGGCGACGGAACCCTTGACGAAGTGGTTACAGGGTTGATGAATGCGCAGATTGAGCGTCCAGTGGGATTTATCCCTACAGGCAGCACCAACGATTTTGCCAATTCTCTTAATCTTTCCAGTGATCCGATAGATGCTGCACGGGTTGCTGTATCAGATGATTTGATCCGTTGTGATGTGGGGCGTTTTAAGGAGGATTATTTTGTCTATGTGGCAGCCTTTGGACTCTTCACCGAGGCGAGCTACGCCACCAGCCAGGAGCTTAAGAATCTAATAGGACACACCGCCTATATCCTGGAGGGCGTCAGACAGCTTACCGAGATTCCTTCTGTTCATATGACGGTGGAAAACGATGGCCAGATCCTGGAGGGTAATTTCCTGTTTGGAATGGTAACCAATTCCGTTACCATAGGCGGTATCAAGGGACTTATTACAGAAGAAGTAGGCCTGAATGACGGGCTTTTCGAGGTGACCCTTATAGAAACCCCCGGCAATCCTTTGGAGCTGTCGGAGATACTGGGATTTTTTGCGAATCAGAATAGACAGACCAGGCTGGTACATACCTTTCACGCTGCCGAGATCAAGTTCGCATCCGAGGAAAAAGTGGCTTGGACTCTGGACGGGGAATTCGGTGGAGAACATGACACTGTTACCATATTAAATATTCCGGGGCAACTCGAGATAGCGCATGGTAACCATTCATGACCTAAGCACTTCCTCTGTATGGAAAAAAGGTTGAATCATATTCCTGATTATTATATAATTGACATCGGAGTTATATAAATAGAGGCGCTTTTTTTGCATAAGCGTTATAATCAACGAAGGGAGAGAACATATGCTAGTATCAGCTAAGGAAATGTTGGACAAGGCCAAGGCAGGTCATTATGCCGTAGGTCAGTACAATATCAACAATCTTGAGTGGACCAAGTCTATTCTTCTTGCAGTACAGGAGCTTAACGCACCCGCTATCTTAGGAGTATCAGAGGGCGCAGGCAAGTACATGACCGGTTTTGACACAGTTGTTGCCATGGTGAAGGCAATGGACAAGTCATTAGGTATCACCGTTCCGATCGCTCTGCATCTGGATCACGGTACATACGAAGGCTGCAAGAAGTGTGTTGAGGCAGGCTTTACATCCATCATGTTCGATGGTTCTTCATACGATATTGACGAGAATGTTGAGAAGACTAAGGAGCTGGTTAAGCTGGCTCATGACAACGGATTATCCATTGAGGCAGAGGTAGGCTCCATTGGCGGCGAGGAAGACGGAGTTATCGGCGCTGGCGAGACAGCTGATCCTGATGAGTGCAAGATGATCGCTGATCTGGGTGTTGATATGCTTGCAGCCGGTATTGGTAATATCCACGGCGCTTATCCTCCTGACTGGCAGGGACTTAACTTCGATGTTCTGGCTGCTATTCAGGCCAAGACAGGCACTATGCCCTTAGTACTTCACGGCGGTTCAGGCATTCCTGATGAGATGGTCAGGAAGGCTATCGACCTGGGAGTTTCCAAGGTTAATGTTAATACCGAGTGCCAGACAGCTTTCGCTGCTGCCACAAGGGAGTACATTGAAGCTGGCAAGGATAAGGAAGGCAAGGGATTTGACCCTCGTAAGCTTCTGGCTCCGGGCGCAGCTGCTATTACACAGGTTACCAAGGACAAGGCTACTCTTTTTGGTTCAGTTGGTAAGGCCTGATATTAATTTTGGTAATGTATGCGCATTCGGCCGCTGCTGCGGTCGGGTGCGTTTTTATTCTATAGAGACTAACACGCCAGCACACCAGGTATCCGGGAGGAATACAATGACAGAACATATCAATGTGGCACAGATATTCGGGGATAATGTATTTAACGACATTACCATGCAGGAGCGGCTCCCCAAAAAGACCTATCAGGCTCTCAAGGATACCATTCGCCAGGGCAGAGAGCTGGATCTGGAGACGGCTGATGTAGTGGCTCATGAGATGAAGGAGTGGGCTATCGAGAAGGGTGCCACCCATTTTACCCATTGGTTTGCGCCCCTTACAGGAGTAACAGCCGAGAAGCACGATTCTTTTATTTCCGCGCCTATGGACAATGGCAAGGTTCTCATGAGCTTTTCAGGCAAGGAGCTTATCAAGGGCGAGCCGGATGCTTCGTCGTTTCCGTCAGGAGGCTTAAGAGCGACCTTTGAGGCAAGAGGCTATACTGCGTGGGATCCCACTTCTCCTGCTTTTGTCAGGCAGGATGCCGGTGGTGCCACACTTTGCATACCAACAGCCTTCTGTTCATTTACAGGGGAGGCACTGGATCAAAAGACTCCTCTGCTGCGCTCCATGGAAGCTCTGGACCGGCAGACTATCAGGCTGCTTCGGCTCCTTGGCAATACTACATCCAATTCAGCGCTGCCTTCCGTGGGAATCGAGCAGGAATACTTTTTGATAGACCGGGAGCATTTTCTGGCGAGGAAGGATCTGGTGTACACAGGGCGTACCCTTGTGGGAGCTATGCCTCCCAAGGGTCAGGAGATGGACGATCACTATTTTGGCGCCATAAGAGAGCGCATAGCGGCCTTTATGCGCGATGTCAATATCGAGCTGTGGAAGCTTGGGGTTTCTGCCAAGACCCAGCACAATGAGGTTGCCCCGGCCCAGCATGAGCTGGCTCCCATATATACCCAGGCCAATGTGGCGGTGGATCACAACCAGCTTATCATGGAGACCTTGAAAAAGGTTGCCTACAGGCATAATCTTCAGTGCCTCCTGCACGAGAAGCCCTTCGCGGGGGTAAACGGATCCGGCAAGCATGACAACTGGTCTCTTGTGACTGACGATGGTATTAACCTTTTGGATCCGGGCAAGACCCCTCATGACAATATACAGTTCCTTTTGGTGCTGTGCTGCATACTCAAGGCCGTAGACGAGCACGCTGATCTTCTGAGGGAGTCGGCTGCTGATGTGGGCAATGATCACCGTCTGGGTGCGGATGAGGCGCCTCCTGCTATTGTGTCTGTGTATCTTGGAGAACAGCTTCAGGATGTCCTGACACAGCTTATTTCCACCGGTTCCGCTACCCACAGTATTGAGGAACAGAAGCTGGAGACCGGCGTGCGTTCACTGCCGGAATTTCTCAAGGATGCTACTGATCGCAACCGTACATCTCCATTTGCCTTTACCGGGAACAAATTCGAATTCAGAATGGTAGGCTCCGAGGATTCTGTTGGTGAGCCTAATACTGTTATTAACACTATCATCGCAGAGGCATTTTCTGATGCGTGTGATGTACTGGAGCAGGCTGAGGATGTGGATTTGGCTGTTCATGATCTTATTAAGAAATACGCTGCCGAGCACCAGAGAATAGTCTTTAACGGCAATGGCTATTCCAAAGAATGGGTCGAGGAGGCTGAGAAAAGGGGACTTCCCCATATTAAGAACATGGTGGACGCCATACCGGCGCTTACCAGGGAAAAGACTGTCAGGCTCTTCGAGAGATTTGGAGTGCTTACCAGGGCAGAGCTTGCATCCAGAGCCGAGATCGAATATGAGACCTACGCCAAAAAGCTTAACATCGAGGCCAGAACCTTGATAGATATTACACGCAAGCAGATTATACCGGCAGTTATTCGTTATACCACGGTTTTGGCTAATTCTATAAACGAAGTTAAACAAGCCGGCGATGCGGATGTATCCACACAGTCACAGATGCTCTTTGAGGTTTCCGATCTGCTGGCCGAGACCAGATTGTCCCTTTCTAAATTGGAGCAGGTAGAAAGCGAAGGTGTCAAGATGCTGGGGGGCCGAGACCGGGCAGTCTACTATCGCGACGAGGTCAAGACCGTTATGGCACAGCTTCGTGTCCATGTAGACAAACTGGAGATGTTGGTGGACAAGGAGATGTGGCCCATGCCATCCTATGGCGATATGCTTTTCGAGGTATAAAATTGATAAAAAGAAAAGCCTTTGCAAAAATTAATCTTGCATTAGATATTTTGGGTAAACGCAGTGATGGGTATCATACTGTTCGAATGATAATGCAGACTATCGATCTATATGATACCGTAACTGTTGATCTTTTGGATAATACATCACCACGGGTAAGCTTTTCTGTGGATATTGCTGACAATAAGGCTGTTCCGGCCGGTATTCCAACAGGTGATGACAACCTGTGCGTAAGGGCAGCTAATGCCCTTATTAAGCGATCAGGTATCAGAAGGGCTGTTTCTATACATCTTACCAAGCGCATTCCTGCAGAAGCAGGTCTGGCAGGGGGCAGCACAGATGCTGCAGCAGTATTGTCAGGACTCAACGAGTTATTAAATATAGACTATACAATTGATGGGCTGTCTGAGATAGCAGTACCCCTGGGAGCTGACATACCCTATTGCCTGCGTGGCGGCACTATGCTGGCGGAAGGGATCGGAGAGGAACTTTCCGGGATAGAGCCTCAGGCGGATGGAGTTGCAGTAGTTCTTATCAAGCCGGATTTTGGGATGTCAACAGGGATGATATATACACAGTACGATAGCCTTTCGGAACACAGACATCCGGATATTGACGGGCTGATAGACCTTATCCAAAGGCGCAGGCTTATTGATATGAAGAGCTGTGCCGGTAATGTGCTTGAGGAGGTTGCTGTAAAAATAAGGCCTGAGATTTCGGATATTAAGACTTATCTTAATAAATCTGGAGCGTTCTTTTCGTCTGTAACCGGCAGCGGACCTACAGTCTATGGCCTGTTTTCAGATAAGGCTCAGGCATCATTCGCCGCTCAGGAAGCAAAAAGCAGCTTTCCGGGTTACTTTGTGTATAATACAGTTACTGTGTAACGGGGGTAATAATGACAGATAATCTGACGCTTCAGATGAATACTGAATGCTCACTGAGAGATGTGGTTTTTAATACCTTGCGTGATGCTATCCTGATAGGGGAGCTGTCTCCCGGGGAGCGTCTTATGGAAACCAAGCTTGCGAACAGGCTTGGAGTCAGCCGCACCCCTGTAAGAGAGGCTATCCATATGCTGGAGAGTGAGGGACTTGCAGTAACGGCGCCTCACTGCGGTGCCAGGGTAGCAGCTATGACAGAGGAGGATCTGGAGAATGTTTTGGAGATCCGATGCTCCCTGGAGGAACTGGCGGTATCCAAGGCAGCTATCAATATATCAAATGAACAATTAACAAAACTTGAAAAGAGCCTTGACCATTTTGAGCAGGCGGTAAGACGGAGGGATGTGCGTCTTATAGTGGAGATTGACGAAGAATTTCACCAGACTATATTTCAGGCGTCAGGCAATCCCAGGCTGCACTCAATGATCATCAATTTAAAGGGACAGATGCTTAGATACAGATATCAGTACATAAGGGAGAGTGCAGATCACAAAGCTCTTTTATTGGAGCACAGACAGATATTCGACAGCCTAAAAAATCATGATCCCGATGCGGCAAAGCGCCATATCAGGGGTCATCTTGACAATCAGCTCGAAGGGGTAAGGGCTGTCATTCGAAAGGGCTCTAAGGGTGTGCCGGATGAATCCTGTTAGAATTACCATGAAAGTCAGCTATGACGGGCAGGAAGCAGAGCTTCAGACCATGTCAGGCGTGCGCCATGAGAGAGATGGCAAGATATATCTCCAGTTTATGCAGACCATATCTACCGAAGGAGCAAGTACTCCCACGCTTTTGATAGTGGAGAACTCTACAGTCCGTGTTCACAGAAAGGGAGATTATGCCAGTGATTTCCTGTTCGATATAGATAACCGCCATCCGGTGACATACAACACACCAATGGGAGCTCTGCCCATGGAGACTGACACCAGACAGCTTGATCTATTCATATCAGATGAGATTCTAAAGATTAAAATGCGATATAATTTGATGTCGAATGACCAGATAATGACTGCGGTGGATATGATCATACACGCAGTTGTCGAGCAGCACATTTGATGCATCAGCCAAAGCATACGGATTATGGATGTGCCACTACACTATGTCCTGTTCCTCATGCGATTAAGCCTGTCAGCAAAACGGGCACGCCAGCCTTTCTTCACCGGTTCACGGTTCAATCGACCATGCAGACCCCTTACATTAGTAAGATACAGACCGCTTACTGTGGCCTTGACCTCACGCTTCAAGGGTACCAAGTCAAATATTTCCTCCGCACAGATCAGGTTAAGTATCTGAGGACCTGCCTTGACCTTGACAATGGGGAGCTTGGCACGCTTAGTGTACCAGGGAGCGGCGTCCACCACAGCGGCAGGCATACCGGCATCCTTCAGGCGCATCCGCTTCTTGTCTATGATCAAAAGTGATACGGGTCTGGCGTTGGCAGCGACCTGTTCCTGCTGTTCAGCTTGCTTTTTCTCCATTCTCTTGCCAAGAAAATAAAGTCCTACTGTGAGTCCTATGAGGATAACCAGCATGATTATCAAGATGATGAGAGATGTAGGCATATTGTTTCTCCTATTATTATGATATTAAACACATATTGACTAAAAACTCGATTTTCACTCTTAAGACCTTAGCATTTTCCTGAAAAAAAAGCAACCAAATCGAAAAATCTCTTTTCCTTTTTACACAAATGTGATATAATCCATGCGTCTTTGACAGGAAAAGCCTTTTTAAGGCTTTTGTCATGTATATAATTAGAGGGAGATTTTCATTATGAAGCATATTAAGACTTTACCTACCAAGCGCCTTTCACAGACTACTAAGAAGGGTGGCTGCGGCGAGTGCCAGACATCATGCCAATCCGCCTGCAAGACCAGCTGCACAGTAGGTAATCAGAGCTGCGAGCAGAAGTGATTCTGCGCGCGTAATTTCGCCTAAGCGGAATTTTTTCTTGTCAGGCCTGCAGTTGATTGACTTGCGGCTGACGATGTAACGGCGGGGCCGTGTTGCTTCTGCCATCTGGGGATTATCTGGGGGAGATAGGGGGCTTTGCTCCCTCATTTTTGTGCGACCAACTGTGTTAAGTTAAGCTTGTAAGCCATATAACTATGATACATCAATTCAAAAACAATGGTTACAATATAGTCCTGGATGTGGAGAGCGGAGCCATACATCAGGTTGATGAGCCTACCTATGAGATGATAGCCCGTTATAAGGATTGTTCCAGGGACGAGCTGTTTTCTCATATGAAGGATAGCTTTCCTGACATAGATCATCAGGAGCTTAATGAGATATATGATGAGATTGCTCAGTTGGAATCAGAGGGCAGCCTGTTTTCCGGTGAGGATTACAAGGAAGCCTTCCATGATTATTCCAGGCGTCCCACAGTAGTGAAGGCTCTGTGCCTTCATGTGGCTCATGACTGTAATCTTTCCTGCCGTTATTGCTTTGCGGCGGAGGGAACCTATCATGGCAGCTCCAGGGAACTTATGAGCCTGGAAACTGGCAAGGTGGCGCTGGATTACCTGGTTAGAAATTCCGGTATCAGACGCAATCTTGAGGTGGATTTTTTTGGCGGAGAGCCCTTGCTCAATTTCGATGTTGTAAAAGAGCTTGTTGCCTATGGGCGCCAGTTAGAGCATGAACATGACAAGAGGTTCAGGTTCACCCTTACTACCAACGGGGTTCTCTTGAATGACGAGGTCATGGAGTTTGCCAACAGGGAGCTTTATAATGTAGTTCTGTCCCTTGACGGCAGGCGCCAGGTCAATGACAGGATGAGGCCTTTCCGTGGATCTGACGCGGTCGGAAGCTATGACAGGATAGTTCCGAAGCTCCTTAGGTTCGCCAAGGGCAGGCAGGGTCAGTACTATGTCCGGGGGACTTATACACATCACAACCTGGATTTTACTAATGATGTATTTCATCTTGCCGATCTGGGCTTTGACCAGATATCTGTGGAGCCGGTTGTGGCATCAAGCGAGGACGAATACGCCATCCGTAAGGAGGATCTGCCGAAGCTTTTTAGTGAGTATGACAGGCTTGCCGCCGAGATGGTAAGGAGGCACGGCACACCGGAGGATTTTAATTTCTTCCACTTCATGATCGATCTGGAGGGAGGACCCTGTGTGTACAAGCGGCTGTCCGGATGCGGCTCAGGCACAGAATACCTTGCGGTGACGCCATCAGGAGATCTATATCCCTGCCATCAGTTTGTGGGAAGTGAAGAGTTTAAGATGGGGGATGTCTTTTCAGGTATACACCGACATGATCTGGTTGGTGAATTTGCATCCTGCAATGTTTATTCCAAGCCCGAGTGCCGGGAATGCTTTGCCAGGTTTTACTGCAGCGGAGGGTGTGCCGCTAATGCCTATCACTTCCACGGTTCCATCCTGGATACTTATGAGATAGGCTGTGAACTTCAAAAGAAACGCGTTGAATGCGCGATCATGATACAGGTAGCACTTGCGGATTCATCAGATGAGTCATCTGAGTCGTAAGATTTGACAGTATTTTTATTGCAGCAAGGAGACGAAACACCATGAAACGAATGAAGAAGAACAGAGGGATTGCCATCCTGATAGTGCTTTTGCTCATTATAGGAGCTCTTGGAGCATACTCAGGACTTATACTTTCGTCTACGGGAGCTGGCAAAGACCGCAATATCAAGCTGGGTCTTGACCTGGCAGGCGGTGTCAGCATTACCTATGAGGCAGTTGGCGAAACACCTACTTCTGAGCAGATGGACGATACCATCTACAAGCTTCAGAAGCGTATCGAAAATGACCTGGGTGCCGAGAGTACCACTACTGAGGCTAATGTATACCAGGTGGGAGATGACCGTATCACGGTTGAGATTCCTGGCGTAACTGATGCCAACGCCATACTCGAAGAGCTTGGTACTCCGGGAGCTTTGTATTTTATCAAGCAGACCGATGCTGATGGCAATGAGAACTACAGCATCAGCAATGAGACCGGAGGCTATGTATTAAACAAGGAGCTTTCCGAGCTGGAAGCTGATGGTTCTATTGTTCTTACAGGTTCTGAGGTTGAAAGTGCTGAGGCTGCTTATCAGTCCGATCAGACTACCAAGAATCAGGAGCCTATCGTTCAGATTAATCTTAACGAGCAGGGTACACAGGCCTTTGCGGATGCTACAACTGCTGCTTATCAGGCAGGCCAGTCCATTGGTATCTATTACGATGGCGAGTTTGTATCCGTTCCCAAGGTTAACGCTGCAATTACCGATGGCAACTGTGTTATCGAAGGTATGTCAGACTATGCCGAGGCAGAGAACCTGGCTTCATACATCCGTATTGGTGGCCTTGACATCGAGCTTACCGAGCTGCAGTCTGAGGTAGTAGGCGCCCAGCTTGGTAGTGACGCCCTTCGTACCAGTCTTACAGCCGGTGCAATTGGCCTTGGAATAGTTATTATCTTCCTGATAATCATGTATCTGCTGCCGGGTTTTGCTGCGGCCATAGCACTTGTTTTATATACCGAGCTGATTATTTCAGTTCTCTATCTGTTTGACATTACACTTACACTTCCGGGTATTGCCGGTATCATCCTTTCCATAGGTATGGCGGTGGATGCCAATGTTATCATCTTCGCCAGAACCAGAGAGGAAATTGCCGCTGGCAGGAATGTTTTTTCGGCCGTTGACGAAGGCTTTAACAAAGCTTTAAGCGCTATTGTGGACGGTAATATAACCACCCTTATTGCTGCGGCAGTTCTGGGAGTTATTGGATCCGGTACTGTTAAGGGCTTTGCTACTACACTGGCTCTTGGTGTTGTATTGTCCATGTTCACAGCACTTGTGGTAACCCGTACTATAATGCGCTGCTTCCTGGCTCTTGGATTTGAGGATGAAAAGCTCTACGGCCGCGCTAAGGAGCGTCAGCGTATTCATTTCATGTCCAGGAAGAACCTGTTCTTTGCCATATCACTTGTGGCAATTGGTGCAGGTATCGTTGCTATGTGCATAAGCATGGCAGGAAGCGGCAAGGCTCTTAATTACAGCCTGGAATTCCTGGGAGGTACTTCCACTACTGTTACTCTTGACAAGGATTACACCATTGCCGAGCTTGACTCCGAAGTTGCTCCTTTGGTTTCTAATATTACAGGAGATAATGACATCCAGATGCAGAAGGTCAGCGGCACCAATCAGGTTGTTATCAAGACCAGGACCCTGGAGCTGGACGAGCGCGAGGCTTTGAACAAGGCCATGGAAGAGAATTTCGGTGCCAAGGAAGCAGAGATTTCTTCCGAGAATATCAGTTCCACCATCAGTGGTGAGATGCGCCGCCAGTCAATAGTTGCGGTGCTGGTAGCTGCCTTCTTCATGCTGCTTTACATCTGGTTCAGGTTCAAGGACATCCGTTTTGCTACCAGCGCCATTGTAGCGCTCCTGCACGATGTCCTGGTTGTTCTGGCGCTTTACGCATGCCTGAGGCTTTCCGTAGGTTCAGCCTTTATCGCTTGTATGCTTACCGTTATAGGTTATTCAGTCAATGATACCATCGTTATCTTTGACCGTATCCGTGAGAATCTTGCCAGAGTCCGTGACAGAAATGACCGCGATGAACTGGAGAAGCTGGCGGATGATTCCATTACACAGACCCTTACCCGTAGTATTTCCACATCATTTACAACGGCTGTTACCATACTTATGCTGTTGATACTGGGCGTTTCCACCATCAAGGAATTTGCCCTTCCGCTTCTGGCAGGTGTTATTACAGGTACATATTCTTCAGTATGTATAGCTTCCGAGCTGTGGTTCTTAATGAGGGTTCATTTCAAATCCAAAAAAGAAACCAAGGTACCCGGACGCTACAAGAAGAAGCCTGTAAAGCAGCGCGCTACCAAGGAGAATAACGGAGTCCTGGTGTAACAGACAGCACAGAAAGGGAATTATAATGTATAAAATTGACGATATTGTTCAGGTTGATCCTGATATTGCAGACGCCATCAGGGCGGAATATGACCGACAGGCCAGCCACATTGAGCTGATCGCTTCTGAGAACTGGGTTTCACCGGCAGTAATGGCCGCAATGGGTTCGGTTTTGACCAATAAATACGCAGAAGGCTATCCCGGCAAGCGCTATTATGGCGGCTGTGAGGTAGTAGACACTGTTGAGGATCTGGCAAGGGACAGAGCCAAAAAGCTCTTTGGCTGCGAATATGTCAATGTTCAGCCCCACTCAGGCGCTCAGGCTAATATGGCAGTACAGTTTGCCATTTGCGAGCCCGGCGATACCGTTATGGGTATGAGCCTGGATCACGGCGGACATCTGTCCCACGGAAGTCCGGTTAACTTTTCCGGCAAGTTTTTCAATATAGTTCCTTATGGAGTTAATGATCAGGGCTTTATTGATTATGACGAAGTGAGAAAAATTGCCCATGAATGCAAGCCCAGGATGATCATCTGCGGTGCAAGCGCCTATGCCAGAGAGATAGATTTTGCCAAATTCAGAGAGATAGCTGACGAAGTGGACGCTGTACTTCTGGCTGATATTGCCCACATTGCCGGGCTGGTTGTGACAGGACTTCATCCTTCACCTATTGGTTATGCTCATGTGACAACCACTACCACTCACAAGACCTTAAGAGGTCCCAGAGGCGGTATGATCATGTCTTCTAATGAAGTTAATGACAGATTTAATTTCAACAAGGCAGTATTTCCGGGCATCCAGGGAGGTCCTTTGATGCATGTCATAGCTGCCAAGGCTGTCTGCTTTGAGGAGGCGTTAAAGCCGTCCTTCAAGGAATATATGACCCGTGTTAAGAATAACGCTGCCACCCTTGCCAAGGGGCTTATGGACAGAGGCGTTAATATAGTTTCAGGCGGTACTGACAATCACCTGATGCTGGTGGATCTTGTATCATTTGACAAGACCGGAAAAGAGATTGAGAATCTTTTAGATCAGGCCCATATAACTGCCAACAAGAACACCGTACCCAACGATCCCAAGAGTCCTTTTGTGACCAGCGGAATCCGCCTTGGAACCCCTGCCGCCACCAGCCGCGGACTCGTAGAGGAGGATTTTGACAGGGTAGCTGAGGCTATTTCCTTAGTTATAAAAGAGGGCGAGGCAGGCGTTGTTAAGGCAAGGGCCATTGTTGACGATTTAACTGCAAAATATCCACTTTCAGGAAGGGTGTAATACATGCTTGCAATTAAGTTTATCCGTGAGAATCCTGACATAGTAAAAGACAATATCCGCAAGAAATTCCAGGAGCACAAGCTTCCGCTGGTTGATGAGGTAATCGCTCTGGACGAGCAGATCCGTGCTATTAAGGGCGAGGGAGATCAGCTTCGCGCGTCCCGCAATACCCTTTCCAAGCAGATTGGTGCATTGATGAAGGAAGGGAAAAAGGACGAGGCGGAATCCGTAAAGGCCCAGGTCAAGGCCAATGCTGACAGGCTTGCCGCGCTTGAGGAGGATGAGCGCCGCCTCAATGCCGAGCTTAGGGAGAAGATGCTGGTCATTCCCAACATTATTGATGATTCTGTGCCTATAGGCAAGGATGATTCCTGCAATGTTGAGATTGAAAAGTTTGGTGATCCTGTGGTTCCGGATTTTGAGATCCCTTACCACACCGATATAATGGCCAGCTTTAACGGTATTGATCTGGATGCTGCAGGAAGGGTTGCCGGCAATGGTTTTTATTACCTGATGGGCGACATCGCAAGGCTTCATTCAGCGGTAATAGCCTATGCCAGGGATTTCATGATAGATCGCGGATTTACTTACTGCGTCCCGCCCTTTATGATCCGTTCTGATGTCGTAACAGGCGTTATGAGCTTTGAGGAAATGGACGCCATGATGTACAAGATCGAGGGAGAGGATCTCTATCTCATAGGTACATCCGAGCATTCCATGATCGGCAAGTTTATAGACACAATTCAGGAGGAAGACGAGCTTCCCTTTACTTATACCAGCTATTCACCCTGCTTCCGCAAGGAAAAGGGCGCTCATGGCATTGAGGAGCGTGGTGTATACCGTATTCACCAGTTTGAGAAGCAGGAGATGATAGTAATCTGCCGCCCCGAAGAGGCTATGGAGTGGTATAACAAGCTGTGGCAGAACACTGTGGATCTGTTCCGCAGCATGGATATTCCTGTAAGGACTTTGGAGTGCTGCTCAGGCGATCTGGCTGATCTCAAGGTCAAGTCCTGTGATGTGGAGGCCTGGTCTCCCAGACAGCAGAAGTATTTTGAGGTTGGAAGCTGCTCCAATTTAGGTGACGCCCAGGCCAGGAGGCTTCGCATAAGGGTTCGCGGCAAGGATGGTGAAAAATATTTTGCCAATACACTTAATAACACAGTAGTGGCTCCACCCAGAATGCTGATAGCGTTTTTGGAGAATCATCTTCAGGCTGATGGTTCGGTTACAATACCGGAGGTACTGCGTCCTTACATGGGCGGTGTTGACAAGCTTGTTCCCAAGTCTTAACATCACAAACATACGAGGCTAACACACTATGGCAGATAAGATTCGCTCTCTCAGACTCAATATTACAGCCGGAGCAGTTCTGGTTTTGCTGATGGGGATTCTGTTTCTCTTCAGGCCTGATGAGGTGGTTACAACTGTTTCAGGACTGGTAGGCTTTGTGCTGCTTTTGATTGGCGTATCAATGGTCATAGGCAGGTTGTTTTCTCCCTACAGCAGAGCCAGCGGTATGCTGGTCGGAGCACTGGTAGCAGTAGTGGGAGGCTCCATTATGATCCACCCTGCCAGGGCCGCCTCGATAATTCCTGTCATGATAGCTGTGGTTTTGATAGTCCATGGATTTCAGAATGTTTCCATGGCACTTGCCGGCAAAAAGTACGGTATGATAAGCTGGTTCTGGCATATGGTTGGCGGAGTGCTTTGCATATTATGCGGAATGGCATGTGTTTTTAATGCTTTTGGAGTTGTGACCTTTGGGGTGCGCATAATAGGTATCATGCTTATATATGATGGGCTTTCTTCCATCCTTACAGCAGGCAGGGTCAATCGTTACGAGCGTGAATATGTTGATGTGGATTACAAGGAGCTTTAGGCATTGGCGCGTCGTGAAGAGTTTAAAATGGAGCGCCGTGAGCTTTTGGACATAGTCAAGCCCGGCGCGGTTTTTTCTGTTGCAGAATATTCTCTGCCCAATTCATGGTACTATGTATTAGGACATGCATATGCCATGTCTGCGAATTTCACTTCACTTGATCGAATACAATCCCGGGAAGGAAAGGTTATAGAGGTTTTGGATACTCCAAAGGGCTATTTTGTGACGGTAGAATTTGAAGAGCCGGCCAAAGAAGTATAACAGCTGCAGGTATCAGGATTTGAAGAAAAAAGAGCGCGTACAGAAAATACTTGAGATACTGGATGAAACATACGGCACTGAAAAGATCATTTATCTCAATCATAAAAATCCCTGGCAGCTTCTTATAGCTGTTATTTTGTCTGCGCAGTGCACCGATGCCAGGGTTAATATAGTCACCAAGGATCTCTATCAGAAATACCCTACGCTGGAGGCCTTTGCTGCTGCCGATGTACATGAAATGGAGCAGGATATTCATTCTATTGGTTTCTATCACAGCAAGGCCAAAAACATAATAGCCTGTGCCAGAAGGCTTATAGATGATTTCGGCGGAGAAGTTCCACGAAGTCTTGAGGATTTATTGACACTTCCCGGTGTTGGCAGGAAGACAGCCAATGTAATAAGGGGCAATGTATACGATGATCCCAGTATAGTTGTGGATACCCATGTGAAGCGTATTTCCGCCAGGCTTGGCCTTACGAAAAAGACTGATCCTACAGATGTGGAATTCGATTTGATGAAGGTTCTGCCGCAGGATCATTGGATCAATTATAATATTCAGATTATTACGCTGGGTAGGAGCATTTGTACTGCCAGAAGCCCCCATTGCGGCGAATGCCCTTTGTATGAGTTTTGCGTATCAAAAGGAAAATTTTAAAGAGCCATGTTTCCGTTTTTAACAGTTTTTATAATTTTTTTATTGGTGGTCTACGCTATTCGTGCCCGTAATACCCACAAAAGGGAAAGGATAGTTGCCGCTTTTTGGGAGCGTGAAGAAGAGGCTATGCACACCCCGGCCAAGGATCTGTCACAGGCGCCCTATGTCAAGGTTCCTGTGGATAATTTTCCCATTGGGGTATGTGATGAGGACGATCTGATGCTGATGGAGGAGGAGCTTTTAGAGCTTTCCGGGAAGCCTCTTTTGAACCTTAATGGCATGACCAATACTGATATTCGTATTGAATATGGTACTTCTAATTTTGATACAATAACGGCAATGGGTGAGGATTTTGACAGGCTGATAATGCTGCTGTGTGATTATGCCAAGGGGCTGTTAGAAAATGATTTCATGCAGGAGGCAGTTACTGTTCTGGAATACGGGGTGTCAATCGGATCAGATGTGTCCGAGAATTACACGCTGTTGGGGGAATGCTATCGCAGTCAGGAGATGTATGACAAGCTTGCCCGGCTGACTGATACGGTTGAGCATTCGTCACTTCCGTTGAAGGAATCCGTAATCAGGGAGCTTAAGGAATCGTAGACAGACAGCCTATGCATTCTGATTTTGTTTCGCTTCCATCTGCTGTGTTGTCGTCAATCGCCGATGCATCTGGTTTGACACATCTTCTCTATAGTAGAGGTTTAAAAACATATTTAGGTAGTTGACCAGATGTTTTTGTGCTGTTTTATTTTTGCTGAACAGGATATTTATAATCTCATCTGGAAGGATACTCAAAGCTTCATTTTGTTTTTTCCCAAATGATATATAGTCCATACTGCACTTGAATACTTTACAGAATTTGGTCAATAAATCCAGAGAAAATTTGGCTCCGTAGTTTTCTATATGGCTGATATGATTCGAACTTACATTAAGCAGCTCTGCAAGCTCTACCTGTGTCATGTTATTTGATTTTCTGATCTTTTGCATGCGCTTGCCGGCGCCGGAAAAATCGAATTCACTCATAGCAGTCATACTCCCTTTGATCATTATGATACAAGGATGATTTTTTGTTTTACTTTTGACGAGCAGAGCACTGGATTAATGTACAGTCGGCTGCTGACAAATACTATAAGATATCCACGCTATTCTGAGAAGGAACTGAAGATTACAGTTTTACGAAAAACTGTAACTAATAGATACAATTTCAATAGGAGCTTGATATGAACGAAATATTATGTAAACAACTTGCCTTGGATTATTGTTGTTCTGTCAGTGATATATTGGATGATGATAATCATTTCAACATACACAAGCCTTTGGAGGGAAGGCGCAGATTCCGGGAGCCTCGGGAATGCTTTTTAAAGATTGCCGTAGTAAATGGCAAAATTCTTTTTACCGGAGAAAAAGCTATAATTGACTGGTGCCGGGATGAGTTTTGGGATACAGGCGGAGCGTGGTTTTTTGATGCGGCCACTCTTTCAAAGCTTAATGATAAAATACATGAGTCAGGACACAGCATGAAACAGGTACATCCCTTTTTTATTTCTGAGACAAAATCTCTGAAAAAGGCAGATGGCTGTGATATCAGATGGTATGAGAGGGATGATATAGAAGTCTTCAGAGGGGATAAGCGTTTTCCGGAGGCTTTGTCATTTTGTGACAGCGCCCCCGATGTAATAGCAGTTTCCGCTTCTGAAGGGGGCAGGATAATAGGAATGGCAGGAGCCAGCGCCGACAGTGATACCATGTGGCAGATTGGGATTAATGTCGAACCCGGGGCCAGGCGCAGGGGTTTGGCTACAGTGTTGGTTTCATTGCTTAAGGACGAAATATTAGACAGGGGTATTCTGCCGTACTACGGAACAGCCATGTCTCATATTGGATCCCTTCGTGTGGCAGTGGGTTCGGGCTTTATTCCGGCATGGGCTGAGCTTGAAACAAAATAAGCGATTATCCCCATTTTCTGATATAATATCACCGAAATCAATGACAGGAAGACTTTTGGGCTGATATAACCGGCTCAGTGGATGAAGATATGGACGATCTTTCGGCACGCGCCATAGCCGCGAAAGATAACGAGGCGGAATTTCATCGCCTTGCTATAGATAATCAGAGATTCATAAAGAGATGTGCGTTTCGGGTCTGCCACCATTTTGTCCGGGAAAGTGACGACGAGTGGTCGATTGCTCTTATAGCCTTTTATGAGGCTGTTCGTTCCTTTGATGAGACCAAGGGGTCATTTAAGAGCTTTGCGTCTATAGTTATAAAAAGACGCTTGATGGATTATTTTGATACCCGAACCAGACACGCGTCAGAGCTTTCTGCTGATCCATACACCTTTGACGGTCAGTTGGATTCTGAGGATGCAACCGCGTTTGAGATGGAGGTTGCCGCCAAGAGCGCGTCAATGGAGAGTGTCGGTGGAACACTTCCGGGAACCACAGCATTGGAAGATGAGGTCGAAGCCATTACAGGCGTCATAGCAGCCTATGGCTTTGACTTGTACGATGTGGGCGGCTGCTCCCCTAAGGCATCCAGGACAAAAAAGGCCTGCGCCATAATTATTGATGCGGTCGTTTCATCTGAGGAGCTGCTTGGCATGATGCGCCGGAAGAGAAATCTTCCTTACGCCAGGCTTATCGGGCTTGAGGGAGTGACAAAAAAGGTTTTGGAGAGGCACCGAAAATATCTGATAGCGGCCATTGAGATACGGTCAGGAGATTTTCCTCAGCTGCAGGAATATATAGTGAGGCTGTAAAGGTGACATTGCTGTAAAGGTGACATTATGAAAGCGATAGTATTAGCCGTCAAGAATGGCAGGGCAGCGCTCCTGCTGGAGGACGGAACAACTACATACCGCAGAATGCGCTGCAAGCCGGGGGAGAGAGTCGACATCCCGGAGGAGTCAGCTGTTGTCTCTATGCCTGTGATAAGAAGAACAGCCGCTGCAGCAGCTGTTTTGGCTCTTGTTGTAACTTCGGCAGGTTTTTATAACCTGGCAGTTCCGGTATCCTATGTTACCGAGGATGTTAACCCCTCTATAGAGTATTCCCTTAACCGTATGGATCGTGTTATAGATATGATCCCGATTAATGAAGATGCGGCGAGGGTCGTTTCATCAGTTGATGTCAAGGGCAGCACTATTGAGGCTGCTGTTGCAGAGACTAACCAGGTTATGGAGGAAGAAAATTATCTGGAGAACGAGGATTATGTATTGTTTTCCGTTACATCTGACAATGAGGATCACGCCAGGAATCTGGAAGAGAGATTGTCGCAAATGATGGAGCAGGATTCTGATGAGGAATTTAATTATTCTATCCTGCAGGTTACGACAGACGAGCGCAAAAGCGCCCAGGATCTTCACATGAGCGCAGGTCGTTATCGCGAGCTGGTTGAAGATTATGGCGAGGATGCAGCTTCTGACCAGGAGATAGTTGCACTGTACCAGTCCAGACCGGTCAGGGATTTCCTGGTAAAAGACTCCGATGAGTCTTCTAATACTCTTAACGCTGCAGATAATACCGATAGCGGAACTGTGAACACTAATGTTGTTGAAGCTGACAATGTTACAACTGATCAGACAACAGAAGAAGCTTCCAATCCTGATTCTTCCGACAGATCAGATAATAATGCTAAAAAACAGAAGAATGCGTCAAACAATGCTTCTGCCGGAGATAATTCCGTTAATTCCGGTTCCGTAAGCGGCGAGGCTGCCCGGGATGATGACAGCGAAGAAGATGATGACGCGCAGCCGGACAGGCCGCATGAGCCCTCAGGGAATCCACAGGGAGATAACAGGCCAAATCCTCCCGGGCCGGAAGTATTTAACGGTGGAGATGTCAGGGGATTAGGACAGGGTGATTCCGCCGGTATACCTGGCGGTGGAGGCATGCCAAAGGGACTTGGAATGGATGGAGGAGACCGGGGTATTCTGGACAATGCTCCATCCGGTGGAGCAGATTCTCCGCTTAACATCGGTGGAGCGCCTGGTGATAATTCCGGCAATTCCAGCTCAGGACCTTCCGGTTCCAAGCCTAATGGACCGGGCTCATACGGCAGCTCAAACGGACAGCAGCCGCCATCGGGCGGGGGCTCATCATCAGGCGGAGGATCATCGTCAGGCGGTGGAGCACCATCCGGAGGTGGTAGTCCTTCAGGGCAAGGTGGCGGTTCCCCTCAGGGAGGACCTGCACCCAGGTAGATGCAAAAAGAGACGATCGTATTTTATTTACGACCGCCTCTTTTTCCTTGTAATAAAACCGGTATAAACTGCCGGTAATATTTCCGGGACACAGGAACCGCTATGATTTATGACAGTTCCTAAGATATATACATCACTCACTCATTATTGGTACAAAGCAGCACATTGCAACCCGAAGCCAGTCCTTCATGCATGTGCAATCCCTCGAACCATAAACATTATTTAGAAATCAGTTAATGTGCCCTTACGCTTCTCTAAGAAGGCGCCCATGCCTTCTTTCTTATCATGGGTATCGTTAACAATACCAAACAGGTTAGCTTCCATCTCAACAGCATTATGAATGTCCATATCATAGCCGTTGTTAATAGCTGCCTTAGCAACAGCGTTAGCGTAGCTTCCCTTGCTGACAATCTTAGCTGCCATAGCCTTGGCTGTGGACATAAGCTCGTCAGTAGAAACTACCTTGTTAACCAGGCCAATACGATAAGCTTCGTTAGCATCAATATTATCGCAGGTGAAGATCATTTCCTTGGCGCGGCCCATTCCTACCAGACGGGCAAGACGCTGTGTTCCGCCAAAGCCGGGAATGATGCCAAGACCGGTCTCGGGCTGGCCAAATATAGCGTTGTCAGAAGCAATGCGGATATCACATGCCATAGCGATCTCACAGCCGCCGCCCAGTGCAAAGCCGTTAACTGCAGCGATCGTTACCTGTCTCATCTCCATAAGCTTGAAGAAAGGCTTGGAAGCTCTGATACCAAAAGCCCTTGCCTCAGGTGCTGTGAAATTAACCATCTCGGAAATATCGGCGCCGGCTACAAAGGACTTGAATGCGTTGCCCTTCTTGTCAGGACCGCCGGTTAAGATGACAACCTTGATGTCATCACGCTTTTCAATAGCGTTAAGGATGTCATCGAGCTCGTCAAGAGTCTCGCTGTTAAGAGCGTTAAGCGCTGCAGGCCTGGTGATAGTAAGGACTGCAATCTCATCAGCCACATCCAGTGTGAGATTATTATAATCTGCCATAAAGAAAACCTCCTTCTCATTCCCCTGTGTCAGGAACTTCAAGTGTCGCCTTCAACTATACAATATTGTGGTATTTTTCGCAATATTTTCTTGTTAAAACTGCAAAAAGGTGATATAGTTATGGTTGTGAATTTTGTGAGACATTACTACAGGTGTGTGTTTTTTTGGAGAGGATCTCTCCACCGTTTTACTACTCGTGTGCGTTTTTGCAGGAGGTTTCTATGAAGGGCTTGAAGAACGGCATTAAGTTTCTGGCATTGTTTATGTGCGTGATCATGGTTTTCGCCACAGGAGTATTTGTTACATCACACTCTTTCAAGGCAGGGGACGCTGATGATTCTGATGTGTATTACACACAGGATGATATTTCTCAGGATTTCGCATATATTTATGACGATGATGTCGATTATGGTATTGACAGCATCTATGATGATTATGACGAAGATGACTATGATGATGACGATTATTACGACGATGAGGACGATGATGATTATGATGATGAGGATGATGAGGATATAGACGACGAGGATGACGATGAGGACGAAGACAGCGATACTGACGAGGACGATGAGGATGATTCCGACGAGGTGTCTTATCCGGCAGGAGTTCTGGAGGCGTCTTCTGCTTCCGGCATCTTAGTCAGGGCTGATTTTGGCGAAGGAGTGTTCCCGGAGGGAGTTGAGCTTAGGGTATCTGATGTTTCTTCTGACAAGGCTCTTAGTACAGTACGCAAGGTAATAGACGATGCTTCTGAGGCTGCTGCAGTGGACATTTCCTTCTATGACGAGGATGGAAGCGAACTTCATAGCACCGAAAGCGGCAGGGTTTCTCTTAGCGTTAGCCTGGCAAGCGCCCTTAGCGCTCCGGTTCTAAAGCTGGTACATGTTGAAGATTCAGGCGCAGCATATGAGATTAATGGCCAGATTTCCAAGAATGGCGCTTCTTTTACAGCTAACAGCTTTTCCGTATTTGCTATAGCAGGCTCCGGTGCGGCGAATGACACTGCCCAAGCAGCTACTACTGAGACAGCTTCTTCTGAAACAGCTGAGAATCAGGAGGCAGCTCAGGAGACACAGGAAGCTGCTGCAGAGGTTCCTTCAGGTGTTTCCATAACCATCAGTGCAGCATCCGCCACCAAGGCTTATGATAAGGTTCCTGTAGCTAAGAAGGATCTGATCCGTTCTGTTATTGTTAATGGAACTGCAGCCAGCGATATCAGTGTTGAGGATAGCGCAATTTCATTCACATGGCAGGGTAATCGCTACACTGCATCACAGGTCAGTGTCGAGACTCTTTTGAATGGTACGCCGGCAGACCTTATTAATGTCGGACATTACGATATATCAGTGAAGGGTGCTGATGCTGCAGCTATTACCGCAGGCGGACAATCAGTTACCGGTTCTGTCACTGTAGAAAACGGCACCTATGACATTACTCGTCGTGAGATTATTCTTACCTCTGGAAGCGGTGAATGGTTCTATGACGGAAGGGAGCACAAGGCGGAGCTTGTTGCTACTACAGGGGACGGATGGCTTGAAGGCGATGCCCCTGAATATGTATTTACAGGTTCCCAGAAGTATGTCGGCAGCAGTGACAACTACTTTGTTCTCAAATCAGACGCAGCGAAGAAGACTACCAACTGGGCAGATGCCTTCCCTAATTATAATGTAGTGGTATGCTATGGCAGGCTGAGTGTAGTTCCCAATCCCGTGAAGTGATCCATTGGATCCATTGAACATATGATGCGTTGCGTACCAGTTACGCTGATCAAGTGGCATTTTGCTCATTGAGGTATAACATCTGGATTTTATAAACCCCACCCCGACAGCTTAGTCTGCACAGGGTGGGGTTTTTAACGCGATTTTAACATATCATAACGGTTCTTTTGTGTGAAAAGTCTTGTGTTTGTTTATTTTTGGTGTTATAGTGTGTTCTGTATGTTTGTAAGTAATTATATGTAATGACTATCATGACACCGGAGGGATTTAACAGATAATGGGTGTATTTTCAAAAATCTTCGGAACACATAGTGAACACGAACTCAAGCGTATTCGTCCAATAGTCCAGCAGATTGAGGACTTGGGCAAGGAGATTTCACAGCTTTCTGACGAGGATCTCCGCGGCAAGACTACCGAGTTTAAGCGCCGTTATACCGAGGGCGAGAGCTTGGATGATCTTCTGCCTGAGGCTTACGCTGTGGTACGCGAGGCAGGCAAGCGTGTTTTAGATATGGAGCATTTCCGTGTTCAGCTCATAGGTGGTATCATTCTTCATCAGGGGCGTATCGCCGAGATGAAGACCGGTGAAGGTAAGACTCTGGTGTCCACCCTTCCGGCGTATCTTAACGCCATAGCAGGCGAGGGTGTTCACATAGTTACAGTCAATGACTACCTGGCCAAGCGTGACGCGGAGTGGATGGGTCAGATTCATGAGTTCCTGGGACTGACCGTAGGGGTTGTTCTTAATGATATGTCCAACGCCGAGCGAAGGGAAGCATACAATTGCGACATCACATATATTACGAATAACGAGCTGGGATTTGATTATCTCCGTGACAATATGGTTGTCAGGGAGGAAGACCGGGTACAGCGCGGGCTTCATTATGCTATCATCGACGAGGTGGATTCAGTCCTTATCGACGAGGCCCGTACACCTCTGATCATTTCAGGACAGAGCGGCAAATCCACCAGGCTTTATGAGATGTGCGATATCCTTGCCAGGCAGTTAAAGCGCGGCGAGGACCTTCCTGAGTACACCAAGATGGACGCCATCATGGGTATAGTACAGGAAGAGACAGGAGACTTTATCGTAAGTGAGAAGGAAAAGACGGTTAACCTCACCCAGTCCGGTGTGGAGAAGGTAGAGCGCTTTTTTAAGATTGACAATTTTTCAGATCCTGAGAATCTTGAGATTCAGCACAATGTTATTCTGGCTCTTAGGGCGCATAACCTGATGCACAGGGATCAGGATTATGTGGTCCGTGATGAGCAGGTGCTGATCGTGGATTCATTTACGGGTCGTATCATGCCCGGGCGCAGGTATTCAGATGGTCTGCACCAGGCAATAGAGGCCAAGGAGCATGTCAAGGTCAAGCGCGAGAGCCGCACCCTTGCTACGATTACCTTCCAGAACTTCTTTAATAAATACGAGAAAAAAGCCGGAATGACCGGTACAGCCCTTACTGAGGAGCAGGAGTTCAGGGACATCTACGGTATGGATGTTATTGAGATTCCTACCAACCGCCCTGTAGCCCGTGTGGATCATGAAGATGCAGTTTACAAGACCCAGGCAGAGAAATACCATGCAGTGGTGGAGCAGGTGAAGGAAGCCCATGCCAAGGGTCAGCCTGTATTGGTTGGTACTATCACCATCGAAGTTTCCGAGCTGGTTTCCAGGCTCCTTTCCAAGGAGGGCATTCATCATAATGTATTGAATGCCAAATTCCACGAAAAAGAGGCCCAGATAGTTGCAGAGGCAGGAGTTCACGGAGCAGTTACCATAGCCACCAATATGGCAGGTCGTGGTACTGATATCAAGCTGGATGAAGAGTCCAGAGCTGCCGGCGGTCTTATGATAATAGGCACCGAGAGGCACGAATCCAGACGAATTGACAATCAGCTTCGCGGACGATCAGGCCGACAGGGAGACCCCGGAGAATCCAAGTTCTACATTTCTCTTGAGGATGATCTTATGAGGCTGTTTGGCTCGGAGAGGCTCATTTCCATGTTTAACTCCCTTGGCGTTCCGGAGGGCGAGGAGATTCAGCACAAGATGCTTACCTCAGCTATTGAGAAGGCTCAGGAGAAGATAGAGAGCAACAACTTCAGCATCCGTAAGAATCTGCTGGAATACGATCAGGTTATGAACGAGCAGAGGGAGCTTGTTTATGCCCAGCGAAGCCGCGTGTTAAAGGGCGAGGACATGAAGGAGCAGATCCAGGAGATGATAGTCCGTCAGGTGGATGGTGCTGTAGATGCCTGCTTTAATGACGGTATCAGCAAGGATGAGTGGGATGTTTCAGAGTTCAATCACCTGCTTCAGCCCATAGTTCCCATAAGGGCGCTGACTTATGATGATATAGATGCTGTTTCCGATTCCGGCGAGCTTGCCAAACAGCTGGAACAGCAGGCACTTGAGCTTTATGACCAGAAGGAAGCCGAGTTCGACGAACCTGAGCAGTTCCGTGAGGTTGAGCGTGTCATATTACTAAGAGTAATCGACCGCAAGTGGATGGAAGAGATTGACGATATGGATCAGCTTCGTCAGGGGATTGGGCTTCAGGCATATGGCCAGCGCAACCCTGTTGATGAATACAAGATGATCTCATACGATATGATGGATGAGATGAACGCTGCCATCCGTTCTGAGACAGTCCAGATGCTCTATCGGATCAGAGTAGAGAAGAAGGTTGAGCGTGAGGAAGTAGCCAAGGTTACAGGCACGAACAAGGATGAGACGGCTTCATCAGGACCCAAGAAGCGCAAGGTCAAGAAGATATATCCGAACGATCCTTGTCCATGCGGCAGCGGCAGGAAGTACAAGAACTGCCACGGACGCACGGCGTGATGTGTTGTCAGGTATCATAAATGAGGGGAAAATACCTTTTAACCTTCATATCATAATATTAGTATTTCGGGGAGGGGGACATGAAAAAAGGAAAGCTGCGTATTGCAAGACCATCCTTCATTACACTTAATGAGGACAAGATCAGGGATCTTAAATTCCAGAAAAAATTTGACTATGCCTTTCGCAAGGTTCTGGTTATGGGACTGGTTGCGATCATAGCTCTTGTGATCACCATTATCACATCGATTGTGGGAATCAGCACTACATATAATTCCCTGTACCAGCAGGAGAGGATTCAGGGCGAGATCCGTATAGATATCCAGGCTCTGTCCAAGGCCTATCTGTGGGCGCTGGCTTCCAAGGATGATACCTATGTTCGTAAGGAGCAGTTGGAGAAGGCTGCCGAGAAATACACTGATTTTGACACCAATCTGAAGGAGCTTGAGAAGATATACAGCGGCAGTGTAGCCATTTCTGATATCGAATCTCATATCAACGCTCTGGAGGATTGCGGTCAGACCATGCAGTCAATGTTTTCAGATGGCTCCAGTTCAACAGAGATATATCACTATTTCAATGACACGCTTTATCCTGCCATTGATGAGGTGGCAAGCGATTTAAAAGAAGTTTCATCTGAGATTACCGAGAAGGGTGAGCAGATATACAGACTGGTGCTGTTGGTAGTAATAATCGGCATAATCGTTACTGCGCTGATCATTGTGGCAGTTGTACTGTATCTGGTAGACATGAAGGCCAAGCTGGCGCATTCAGTTATAGCTCCGGCAGATGAGATTTCCAAGGCAGCAGCAGATATGGCAGCCGGCAAGCTTAACATTCATATTGATTACTCTGCCGGTGATGAGCTTGGAACATTGGCCAAGGAGCTTAATGCTTCCACATCGGTTACAGAGGATGTTTTCTCGGATCTTACCGAGACGCTTGGAAGCATTTCAGAGGGCGATTTCTCCAAGAGTACTGAGAGGCCTGACCTGTATGTAGAGGATTATCAGGGCATCAAATATACTCTCGACTATATTGTTGACAAATTGTCCATGACCATGAAGCAGATCAAAGATTCCTCCGGAACAGTTTCCAGGGGAGCTGCCAACATGCAGGAGGGAGCGGCTGGTCTCGCTGAGGGTGCCACCGATCAGGCGGCGGCAATCCAGGAGCTTACAGCTTCTGTCCAGACTGTTACAGAGCAGACCAGGAAGATGGCGGAATCTGCTCAGGTTGGAAGTGACAAGGCTTTGCAGGTTCGTGATGATGTGGAGATAGGCACTGGCAAGATGTCCGAGGTCACAGACGCCATGGATCGTATAGCCCAGGCGTCCAAGCAGATTGAACATGTGTCTAATACCATTGAGGATATAGCCAGCCAGACCCAGCTTTTGTCCCTTAATGCTTCAATTGAGGCTGCCAGGGCAGGTGAAGCGGGCAAGGGCTTTGCAGTAGTAGCGGAGGAGATTTCCAACCTTGCCGCAGAGAGTACCCAGGCTGTCAAGGATACGCAGGATCTGGTCAATGGCGCCTTAAGCGAGATAAGGGCAGGTACATCAGTAGTCAAGGAGACACAGGAGGCCTTCGAGAAGGTCAAGGAATCTGTTGACGAGGTAGTGGAGCTTATCAGGAATACCGGAGATATTGCAAACCAGCAGGAAAGCAGAATGGACGAGATAAGCGGCGGAATAGAGCAGATATCCAATGTTATCCAGGACAATACTGCCACCGCCCAGGAGTCCAGTGCCGTATCCAATGAATTATCAGAGGAATCCAACAATCTCAATGAACTGCTGAATCAGTTTGTAGTCAAGTGATACCGTTTTGATACCATTTGAGGATTAGCGATGACAATAACGACATTTTTTTCGCTGCTGGGAGGGGTGGGACTCTTTCTGTATGGCATGACTGCCATGTCCAGCGGTTTGCAGAACGCTGCCGGTGACAAGCTGCGCGGTATATTGGAGAATGTTACCTCCAGTAAGCTTCGGGCCGTCCTTCTGGGAATCGGCGTTACCGTTATGATCCAGAGCTCGTCGGCCACAGATATGATGGTGATAGGTTTTGTTAACTCAGGCCTGATGAACATCACCCAGGCCATAGGAGTTATCATGGGTGCCAATATCGGTACCACAGTTACGGCTCAGATTACTGCCTTTGATCTTTCGGCATTTGCTCCGGTGTTGCTTTTTTCGGGGTGTGTAATATTCCTGTTTGTAAAAAAGCAGACAATCCGTCACATCGGTAATATTGTAATGGGATTTGGTATGCTCTTTGTGGGTATTGCCATGATCAAACAGGCGATTATACCCCTTTCACAGAGCGAGAGGTTCGTTTCATTTTTATCGAGCCTGTCCAATCCGTTTTTAGCGATTTTATTTGGAGTTGCTTTTACGGCTTTGCTCCAGAGTTCATCCTCATCGGTGGTGATCTTTCAGGCGTTTGCTGTACAGGGGATGCTGGATTACTACACAGCGGTATACCTGGTCATTGGTGCGGCCATAGGATCGGTAGCTCCCAATATTCTTGCCTCCCTTACTACTAACCGTAACGGCAAGCGTACAGCCATACTGAACCTGTTATTCAATTTATTCAGGGCAGTGCTGCTTTGTGTACTGATCAATGTATTTCCGCAGATACTGGACGCGATACAGGCGCTTTCACCGAATGATATAGGGCGCCAGGTCGCTAATACACATACTATATTTGCGATCATAGCCGTTATTGCAATGCTTCCTTTTTCAGAAGGTATAGCTAAGCTTTCAGAAATTATTATTCCGGTGCTGCAAAGCGAGACTATTTCCCGGCGCGAGCGTCAGCTTATGTACATGATTGACGCTCAGAACACACTGCCGGCAGTTACCATAAGGCAGGCCATTTTGGAGACGGAGCGTCTTGGCAAAATCGCCCGTGACAGCCTCAAGGATGCCACTACAGCTTTTTTTGACAGGGATGAAGAGCTCATAGAGAAGGTTCACATGTCTGAGGGGATTGTGGATTACCTGACAGGCGAGATCAACAAGCGCCTTCTGGCGTTGAATGCTACGGAGCTTCCTGAGGCAGACGCTTTTCGTGCTTCCAACCTGGCCATGATAGTTTCTGATTTTGACAGGATCAGTGATCATGCGCATAATATTGTACAGTTCATAGACAAGGTGCCTGATCCCAAGAAGGCGTTCTCCAAGCACGCCAGAAGGGATATGATGCTTTTAGCGGAGCAGACTAACAGGACTATTGAATTATCACTTAAGATATTTGTTAATGAGGATTTTGAACTGATTCCCGAGGCGCAGGAGTCTGAAGATCTGGTTAATCAGATTGAATCCGAAGCAGTAGAGAAGCATATAGGCCGCGTAATCAAGGGCAAGTGCGATCCTCTTGCAGGTCATATCTATACTGACATGTGCGAGGAGTATGAGAGGTGCTCTGATCATGCTATGAATATTGCCAAGGCGTTAGTTCCGAGGAAGCTTCTGGAGGACTACGACCTGGATTAAATATGAGTGTTGAACAGCACATTGCACACAAAGTGTGCGTGCTGTGAATCATAAGTGAGGGGGTGTTCTATGAAAAAAGAAGATTGTATTTTTTGTAAGCTTGCGAATGGCGATATCCCTACCAATTCTATCTATGAGGATGATGATTTCAAGGTGATTCTGGATGCTTCGCCCGCCGCAAAGGGTCATGCACTGATCCTTCCCAAGGAGCATTTTGCAGACCTTTTTGAGATGGATGAAAAAACCGGATCGGCCTTACTGCCGCTGGCAGCGAAGGTAGGCGCTCATATCAAGTCCAGGCTCTCATGTGACGGGCTTAATGTGGTCCAGAACAATGGAGCGGCAGCAGGGCAGAGCGTTTTTCATCTTCATGTGCATTTGATCCCGCGTTTTGAGGGTGATAATGTCATACGGGAGTGGAACCATTTGACGCTTACAGATGAAGAACAGGAGGCGATTAGAGAACAACTGAAGAGTGAATTAAGGGACTGCGATAATAATCAGTCCCAGAGGTTTAAGTGTTAAGGAGGTTAACAACGATGAAAAGAATTATGTCAATTAGAATTGCAGTCATAATGGTAGTTATGGCTATGGTTGCAGGTACATTTACAGGGATTGCCCTGCCTATGACGGCTTCACAGAGCCAGGCAGCCACCAACATTACATCTTCAAAGGCAAAAAGAATTGCCATGAGGAATGCCGGTGTCGGCAGCAGCAGTGTGGAGGGTATGGATGTGGACAAGACCTACAAGGATGGTAAGAATGTATACATGGTATACTTCTATGCTCATAAGTCTGGTCGTACCTACAATCACTATGCATACACCATCAGTGCCAGGACAGGCTCCATTATTAAGAAGAATGCCAAGACCTACACCGTAATCACCAAGAAGAGTGCCAGGAACAAGGCTCTGGATGACGCTGATTTAGACAGAGACGATGTAACTGATATGAGTGTTGATCTGGACGAGGATGACGGCAAGCTCGTATACGAAGTATCATTTACAGAAAAAGTTAGCAAACGCAAATATTATTACTATGACGGTACATATTACTATGATGAGGACGATGATGGGTCCGAATATGAGTACACGATTAACGCCGTAACGGGTCACATTATTGATTCCGACTCAGATGACGATGACGACTGAGAATAATACCTACGATGGTCTGGCAAGGATGCTTGTCCTCAATGTCGGGGGCAGGGATAATGTCGTATCGCTCACATACCGCGGTAAGGATCTGGTGTTTGTTCTCAGGGACGATGGCAATGCCAACAGCGGTATCATTGAAAGTCTGGATGGTATCAAAGCTGTTTCGCGCAGCAACGGAGAATACTGTATCAGTGTTGACGGGGATGCCCCGGCCATATACAGCAGTGTGTTAAAGGCAGGTAAAATGGAGGAGCTTGGTCTTATCAAGGACGAAGCTTCTTCAAGTGATGCCCCATCCGGTAAGCTTAGGCTGCTCATTGCGCCGATTGTAGTAGTAATCGTGGAGCTTCTGCTTAACCATGTTGTGGGAATGGATATCACCACCAGTTGTGTAATTGCTGTTGCTGCAGGTATTATATGCGGTGTCGGCGCTGTACTTTTGTCTAACCGTTCCAAGGCTTCGGGTGAACCCGCAAGCGCCTTGGGTAATGACAGTGCAAGGCGGCCGGATCATGAGATTCTGACAGCTCCTGTACGGGGAGAGACTATTCCCTTGAAGGATGTCTCGGACGATGCTTTTGCTTCTGAGGCTCTTGGCAAGGGTGTGGCGTTTATTCCTTCCGAGGGCAGGCTTTACGCTCCATGTGATGGGGTGATAGGTACATTTTTTCCTACAGGTCATGCTATTGGAATTCATTCCGACAAGGGAGCGGAGATTCTTATGCATGTAGGCCTGGGGACTGTTAAGCTGGATGGCAGGGGTTTTACCCCCCACAAGAAGCAGGGTGACCATACCAGGTGCGGAGAGCTGCTATTAGAATTTGATATTGATCTGATTAAGGCAGAGGGTATGTCGATAGAGACGCCTATGATCATCTCCAATACAGACGATTACAAGCGATTATCCGTAATGGTTCAGGGACAGGTTGAGGAAAAAATGCCTGTTATAGAGGTGTTTACTGATGCTTGACGGTAAGAATATACTGATAGGTGTATCAGGCAGCATAGCCGCTTATAAGACAGCTTCACTTGTCAGCATGTTAAAAAAACAGCATGCCAGCGTTACAGTTATTATGACTGAGAATGCCACCAGATTTATTACTCCGGTCACCTTTGAGACTTTGACCGGTCGTAAATGTCTGGTGGATACTTTTGACCGCAATTTTGAGTTTTCTGTAGAGCATGTATCTATTGCAAAAAGCGCTGATATAGCCATGGTGGCGCCTGCATCAGCCAATGTTATCGGCAAGATGGCCTGCGGCATTGCGGATGATATGCTTACCACCACGCTTTTAGCCTGCAGATGTCCCGTTTTAGTGTCTCCTGCTATGAATACTGCTATGTATGAGAACGCTGCTGTCGAGGCTAATTTTGATACGCTTCGTAAGAGGGGAATCAGGATTATTGAGCCTGCAAGCGGATATCTGGCCTGTGGTGATGTTGGCGCCGGCAAGATGCCGGAACCGGAAGAGCTGTATTCCTGTATTGTGGAAGAGCTTGGTGCAGGCAGCAAGGGAGATTTGACATCAGAAAACCAGGTAAAATTATCTGATGACGGGGCTCTGACCGGGAAAAAAGTCCTGATAACAGCCGGACCTACCCGAGAGGCTATTGATCCGGTGAGATTCATAACCAATCATTCCACAGGCAAGATGGGCTATGCCCTTGCCCAACAGGCGGCCTTGTTAAATGCTGATGTAACATTGGTTTCGGGACCGGTGAATCTTACGACGCCCCAAGCTGTGGAACGAATAGATGTTGTCTCGGCTGCACAGATGGCAGAGGCTGTAAAAAGTCGTGCCGGTGACAGTGACATTATCATATGCTGTGCCGCCGTGGCTGATATGCGTCCGGCTAATGTCGCGCCGGAAAAGCTGAAAAAAGCCGACATGAGCGGCAGTCTTGAATTGGAGCCCACAGAGGATATTCTTGGCTTTCTGGGTTCCCACAGGAGGGCAGACCAGGTGTTGGTGGGATTCTCCATGGAGACTGAGAATATGGTAGAAAACTCCCGCGCCAAGCTTACCCGGAAGGGTGCTGATATGATCATTGCCAATAATGTCAAGGTCGAGGGAGCCGGCTTCGGAACAGATACCAATATAATTACCATTATAACAGAAGCTTCGGCAGAGGAATTGCCATTGATGAGTAAGACTGACGCTGCAAGAATAATCCTTGACAGGATTGCCGGGTTACTTGAGTGACAAAATTCTGAATAAAAAACACAGCCCGACTAAGGCTGTGTTTTATAATGACTGATCTACTAAAAGTCCCGCGTAGCGGCTGGTCGCGTAAGGCGCCACAAAGCTGCGGCCGGGATTTTTATATTCTATGGGAACCTTATCTACATAATTGAGAGGATCGATAGCCGTCTTGTCAGCCTGACGAGAAATCGCGTTTTTGAAGCGATTCAAAATGCCAAAAGCGCTTCCGGAGTCCTCACCGGACACGGCCCTGCCTATGGCATCACGGTCAAGAGACAGCGTCTGGTCTTCATTGGAAATCACGCCAACTGATGACAATTCATCACTCATACTGCTGTACAACCTCGTCATCTCACCGAGAAGAGTGGTATTATTATGAGAAGAGGCGTACTGAGCACCGATCTGAACAAAGCCGTTAAAAGCCTCCACCAGATCATTCACAGAGTCAGCCATTGCTTCAGAGCTCGCCTTAAAGCCGATAGTGGCAGGCTCGTCATCAGGTGTAGTACTGTTCAGTGTAATGTCAAAGGCACGATTAATCGTAAAAGTATTAGAAAGCGACTCGTGGGGCGTCCCGTTAAGCGTGAATGAAGAATTCGCCGCCGACTGCGTCACATCCGCAATGCCCAACAGCCCAAGTTCTGTCTGAGCGGTATCAGAGTGAATATCGAAAAGATAATCCTCGCCCTCAGCCAGACCTGTATGCTTGGAGGTGATCTCAAGCGCTGACTGAGTACCACCGCGGTCTATGATCTTAGCAGACAGCCCTACATCAGAGGTGTTGATCAGGCGGGCGATCTTACGCTGAACATCCTGATTGGTATCGGAAGAACCAACATTGAACTGGAATTCATAGGAATTCTGTGTAGTATCCAGATCAAATGAATGGGTTCCCTCTTCAAAATCATGTCCTCTGGATTCCAGGAAGTTGCCGCGATTGATCTGCGGCCTTGCAAGACGCCTGACCCCAAGGGTAAAGCCGTCAACACTATTATCCGAATCGGATGCAGCCATGTACTCAACAGCTACTGCGGACTCGTTGGATGATGTCGCAACCTTCTTATGGAAGACGCTCTCGATGTCGTCACTCTCCGTCTGGAGGGATGAGACAAGATTCTGTGTGCGTCTGGCATTCTCCTTAAGATCTATAGCAAATTTAGTGACCTCAGTTCCGGTGCGAATCTTGTACAAGGGAGCGTCCTTGGTAGAATTCACAATCCGGTTATAGACATTCTTCAGATCACTCTTCTTATGGGAATCGAAGCGGCTATTACCCGCATACGGCTGATAAGTCGAGACATAGTAATTATACACATCACTATTCATGATTACTGCCATAGAACACCCCTCCTTCCTTCCCTGAGAGTAACGCCTAAATCAACGAAAAATAAGGTAAAAACCGGCGTCGGGGTATAATAAGTCCATTTACTCAGGTACATTATACTACGGATAAGTCAATTTGTCATCTACTAAATACACGAATTTGCAATATAGAATGACTAGATGTTGTGTTGTTACCCCAAATGCCCTATTTTTCAAGAAATACTTATATCCCAAAGTTCTTACACGCTCCAGTCCTCTACATTTAGCCCTTGAACTCTTGATGTGTAAACACCCGTCCTGGTCTTATCTGGATACTTGCTTTTCTTTGCTCCGTATTCCAATTCACCCAGCGTGACCACTGATATACATATATCCTTTCCCAAGTGTTGCTCAATCCTGGGGACTATCTTACAGTCGGGAGAATACACCGTTCTTCCAGGGCGGGGTTGAATTGTAAAAAAATTATTGAATCAAGGCAAAATACAGGGTATAATCTTTGTTGCTGATTAAGAAAGCTTACGAAGAGGATTTTTAAAAATGGATAACACTAAGACAAGCAGGATATCCGCGAAGATGATCATCATAGGTTGCGTTGTACTGTGTATTGCTCTGGCTCTTGGGTTAGTGTGGCTTTTTAGAGCCTACGATGATTATCTTGCTTTACAGGAAGAAAGGTCGCCTGAGATAGAAGCAAGCTGTGATGAAGATCATTTTCTGGAGGTGCTGGACGCCTATGATCCTGATGGCTATTTCTTAGTTAAAACAGGGCTTGATAATGGCGATGATATAACACAATACTATGAGGATGTCAATCTGGCTGTAGATGTGCTGGGAACTATCGTACACGAAGAATGTCACGAGTATTCCAGGATGGATGATGAGAATGACGAGAGACTCTACATGGGAGATGGTGATTCGATAGTTGTATCACACACTGAGATATATCCTACAGTTGAGATGGCTGCAACCATTCCGGAAGAATGCAAATCTTTCAGATATGAGAATTATATTGGAAGTCCGTCAGATATATTGGCGACCAATGTGGATGGCATATACGGACTTCTTAACGAATTCTGTGCTTATACCTGGGGTACTAATAATGACATCTGCCTGTATGACTATTATGACAAGGAAGGCCCGGACAATCAGTACACATGGGGTATCTGGCTCTCGCTTGCCTGCGGCAACAAGCTGGCTTATGCGGAGTTTAAATATTATATCCTGCACTATCTGTTATATGCCCAGGAGAACTACCCTGCAGTTTATGATGGAATAATGGCTAATGACAATTTCCGTGAAGCATACCGGATATTGGAGGGTAAGTACGCCGAGATTGCCAAAAAGCAGGATGAATACACGGCGCAGATTATAAAAAAATTGGATACTCCCTTCAGCAAGGTGGAATACGAGCCGAATGTCCAGCTTCGAGTTACCAATATTATTTCAAAGGCCAGTGATGTGACATCTTTGTCCTCTGGCGAATACGAAACCTTGTTAAAAGAGATAGCAAAGCCTGAGCATCAGCAGATCCACGACGCGCTTGTGGCGCAGTAGGTAGTTGACAAAATTGTTCAGGGGTTGTATCTTATATACTATAAAAGGTGCCACCGTAGTAGACGGTTAGCCCGTGTTTTGATCAGAATGACCGCACACTATGGGTAAAAGAGGGCGGTCATTTTCTTTTGCCTATAATATAAGCAAGCGTTGCAACTGCAGTGAGCATAATCACAAATTGGATTAGATCAGTCCAAGTCACCATACGCATCCCCTAATTAACAATTTTTTATATTCGTAAACGAATGTATAAATTTGGGGGCTGAAAATTTAAAAAAAGTTGCAAAAAATCTTCCGGTGCTTTGTTCAAAAGCACGATTAATCCCAAAATATTTTAACTTTTCGTAAATCGTCTTGACAAAACAAGAATAAGGGTGTTAGTATGCAACATGAGTGTTGCAGTTTACTTTTATTGTTACTTGTTTAAGTCGAAAGGAGGATTTACGCAAAAATGAAAAAGACAATTGCAAAGATTATGGCTGCAGCTATGGTTCTTTCTACCGTAGTTGCTCCGGAGGCACTGGCAGCTACCAAGGGAAGTTTTACTACCTTCGCTAATGCTAACTATGATACTCTGTACATTACAGATTCATCAAAAGAGGCAGAAGATGTAACAGGAGATTATGAACTGGATTATATTGTTTCAGCAGAAGAGGCGGCTGATTTAGTGGCTATGGCTGGTACTACTACAGGGACCTACACTGCTTCTGACAATAAGTGGAATGTTACTTCAGCAAGCGTTTGGGTGACTAAGGCAACAGCAGATGTTGCAGCTGAAGGTGCTAACCTCACTCCTTCATTAACAGATGTTACAGCAGGATCTGCTGTTAAGACAGTAGAAGTAACTAATCCTTCTGATATTGAGGATTACCTTACTATTGGAGCGCAGGCTACAGGCAAGGTTGTTACTAATGGCGAGTACAATGATACCATCAATGATGGTAGCAGAACAAGGTGGGCTGTTCCTACAGTGTTGAATAACGGTGGAATCGGTGTTAATTTTGTTCGTACAACAGCTAATGCTACTGTATTTGATAACTTTATCTACAAGCTGAACCAGGGGGCAATAGTACGCGTGCCTATCCGTATCAACGGTGTGAACGGTATTATGAGAGTTTGGTTCGCTAATACAGTTGTAGGAGATGGTGATATCTATTGGAATGGTATTGTTAAGCTTAAGAGCAGCAACAACCGCTATACACCTATCCGCGTTCACTACGATGTAGTTGCTAACTCTGTAGCAGGTGCTAACGCTGGTGCATTTGTAGAGATCGTTAATGGAACTATTACTCGTGTTAATGGTATTGCTACTAACGCCATCAGAGTAAATGGTCTTGCAAATCAGAGACTTGAGCTCCAGGATGTTAATGAGTACGATATGGAGATGCTGAAGTCTGACATAGCTAAGGGCAAGAATCTTATGCTTGATGAAGTATTTGTATTTAGTGTTGCTAATTTCGCAAACGATAATGGTCTTTACAGTGCTTATACACAGGATGTTGACTGGTCTACATTAGCAGTTAACACTGATCTTAGCACAGTTTCAGTTGGTAAGATTGATACCATCAATTCACAGCTGTTCAAGAATGCTAAGGAGAAGTTCGTTAAGGCTGAGTATGCTAAGTTCATCCACAACGGTGCATTCCGCAAGAACAAGCAGCTGAAGAAGGCTTATATCGGTACAGAGAAGAATCTCAAGAAGGTCAACGCTAAGGCTTTCTATGACTGCAAGAAGCTTGCTACAGTTAAGCTTTCCGGTAAAGGCTTAAAGCAGGTTGGTTCTAAGGCATTCAGCGGCTGCAAGAGCAACATGATCTTCAAGATCAAGGGCAACAGCACTCAGGTTAAGAAGGCATGGGCTAAGATTAAGAAGCAGGCTCCTGCAAAGGCTAAGTACGCTAAGATCTGATCTTAACAAGACATTAGAAGAATTATAATTTAAGTTTTAAAACATTTCGACGGTTCGAAACGCGGCACTCACGCGTAAACTTTTTTAAGAAAAGCCCCGGTTCTCCGGGGCTTTTCTACATATATTATGATATGAGGTAAGTTCATACTCACCCACGTTGGACTCGCTCTGCGGATCCACGACGAGCTTTGCGGCGTTTGCGCCTCCCACCGTTCTTGCGTATTTTTCCAAAATGCTTTGCGTGCCATCTGAAAGCGCCGCCTTCGTAACGCCGCTTGTCGCGGACGCCTGCTTCAATTCTATGCTGCCGTCGTTATCGCTCCCTGACGTATCCTCCGAGTCCTTGTCGCCGATGGTCAGCGTAATGGTCATTGTGCCCGTCGTAGCAGGCGATGTGATCGTGGTTGTAGTGACTTCCGTGTTTGCGTCCTCCGCCCGCTCGGCGCAGAGTGCGTCTTTGCGTCTCCTGATCTCGATGATCTGGCTTCTCAGGAATGCCGCCTCATCCATCCTCATAGTCGCCATAGTTTCCCGCATCCCGTCAGTCAGGGCAGACTCGGGTTTCATAAGGCCAAGGGCAGCAATCGTATCCGCATATTTAAACAGTAGTTCAAACCGCTCATTCGATATCAGACGGTAAAAGCATCTCCATATCTCCCTTCGGTTCTCTTCATTGTCCTTACAAAAGGTACATCCGCCATCTGCCAGCTTCGTAATGGCGGTACAATGTACGGAGCGACATCCTCGTAAAACCGGTACGTATATTTGAAAAAGCTTTTGTACTGGAATTAAAAAAAGCAAAACAGCAAGGGAAGAAACCTGTTACGCTGGAAATGATAGATGCGGCCGCAGGGTGCATTATAAGGAGGGGTACTAAAAGCGCCCCTCCTATTTCTTTGAAGTTGCCGTCACCGGGATTGATATAAAATCCCATGGCAGACTTAGAACAAAGGGATTCCGCTTGCGGAATCCCCTGCGCAAGCGCAGATTTGCGAAGCAAATAAACGACCACCCATCATCTGAGTGGTCGCTCTTTAGATATCTTAATTCTTAAGCTACGCTTCCTCGCTCATTTCAAAGCGCCTAGTTTACTTTCTTCCCGCAGAAATACACCTCGCTCGGTTTATTGTAGCTGAAGCCCTCATGTTCTGCGGTAAGAAGATCATGATCGAATACCAGAAAATCCGCGTCCTTGCCTGCGATGACGGACCCCTTGCGATCTTCGATGCCGAGTTGCTTTGCGCCGTTGATGGTGTAGCCCAAAAGCATCTCCTCGATGCCCATTTTCTCGTTTTCGGACGGGAGTATAGTTTCGCTTCTAGTGAATTCAGGAGCATTGGTTTTTTCTGTGATATGTCGTGTCATTCCCACTTCCATGCCCAGATAAGGGTTCCAGCACGGAAAATTGAATACTACATTGTCGCTGGACCATGTCACCAAGGCGCCACTGTCCCACATTGTCTTGCAGCGGAACATCTTGCGGGCACGCTGCTCGCCCAACCAGGTGGCCCATATCCTGTAGTCGCCGGAATGCCACCAGGGCGTATAGTTCGCAATGACGCCCAGTCGGGCGAAACGATCCATGTCGGCATCGTCCTGTACCTCCAAGTGGGCGCAGGTAACCTTCATGGTAAACTTATCGCCCAGCTCCTTTTGGGCTATCTCTGTGGCATCTAGCGCAACGCGAGATGCTGCGGAGCCTACGGTGTGCATATGAAGATCCAGGCCTTCCTCGTTGAGCCGGATCATCAGTGCGCCAAGATCCTCCTTATTGAAGGCGGTAGCGGCCATCTCGGGTGTATCCACATAAGGGGTAACCATGGCGGCGGTATGAATCTTCTGGGTGCCGTCCATGAAAATCTTCATGGTATGAACCCTGACGTGCTCCGTGTTGTATTCCTCCCTGAAACGCTTAAGTTCCTTGAGACCCTCCTCGGCCTGCCAGTTGGCGGCAATCACATAGCAGCTGTCCACATATACGGGCAATTTCCCCTGCTTGTCCAGGGCACAGAGTCGCTGGAGCACGCGCTCATGGAACTCGGGGTAACCCGGAATACCGGCATCAAAGACCGCCGAGACGCCGTGGCTTACAGAGAAGTCTACCCATGACAAAAGTGCGGCATCAATCTGCTCGTCACTCAGGTCCATAGAACCGTCCAGGATGATGCGCGACTCCGCGGAACCTTCAATGATATATCCGGTCACCTTGCCATCTTTGCGTTCATACACGCTGAGTCCCGGAACGGGATCCGGCGACTCGTCAGTGATACCGTGGCGATTCATGACCCTGGAATTCACCCACACGCTGTGGAATTCCGCTTCCTGAATCTGAATCTCCGCATCCGGGCAAATGGCATCGAGATCTTCCTTGGTGAGTGTCTCGCCTAGCAGGTTCTTTTTCTCCAGAATGAACCGGTAGCACTTCTGGCCGGGACGCTGTCCAATATAGTCCGCCATGAAGTCCAGTACCTCCTGCTTGCCTTCGCATGCAATTCGCTCACTCTCCTCGGCGTAAGCAAAGCCTACTGGGAGGGTCACGTGCACGTGGCTATCAAAGATGCCGGGCATGACGAATCTGCCGCCCAAGTCCGTGACCTCGCCTTCATAGGCAGAAAGGCCGTCTTCGTCGCCTACGTAGGCAAACTTTCCGTCCTTCACAACAAGAGCGCTTGCCCGCGGGTTGTCCTTGTCTGCCGTGTAGATTTTTGCGTTTTTGATGATCTTGTCTGCTTTCATTTTTCCTCCTCTTGCTATATAAAATTCCTTTCTTATTATATCACAGGATACTCATCCTGTTAATAAGCAAATCCGTACGCTTGGAACGTGGTAACAGCACAACCTCTCAGTTGAGATATTGGCGGTAGTATGGTATAGTAGAAGTGGACTTTTGCAATTAAATGGGGAATATGCCGCGAAAGGAGGGGAAATGGACGAAAGAACCATAAAAGCGGGACGGGAATTCGGACACCGGGAAGAAAGGGAGGTGCCGCACGAGCACATTGTCCTCTATGTGGGCATACATACGAGAACGGGGGAAAAGATGGTCGTCCACAGGCCGACCCACAAGATCGGCACCATTTACTGCGAGCCGATAGATGACTTCGTAAACAGATTTTACGCAAGGCCGTAGAGTTTTAAGCCGGATGTTTGGAAACCAATGTCAACAACGTTTGCACAAATCGATCCTGACAGAGTCGCCGGAGCGATGACCTTTTCGGCCAACCGGAACCGCATGATGCTTAAGGCACCGACGCTCGCGGAGAAATGTGACGCCTTCGGGAAATCTTTAGGCAACGGACGCGCATTTTTTACATATATGGTCAGCTACGTGGGGAAGTGGAAGTATAAGGCCGTTGAAGAATATATTTCCGAATTCTGGACGCATGTACCCAGCGCGAATGCGCTGCTGACTGAAATCGCAGCGGTCGGCGGCAAGATATTCCTCACGGTTCATCAGAAGTTTAATGAAAATACGATACTTGAGTGTCTGCCGACCAAATCTCAGACAGCATGTCATAATAATCACGGGGATCGAGGCCGTTTTCATCCTTCACGTCGGCCGTTTCCCAGCCATAAAATCTGTATTCCTTCATACCAACTCCAACATCTGCTGCGGATTGTCCGCAAAAATCCCTTTTTGTAAAAATCAAAGATCTTCTATCATGCAATGATGGGGCTTGGCCTTGTCGTCCTTGTCGTAAGTGATGGCAACGAGCAGCAGCTTGCTCCCCAAGCCTTCCACGGACGAGGCGTAGTTTCTTGAGCGCATCTGCCCGATGGCTTCTTCCGGCGTGCCGCCCGCCTTTAGTTCGATGATCATTGCCGGCGATGGATCGTATTTTTTCGGGAGGTATGCCATGTCCACGTATCCGGTGCCGGAGGGCAGCTCTTCGAGCTTGACGTAGTGGTCCCTGTAGGTAAAGAAGGCGAGCTTTATAATGGCGCGAAGGGCCTGCTCGTCATTGTACCAAAGCGGCGCGCTTTCCTTCATGTGGACCCTTTGGACGTTTTCCGCGACTTTATCGGCGTTGCCGGCGACGACGTCCGCCAAAAACCGCTCGCTTTCCTTCAGCCGCGCCATGGTCTCCTTGTGGGTAACGCGGTGTATCATGCCCGCAAATTCCTCCCGAATCTCATGATTGGGAATCCTGCCCGCTCCTTTTTCCACGTCGTATGTAAGATATCCAAAGTGCGTCAACAGCGTGAGCACGTCATCGGCCGTTTCAAACGAGGTCAGGTCGTTTTTAAAATCCCGCGTCTTGTAGGAATATTCAAGTCCGGCGGTCAGCTTTTCCATTGCCTCGCCGAGCCCGTCAAAATCAAGATTGACGTAATCTAACGCCCCATAAACCGCGGAACTCTGCACCCAGTATGATTGGAACCGGCCGTGCTCAGAGGCACGCATGACGGAATTCGGATTATATACGGAAATCCGTTCTCCCTTGACCGTCATAAGCCCATATCCATTATACCATTCCTTCATTTTCGCAATGGGCACGCCATTATCTTCGCAGACCCTTACGACTTCCTCCTCCAGAAAACCAACATAGGGCGCAAACTCTGCCGGATCAAGAATGGTGTACTCGCGAAACTCCGAAATCGCCGACTGCGTCCCGTCTTTTTTGATGGGTAGGATTCCCGTCATGTAAGCCGCGGCGAACACCTTTTTCGTGATGTCGCTCTTAAACAAGGATCGCAAGAATTCCAGAAATTCCCTCTTGATCTTTTCCGTGCTTTCCGGATGGCGGATTACCGCGTCCCACTCATCGATAATGGCCACGAACTTGCGGCCGGTTTCTTCCACTATCCTGCTTAATGCCTTCTTTACGGAATCTTCGCTATCGATGCCAGGATAGCCGTCTGCCGCGTCCTTAACGATCTCCCTGCCGATGTACGCCGACAATCCATCAATCGTCGAGTCCGCCATGAAGCCGGTGATGTCCAAGTACAGTACATTATATTGGTTGAGGTGTCTCTCATAGTCGGGATCATCCGCTATCGCGAGACCATCAAACAACTCATGGGAATCGCAGCCGCAATCATAATAGGCTTCCAGCATGTTTGCCGCGAAAGACTTGCCAAAACGGCGCGGTCGGCTGACGCAGGAAAGCCTTCGGCTTGTTCCGATCGTATGGTTGATCACGGATATCAGACCGGATTTGTCGATGTATTCGTCATTTAGTATTTCTTTGAAATTGTCATTACCGGGATTGATATAGAAACCCATGGCAGACCTCCTGGGAATGGATCCCCGCCTGTTAGTAATTAGTTCCAACCCCGCCCTGGAAGGACGGGGTATGCTCCACGACCGCAATGAAGCAATCCACTTTCATGCCGGGTGGCAGCCGCGAAGCAGTCATATACATTTACCGTAGTTTATCATCACGCCATATGATAGTCAAATGACGGGATCATTTAGCTTTTTCCCTGAAGAACAAAGGGATTCCGCTTGCGGAATCCCCTGCGCAAGCGCAGATTTGCGAAGCAAATATCCACATATCTGCGCGCGTCGCATCCTGCGGAGCATTTTTGCTCTATAGGAAATGCAAAGCACTTTCCTATAAAGTAATAAAAAGTCTGAAATAGAATATTTTAAAGGAGACAGTTTTATGATTGACAGCGAAAAAATTCAGGCATTTCTCAGTGTCGTTGAGTATGGGAATATTACCAATGCGGCGAATGCTGTATTCACGACACAGAGTCACCTGTCAAAGCAGATCCGATCCCTTGAAGAAGAGGTCGGAGCAAAGCTGATCATCCGTTCCAAAGGACACTCGGAAATATCCCTGACTCCGCAGGGAAAAGAATTTCTCGGAATTGCCCGGAAATGGGAAGAATCTTGAAAACAAGCATCTGAAAATATACACCAGTATACACGGCTTTTGATTAATGTCAATCATTACGGTTTTAACTTTTGGTGTGATCTGTCTCTGGA
>CAJOFQ010000009.1 GCA_905233955.1 uncultured Lachnospiraceae bacterium
GTCTGTTCCAATGGTAATCCGAAGATAGCTGTCTATGCGGTCACTTTTGAAATATCTGACAAAAATATTGTGCTCCTTTAACATGGCAAAAAGCTCATCCGCAGGATGTGTCGGATGCGTAATAAACAAAAAATTAGCAGCCGATGGCAGGACAAAAAAGCCAAGCCCTTTGAGCTGTTCGGTTGTCTGTTCCCTGGTGGCAACGATCTTTTTTATTGTATCTTTGAAATAATCATCATCCGAAAGGGATGCCGCACCAATTGCTTGTGTCACGGAATCCATGGTATAAGAATTAAAGGAAAATCTTACATCTCTGATATATGAAATAAGCTTGCGGCTTCCGATGGCAAACCCTATACGGCTGCCGGCAAGTGACCTGGATTTGGAAAAAGTGCGAACCACTAGCAGATTGCTGTATTTATCCACATTTCCTTGCCAAAGTCTGCATAAGCTTCATCTACTATGCATACCGAGTCGGGATTATTTTTAATGATTGTCTCGATTTCGGACTGCGGCAGTTCAATGCCTGTAGGAGCATTAGGGTTGGCAATAACTATTCCTCCGTTATCGCCAGAATAATCCTCTGCCTTCACTTTGAAATTATCATCTAATGGTCTGCATTCATAGGGGATGCCAAACAATTCACACCAAACCGGATAGAATGAATAGGTGATATCTGGAAAAAGAACCGGCTTTTGACTATTGAAAAATGTCAAAAAGCTCATTGCCAGAACATCGTCAGAGCCTACTCCCACAAATACCTGATCAGAGCGGACATTATAATACTCGGCCAAAGCATCCGTAAGGATTGAAACCTCCGGGTCAGGATACCGGCGCAATACACCAGCATTGAAATCCCGAATGACATTCCAAACTGCTGGACATGGCGGATAAGGATTCTCGTTGGTATTCAGTTTTATTACATCAGGATCCTTAGGCTGCTCCCCCGGTACATAGGGGGTAACCCGCCTAACATATTCTTCCCAGTTCAAGGTGCATTCCTCCTCTGTGCTGCGAGAAATATCTGGCTTACTCTGTCGTCGGATGCCAGTACTGCGACGCGAAGCTAGTCTTTTAGGGTCAACAATTCACACTTCGTGTCCATTGGGCAATACCAGGGTCTTATTGAACCTGCATGGCGTCAAATTCCGCGCGTTTGGCTGCCAGATCGCCGGCATTTGTAACAAGAGCCCTGGCTTCTTCTGACAGACTGTTATAAGCTGCTTCAGCTGCTGCAATGGCCGGGCCGCTTTCTGATGTCACAGGTCCTATAGCATTAATCTGTGCCGCTACCTGATCAGCGCTTTGCTGAAGCGCAGCCGGATCAGCTGCCACAGCGGCCGCCTCCTGCTGCCCTGAAGCCGCCTCGATATTCGCATAAGCTGCCTCTGCATCCGATAATGTCTGGATATTGGTCACGAGAGCCTTCGCCTCATCCGAAAGAGCTTCATAGGATGAACGGGCGTCCTTGATGGCAGGACCGCTCTCTGTCGTAACCGGTCCTATAATATTTATTTTCTCAATAACTGCAGCGGCCTGATCCGCCGGAGATACCTCTGGCTTTTCTTCCTCCCCTTCCTCGGTCACTGTCTGATCGGACTCTGTGCCTCCCATGGTATAAACCAGGACAGGGAAGCCCTTATCAACCACCGGGAAGATTTTGGCTGCTGCCGAAAGAGGCAGATTGACACATCCATGACTTCCACTGGTCTTATAAATGGTGCCGCCAAAGCTGGAGCGCCATGTGGCGTCGTGCAGCCCCTCATTGCCATTAAAGGGCATCCAATAATTAACATCGGTGGAATAATCCTCACCCTTTAGAGTGGCGTCTTTTTCCTTGTAGGTCATCTGGAATGCGCCTGTATGAGTACCGTTGCCCTTGGTGGGATTGCCGGATACGCACGCGGTATCAGTAACCAGTGCGCCGTCCTTGTACAGATACACATGCTGGGCTGTAAGGTTGACTTCTACATAGCTGTTGCCATAATCAGGTCCATCGTGGGTATTCGCCGTGTATTGATAGACAAAATCCCGATTTACAGGCTCGTGGGCTAAAAGCTCCTGCTGAAGCTGTGCCAGCTCCCCTTCCTTGTCAATTCGCCAGCCGTAGCTGCCGCCGGGAACCGTAACTTCGGCGCCTGTAGATGTCTTAAGCTGCTTGGACATGCCAAATGTATTGTATTTCCTGCCCATCTCGTCTAAGAATTCCATCATGGCATCCTGGTCGAAAACCACGGTCTTGCTGTCATCGGAGCGAATCCAGGTGGCAAGAGTATCCTTGTCAACCTTCTCTGTGTTAGAACCAACCTGATACTCTACGGGGGTATCTATGATATCATTCATATCCTCGACAAGCTGCTCAAATTCCTGGGAATCCGCCTTGACCTTGGGCTGAACATAGTATTTGTCCTCGACCAGATTCACTGATTCCTCAAGATTCAAAAGAGCCTTGCCAAGCTTTTTTTTGAAGGTTTTTTTATTGATATTGGTACCGTAGATCTCGGATACAGCTACAAAGCTTCCGTTCTCGTACTCGGCCTTGGCATTCTCGGTCTCAACCATGTCCGATGTGGTGACACAATTAAGATTGTCCACTATCTTGCTAAGCTTGGACTTGTCATAGGAGACAATGTTCTCGCTGGCGTATTCTGACTTGGAAAAAAGCGCGGGAACCCATCCCCAGCCGCTTCTTGAATTCAAAAACGCCTCGATCTGGCCGTCCTCTGTGTCGATGGCGAGATCCACATCCTTCTGTGTAATAACCTCTGTCTGGTCATTGGCTTCGTTCAGTGTAAGGGTGTAATCGGCCGCCTGCTCCTGAATGCGTTCCTTGACTGTATCCACTGTAGCTGCTGAAGCGCTGATTCCGTTCACCGTTGTATTCGGAAGGAATCGGGAGCCGAAAAAAAGGCTGCCTGCGACATATACCGCCGCTACTGATGCAATTGCTATTCCTGCAATATATTTTGCCATTATCTTAATCCTCCTGGAAGAGAACTATTCTACCCTAAATTATGTATTTTAGCAAGCTTATCTCAAACCAACTGAAAACTGCGATCCTGTATGGATTATAGTTATCAGCTATCACTTATCTTATAATCCTCAATTCTTAGCTGCAGTGTCTCCCGCCCCATAAAGCTGTTGATCTGGGGATAATAGGTAAAAGTAAGCTTAATATCTTGCGGCCGACCGCTAAACAGCAGACCTATCTCCTGCGAACCATAGCGGGTCTCTAACCGGGCTATAAGCTCCTGTCCATCTCCGAAGTACACTGCCTCCAGTCTGCTGGCGTCATGTCCCGGAACGGTGAATTTGACAAACTGCTGCCTGCTTCCCATATAACGGGCGCTTAATAGCTGCACATCCTTCTCGGCAAAAAGGGGCCGCTCATTGCTCTCACCAAATGGCTCCAGCAGGGAAAGCTGATCTATAAATTCCCTGGTAACATAGGCTGCCGGCATGGGAACATCTATCCATTTTACTGCCTTCAAATCCTCATCGGAAAGGTTGGCCTGCTCATTGAGGCGCCTGCGGAATTCATCCAGATTCTCTAAGGGCAGCGAAACCCCTGCTGCCATGGGATGACCGCCATATCTGGTAAGAAGCTCCTCTACTCCATGAAGCTTTGATGCCATGGAATATCCGGGGATACTTCGCCCGCTTCCCTTGATTCCTTCCTGTGCTCTTGTAAGAACGAAAACCGGGCGATAATACTGCTCCTTGAGCCTGCCTGCTACAATACCTGCCAGGCTCTCGTGAAGATTGGGAACATACACCACCAGAACCGTGTCATTCTCCAGACCCTCGGACTGCAATATCTCTATGGCTTCCCTGGTTCCCTGCTCAGTCATGGTCTTGCGCTGATCATTGAGGTTGCGAAGCTGCTCAGCCTTGGCTGAGGCCAAACCATGATCCTTCTCTAAAAGCAGTTCGACTCCCCTCAGAGCCGTATCCAAACGGCCACTGGCATTGAAGCATGGCCCCAGTAAAAATCCTATATCGTAGGGATTCAATGGCCGCTCCGTTATCTCAAGCCTCTCCATAAGGGAGATTAGGCCGGGATTATCCACGGTTCTAAGGGCTTTCAACCCAAAATATACTATACTCCGGTTCTCGTCGCACAGAGGCATTATGTCGCCTATGGTTGCAAACGCCGCAAAAGGCAAAAAATCCATCGCCTCATCCCTGATACCAATTAAATCATATAACACCTGTATCAGCTTCCAGGCGACTACTGCACCGCAAATCTCAGGAAACGGATAATTACAGTCCGGCTGATGAGGATTGACTACCGCATCAGCATTCGGAATCCGGCTAACCTGCCTGCCGGCTTCGTCAACACTCAGCCCCAGCTCATGGTGATCTGTAACAACTACCTGCATACATAAGCTTTTTGCCATGTCTACTTCATCAAATGCCTTGATGCCATTGTCACAGGTTACTATCAGGTCTATTCCGTCATTATGCGCCTGCTCTACCAGACGGCTGTTCATGCCATATCCGTCGGTTATCCTGTGGGGAATATCGTATGATACATCCCCTCCTGCTCTCTTTATGCCGCAGGTGAGAATATATGTGGAAAAAATACCATCAACATCGTAATCTCCGATCACGCGGATCCTTTTATGGTCGTTGATGGCCTTTATGATAATATCTGATGCCTTTTTTACATCCTTCATCTGATAAGGGTCATTAAGTCCGTCAAGGGAGGGATGTAAATAGCCCTCCATCTCTTCCGGCGCAATCCCCCGGTTGATCATAATTCTGATTAAAACCGGATCCACCCCAAGCTTCTCGGCAAGACCGTAAAAATCACCCTTTTTATTGTACAGCATCCATGTAGTATTGTTCATTAAAGCTCCTATAATGAAAGGAAGCATGTCCCTCCTTACGGATTACGGACACGCTCCTTAGCTGATTCGTTCTGAATTTCCATGATCTGGTCTTCTAATTCCTCTTCTGCTTTTTTCATCTGGCGGCTGCGGACAAAGAAGAACACAACAACCGCAATCAGGAAAATAAGTGCTATAAGCTCCGGAATCTCAAACCCTATTCGGGTATGCTCAATAATAAAATCCATATTCTACCTCCCGAACTCCTTCCGTCTCTCGCGGCTTCTCTTGTCCTCCATCTCATCCTCGAAGTCCTCCTGGCGCTGCTTCTGGCGAACAGTGTGAACTATCCCGATCACTGCCATAATAACCAGCAGCAAAATGGATGGAATGTCCCAGAAATGAATCCCTGCGCTGTGCGCAAACTCATATATTCTATACAACATATCACATTACCTCTTATACATAGCGTATCCCATCTGCACCACCGTAACCCGGTGCAAAATGATACCATCGGATTATTCCGTTCTCTGCATTGGTATCATACATCATTACCGGCTATTTTTCAACATCGCCGCCGGACTCATTTTCAAATTTTCTATGGATATTATCAATATCCTCGATGCTGCCTCCTCCCATATCATCAGGAGCTTTGAACTGACCCTTTTCCACAAGGGATAAAAACGCGTCAACCACATCTGTAGTAAGCTGAGTGCCGGAGACCTCCTTCATGATAGAGACCACCTTCTCAAAGTTCATCCTCTTGCGGTACGGCCTGTCAGAGTACATGGCGTCAAAGGTATCCGCAACCGCAATGATCTGGGCGACACGGGGTATCTCATCGCCCTTTAGGCCCTTTGGATAGCCCTTGCCGTCAGGCCGCTCGTGATGAGCGCCTGCCCCGATTGCAAGCTCCGGCATTATGCTGATATCCTTAAGGGCATTATAGCCAAGGGCCGAATGGGACTTGATAATGGCAAACTCCTTGTCCGTAAGCTTGCCGGGCTTGTTTAATACTTCAGGAGGGACGCCTATTTTGCCAATGTCGTGGAGCAGCGCTATGTGGTAGTACTTTTCAACGGTTTCCTCGTCATAGCCCAGTTCCCTGGTAAGCATAGCTGTATATTCAGCCACCCGTGTGGAATGGCCGTTGGTGTACTTGTCCTTCATATCAATGATCTTGGCGAAGGCCTGAGCCATTTCATGGATAAATTCCCTGTTCTCCTCCTCCTTCTTAACGAGCTTCTCGGTCTGATGCCTGATATATAGCCAGGCAAAAAAAGCGATGATCAAAAGTGCACACAGCGTAACAAGCATACCGAACCAAATGGTCTCATAATAAGCCTTGGCCTTGATTATGGTAACCCTGGTGGTCTGCTGTATGGTGTTGTCCGAAGTATTTAAAACGGACAGCCTGTAGGTGTATTTGCCGCCCTTGATATTGGTATACCTGATAGGCTCCATTTCCTCCTTGAATTCCAGCTCCGGCTGCATATCCACGCCCTCCAGCTGATAGGATATCTCCGGATTCTGCATGGCATATGTAAGTGCATGGCTGTAGATCGTTATGGCATTAACAGACGCAGGAAGGGAAATGATATTATCTGCGTCGGGGTAATATCTCTTACCATCGGACTCAATATAGGTTACTAATAATCTTATATCGTGGGTCTGCTCGAAATAGTCGTCAATGTTGACGCTGTACACTCCGCTTCTGCCTGACACATACAGCATTCCGTCCTCTTCAAGGGCGCTTATGGCGTTGCCTGTAGGCATACTGTAAAGCCCGCTGGACAGATCGTAAAAGAGCCAGTCAAATTCCTCCTCGCCCAGCAGATTATCTGCCTGGGTTACATATATTCCATTAGAGGCAAGGATCCAGGCATTATCATTTTTATCGAAATATATATCGTAATTGTTGGAATATGGGAATTTATCAACTGTTGTGATGACCTCATCCTTCATCCATGCAATGGAGTTGGATGTGATGATCCAGTAGATACCGCGCTTTTCATCTTTTTTGACACGCATTATAACATCACTTAATAATCCGTCATCCCGGCCCAGTCTGGTGACACCATCCTTGTCTGCTATATACAGCCCGTCTCCATCAGTTCCTATGTAGTATTTTCCATCATCGCCTTCAATAGCCGACAAAAACACAGTATCACTGACACCAGGATAACCCTGCCCGATGACCTTTTTAACCTTGTCATTCTTGATGATCGCCATTCCGTTATTTGTAGCCGCTATGACAGAGCCGTCAGAAGCCAGTGAGGTCCCCCGGACTTCATTGCTGGGCATGCCTGTGTCTACTGTATATGCTTTGATCTCGCCATCCTGCGTATAACACACCAAACCTCTGTCAAAGGAAAATGTGGATATCCACAGATTATGATCGTTATCCTCCATCAGATAACGAACCCTGCTGTCGCCTATATAGTCTGTCAGATCGTTATTGACCTGCCTGTAGCCATGCTTTACAATACTAAGCCCTGTATCTGTGCCAATGTAGAGGTTGTTATCAAAAACGCATGTAGCATTGACCACCGTATGCTCCAGGCCTGCGCGCTCGGTAATATCCGTGAACCGGTTCGCGACTATTTTCATAACGCCCTGTCGGTATGAGGAAAACCATAGATTGCCCTCATAGTCCTCGGTCATAGCGCTTATGGCGCTGTTAAGTGGTATGTTGTCCAGCTTTACAGGCCGATTGGATTCGTCCAGCCAAAAGATGGAATCCCCGGTAAGTATCCAGGTCCTCGAACCAGCAAAATCTATACAGTTTACGGTTGTGGCTACACCTTGATTGGCATCCTCAGCTTCAGGCCGGGCTATGGTGTGAATCTTCTTTAGATCCTTGTCGAAGCTTCCCTTGGCCACCAGACCGGTGTCTGTTCCAAACCAGACGGCTCCATCCTCATTCGGATCTGCGCAGATGGTGGATATCTCGCCTATACCCAACTGATCGGATGTGTAGTATGAAATTACTTTTAGATCGCGTATCCTGAAACAACTGCCGTCTACTGTATTGCCGTACACATCACCTGCTGAATCCCTTACCAGCCTTGTGATATAGGCGTCATTCAACCTGCCATCATCCAGATTATAAAGTTCGCCGTTAGTGTCTACATAACTGATACCAGTATTGGTACCAATTATAATATTGGAACCGCCATCCTCCGTAATAGAGCGGATGGATGATGTCCTCAAGCCATCGAGGTAGGTATAATGACGGCTGTAGTCCTTGTCAGTGACTACCACACCATTGTCATTGGTTCCAACCCACAGCCTGTTTTGGCTGTCTTCAAACAGGGCGTTGGCATTGGTAATGCCCCCGGAGGAATCCTGCCGTTCAAAGGTGGTTCCGTCATAGCGGATAAGCCCGCTGTAACCGCCTATCCATATAAAACCGTCGCTGGTGGAAAGTATTGTATTCGCGTCAGAAGTGGGAAGACCGTTGGTTGCGTCGTATAATTTAGTGGCGTAGCCAACTCCGGAAAGCTGATTTGTGACAGCCGCCGCTCCGCCGCTGACATTTTCAGTACTATTGTCAGCTTCCGATGTGCCTTCTTCGGCTTCGGCTGTGGTTTTTCCGGCTTCGGAACTACCCGCTTCAGCTTCGGCTGTATTTTCCACGGCTTCTGAAACACCTTCCTTAGTTTCAGCGGCATATGTATTGTTGATCCCAGGCTCAACGAATCCTGTAACGCATAACGACAACAGTATGCATCCAGTTATTATGTTTAGTTTTATTTTTCTCAGATTAGACAAAAGGCTATAATACATCTGCAAATCCCGGCTCCAATTTGGTGAAAAGCTTGGTTCCCATATAGAAAATCAATATAGTAAGTATCCAATAGTATATACCAAGCACCGGCTCCTGCCAGAACCATACATGATCCAGCAGTGCTGCCCGGTAGCCCTGAACTATGTAATACATGGGGTTGAGCTGCAAGATTATCTTAATAACCGGCGGAATCCGCCCTGATTCTACCATGGGAGTAAGGTTCCACATGATGGGCGTCATCCACACCAGTACCGAAAGCGTTATGGTAATGAGCTGTGTCATATCCCTGAAAAGCACTGTTAGTGCCGCACAGAAATACACCAGCCCTATAACCAGCGCAAGCATCGCGAAAAAGTAGTAAATGATCTGAAGCGTATATAATGTTGGCATATAACCATAGCACATATACACTATCAGTGTAAACAATACGAAAAAAACATGTACAAATAAACTGGAAAAAACCTTGACCACAGGAAGTATGCTAACTTTAAAGACTACCTTTTTTACCAGGTATTCATAGCTTAATAAGGCATTAGCTCCGTTGACCAGGGCGTCATTGAAGAAAAACCAGGGCACCAGCCCCGCCAGAAGCCACAGCACATAAGGGGCTTCAATGCCGGATTTTGTCGCCTGTGTTCCTACATTAAGCGCCATCTGGAACACAAACCAGTAAACCAGCACTGTAACTATGGGCTGTACAAATGCCCATATTATACCAAGATAGGAACCGGCGAACTTCTGGCGAAAATCATTCTTCCCAAGAGACCACAAAAGCTCCCTGTTCTCAATAAGAGCGCGAGGAATCGCGGTAACATGAAATTTTTCAACCTCAGAGTCGATAATAGTAATCTCAGAATTCATGTCCAGTCCTGTCACAGTATGAGCGGAAGCTTTCGTTAACCTTGTCCTTGTCTGAGAGCAGTATGTCTGACTCTGCAATCCCATATTCCCCAAGAGGCCACTCCACTCCCAGATCGGGATCATTCCACATAAGACCTCCCTCGTCATTGGGATGATAAAAATCCGTAACCTTGTAGGCAAATTCCGCCCTGTCAGACAGGACCACAAATCCATGGGCAAAATTCTTCGGTATAAAGAACTGCTTGTGATTGTCCGCAGAAAGTATCACTCCAAAATGCTTACCAAAGGTAGGTGAACCCTCACGAAGGTCAATGGCTACATCGTAAACCTCCCCAGAGAGTACCCTTACAAGCTTGTCCTGGGGATGATTGATCTGAAAATGAAGTCCTCTGAGCACACCCTTGGTGCTGGCGGATTGATTGTCCTGAACAAATTCTATGTCCCTGCCGTAGCTTGCTGCAAAATCACGGCGGTTATATGTCTCGGTGAAATAGCCCCTGGCATCATTAAATACCTTGGGAGTGATCACTGCAAGACCCTCTATGCCATTAACATCCTTCTCAATTGCTTCTATAGCCAAGGTTTCCTCCTTATACGATAATTCCGGGTCAGTTCAACCATCCTACAATCCGTTTGCCACATCAACAAGGTACGCCCCGTAAGCAGTCTTCTGCAAAGGCTCAGCAAGCTTTAAAAGCTGGTCGCGGTCGATGAATCCCCGTTTGTAGGCGATTTCCTCTATGCATGAGACATACAGCCCCTGACGCTTCTGAAAAGTATCCACAAAGTTAGCCGCTGCAAGCAGCATGTCATGATTGCCTGTATCCAGCCAGGCAAATCCCCTTCCAAGTGTCTGAACCCTCAGATCACCGCGATCAAGATAGGCGTTATTAACGGAGGTTATCTCCAGCTCTCCTCTGGCGGAAGGCTTGATATCCTTGGCAATGGCTACTACATCGTTATCATAGAAATAAAGTCCCGGTACAGCATAATTGCTCTTGGGCTTCTCGGGCTTCTCTTCGATGGAGATGGCTTTTTTGTTCTCATCGAACTCCACTACTCCGTATTCCTGGGGATGCTTGACATAATACCCGAATATGGTAGCACCCTTTTCGTGCTCCGTCACATGCGCTGTTTCCCTGAGAACTGCGGAAAAGCTCTGTCCGTAAAATATATTATCTCCCAGAACCAGTGCCACCGGATCGCTTCCAATGAACTCTTCTCCCAAAATAAAGGCCTCAGCCAGTCCGTTGGGTGCAAGCTGAACAGTGTATGAAATATTCATACCAAGCTGGCTGCCATCTCCTAATAATTCCTCAAAAACGGGCAGATCACGGGTAGTTGATATGATAAGAATCTCCCTGATCCCCGAAAGCATCAGCGTGGACAGCGGATAGTAGATCATCGGTTTGTCATAGATCGGCATGATCTGCTTGCTGATAGCTTTGGTCAAAGGGTACAGCCTGGTGCCGCTTCCCCCGGCTAAAATGATACCTTTCATGAGCGCTCCCTCCTGACAGCCTCTAATGCTGCTGCGATAACCTTGTCCATGTCATAGTAACGGTAATGTCCCAGCCTGCCGCCGAAGAGCACACCATTTTTTTCGTCCTCGTCGGCAAGCGCCCTGTATCTCTCATAAAGGGCAGTGTTCTCCTCGTCATTGACCGGGTAATACGGCTCAATGCCGGGCTTCCATTCCTGCGAGTATTCGCGGCTTATTACCGTAGACGGTATTGAGTAAATATCAGTATCCTCTGCTTCAAAATGCTTATGCTCGATTATCCTGGTGTACGGCCTGCCGCTCTGCTCGTCCTCAGGAACATTCGGATCATAGGCTTCTGTGTAATTAACTACGGCATTGCCCTGAAAATCAGCCATAGGAAGCTCTTCCGTCTCAAATCGCACCGAACGGTATGACAGCGGCCCGTAGCAGTAATCATAATACTCGTCAATAGCGCCAGTGTATATAAGCCTGTCGTATTCTATATCGTCCCTGATATCCTTGAAATCCGTATTAAGCCGGACTGTGATATATTCAGAGTCCAAAAGTGCATCTGTAATCTGTGTGTATCCGCCTACGGGAATACCCTGATAGCGGTCGTTAAAGTAGTTATTATTATATGTAAAACGCAGCGGCAGCCTCTTGATGATAAACGCAGGCAGCTTGTCACACACCCTGCCCCACTGCTTCTCGGTGTAGCCCTTTATGAGCTTCTCATATACATCCCTGCCCACCAGAGAAAGGGCCTGCTCCTCCAGGTTAGATGGATTATCAACCTGCGCCCCGGCAATCTGCTCCAATACCCTGGCCCTTGCCTGTTCGGGTGTCACTACTCCCCAGAGAGCATGGAAGGTATTCATGTTAAAGGGCATGTTATAAAGCTCGTCCCTGTAAATTGCTATTGGTGAATTGATATAGTGATTGAACCGGGCAAAGCGGTTAATGTACTGCCACACTTCTTCATCAGATGTGTGGAAAATATGGGCTCCATACTCATGTACATTGATTCCTGATACCTTCCGGGTGTAGGTGTTACCTGCCACATGATTCCTGCGGTCAATTACCAGGACGCTTTTTTTGTCCTGGGCCATCTCATGAGCAAAAACCGCGCCATATAATCCGGCTCCAACTACTAGATAATCATATTTCATAAAGCCGCCTACCTGTTTGAATACATCTCTTCATAGTATTTCTGGTAATCGCCGCTGGTTACATTGTTAACCCAGTCTTCGTTCTCCAGATACCATTTCACAGTGAGGCGGATTCCGTCTTCAAAGCATGTATCCGGCTCCCAGCCCACCTCGCTTTTGATCTTGTCCGGTGCTATGGCGTAGCGTCTGTCATGGCCCAGACGATCCGTAACATAGGTGATAAGATCCTTGGAAACATTCATCCTGCGGGTATCCTCCGGAGGCAGCAGCTCCATCAGCGTATCGAGGATTGTGTGAATGATCTGGATATTCTGCCTCTCATTATGACCGCCAATGTTGTAAGTCTCGCCAAGCTTGCCCTTCTCCATGACCATATCTATGCCCTTGGCGTGATCCATGACATACAGCCAGTCCCTGACATTCTTGCCATCCCCATAGACAGGCAGAGCCTTGCCTTCAAGAGCATTATGAATCATCAGGGGTATCAGCTTCTCAGGGAACTGATATGCGCCGTAGTTGTTGGAACAATTGGTAATATTAGCAGGGAAACCGTAGGTGTCTATGTAGGCCTTGACTATGAAATCACTGGATGCCTTACTGGCAGAATAGGGAGAGTGGGGATCATAAGGGGTTGTCTCGTAGAAATATGAGGGCTCCTCACCTTCTTTGGGCTCCTGAAGCGATCCATACACCTCATCTGTGGATACATGCAAAAACCTCTTGCCCTCTATAAAGCTTCCATCCTCCTGCTGCCATGCATCCCTGGTACAATTAAGCATGGTAGCTGTGCCAAGTACATTAGTCCTGACAAAAATCTCAGGATCCACTATAGAGCGATCCACATGGCTCTCCGCCGCAAAGTGGACTACCCGGTCTATATCGTACTTCTCAAAAACAGAGCTGACATCCTTCCTGTCTGTGACATCGCCCTTTACAAAGATATAGTTGTCTCGCCCTTCAACATCTGACAGGTTGGCCAAATTACCTGCGTATGTCAATTTGTCAAAGTTAATTATAATTATCTGGTCGTCATATTTATCGAACATATAATGTATATAGTTAGAGCCTATGAACCCGGCTCCTCCTGTTACGAGATATGTCCTTTTCTTGTCTGCCATGAAAATCCTCCTCTATGTATGTGGTTCTAGCTATTCCGGCGGATTGCTTTGCTATGAAACTACAGCTTGAGCGTCTTGAAATACTCCTCCAACGCCTGCTCCCAGTCTGCCATCCTGTAATCAGATACCAGCCTTAACATCATATTGTCAAGAATACTATAGTGCGGTCTGTCCGCCGATGCGGGATTCATCTGCTTGTACTCCTGTGATGATACATGCCGCACCTTAACTGTCTTATCGGCCTTTTTAAAAATAGCCTCCGCAAAATCAGCCCAGTTAGTATCTCCCTCGCATGTTGCGTGATAAACACCATAACCACCACTGGGAGCTATGTATTTGATAAGCCTTGCAAGCTCCAGCGCCGATGTGGGAGAGCCCTTCTGGTCAGAGACTACCGTAAGCTCGTCATGACTTTCGGCCAGCTTCAGCATGGTCTTGACGAAGTTATGGCCATCTCCATACAGCCATGCCGTCCTGAACAAATAGTACCGGCTGCATAATTCCCTGACGAACTGCTCGCCTGCCAGCTTGGTCCTGCCGTATGCCGATATGGGTCCCGGAGTATCAAATTCAGTATAGGGAGCCTCTCTGTCATGGCCGTCAAACACATAATCAGTGGATATATGAACCAGCCTTATGCCGTTCTCTTCTGCCGCTATTGCCAGATTCCTGGGCCCAATGGCATTCGCCTTGTACGCCCCCTCAATATTGGTCTCGCAGCCATCCACATTAGTCATGGCAGCACAGTTTATAATAAGCTCGGGCTTCTGGGATGAAATGCACCCGCGAACTGCTTCCAGATCAGTGATATCCAGTCTGTTGATACCATCGGATTCCACCATATCTGTAAGCAGAAAGAACGCTTCGCTGCCATAAACCTGCTGCAGCGCCCGGCCCAATTGACCGTTTGCACCGGTCAAAAGAATTTTTGTCATTTTTTTACCTCATACATAGTCCCTTGCTTTGATCTGGAGACGGTTAAGCGCGGAGAACATTCCCCTTATAGAAGCCCTGGTAATGTTAGAGCTTATGCCTACGCCAAATACCACATTACCTGTGCGCTTGTCCTCCATCTCAATATAGGCTGCTGCCTTGGCATGAGAGCCTGTGGAAAGAGCGTGCTCGGAATAATCCAACACCCTGAAATCCACCTCCGGTACACACTGCCTGATGGCAAGCTTGACTGCATCAATAGGTCCATTGCCGCTTGCCTCAGACTTGAACACCTCGCCCTGATAAGAAAAGTCTACAACTACCTCAGTCTCATCATTGCGCATATTATCATCCACATCTACAAATATCAGCTCGAAAGGATCCGTAAGGCCGATATATTCTCTGCGGAAGGTCTTCATGATCTGTTCAGGCTTGATCTCGCCGCCTTCTTTTTCGGAAAGGTACTGAATAACATCAGCAAATTCACGCTGCATCTTCTTGGGGAGCTTGTAGCCGTACACAGAATCCATGACATAAGCCACGCCGCCCTTGCCGGACTGGCTGTTGATCCTTACAACAGGCTCATATTCCCTGCCAATATCCGCTGGATCTATAGGCAGATAAGGCACTCTCCAGATAGCGTCTTCTCCACGCTCTTCCTTGTCCTTGAGAGCCTTTGTGCCCTTGTTGATAGCATCCTGATGAGAACCGGAAAACGCCGTAAATACAAGGCTTCCGGCGTATGGATGTCTGGGATCCACGCTCATGCCGGTGCATCTTTCGTAAACACGGGTAATCCGCTTGATATCCTCTATTGCAAGCTGCGGATCAACTCCCTGTGAAAACATATTATATGCAACAGTCAAAATATCAACATTACCGGTCCGCTCGCCATTGCCCAGGAGAGTTCCCTCTACACGGTCAGCACCGGCCAGAAGCGCAAGCTCCGTTCCGGCTACTCCCGTTCCCCGGTCATTGTGGGGATGTATAGAGACTATAATATTCTCGCGATCCTTGAGCCTTGAGCTGACCCACTCCACCTGATCAGCGTAGACATTGGGAGTATTCATCTCGACTGTATTGGGCAAATTGAAAATAATCGGCACTCCCGGAGTAGTATCGCCCCACTCCTCTTGAACAGCCGTACATATGTCAAGCGCAAAATCCACCTCTGTTCCTGAGAAGGATTCAGGAGAGTATTCTAACTGAATATTGCCATCGTAGCGCGACAAGCCTTCTTTTACCATCCGGGTGCCCTCAACAGCAATATTGATAATCTCCTGACGATTCATCCCAAATACCACTTCCCTCTGAAGTGTACTGGTGGAATTGTAGATATGGAAGATAACATTCTTAATACCCTGTATGGCGTCAAATGTCTTGTCTATAAGCTCCTGGCGGCACTGCGAGAGCACCTGAACCTTGACATCATCAGGAATCTTATTCTCGCGGACCAGCTTGCGCAGAAAGTCAAATTCTATCTGGCTGGCCGCAGGGAAGCCTATCTCGATCTCCTTGAAGCCCAGTGACAACAAGAGTTCGAAAAATTCCATCTTCTGTTCCACGCTCATGGGCTCAACCAGAGCCTGGTTGCCGTCTCTTAAATCGACACTGCACCAGATGGGCGCTTTGGTAATCTCTTTGTCGGGCCATGTCCGCTCGGGAAATGACACCACCGGATTCTTCTGATAGCGTTGATAATTCATAGCTCCTCCTTTAAGTCTCTCCGAATCCCTCTGCGGCAGTTTTGACAATGCCGCTAAGCGCTTCCTCTTCGTCACTTCCCTCACAGATAACTTCTATCTCGTCCCCCTGACGAATGCAGGCACCCAATATTGACAGAACGCTTTTTGCGTTGCCGATATTGTCGCCGCGATATCTGAATGTAATATGCGATTTGTATTCGAGTGCTTTTTCGCAAAAAACTCCTGCAGGCCTCAAATGAAGACCGCTGGGATTGTTAATTTGTATTACCTGACTAATCATTGCTGCTGGTTCCTTCTTCTCTGCCGTTGGTGGTTGTCGTAGTATTGCTGCCCTCGTTGGTATTCAAATTGGTTCCTTCGGGACTGGTGTTGTCATTAGATGATGACTGGTCCCCGGACTGTTCGGGCTGACTATCTGTCCTGCTGGAATTATCTGTAGTATTCCCCGAGGATGAATCCTCGCCTGAATTGCTGCCGGACTGCGATTGATTGTTATTTGAATCAACGGTATCTGAATCAATTCCACTGTCACTATCTGTGTCGGTGTCCGTATCTGTAGTGCCTGAATCAGAGTTCTTCCTGGTGTTCGATAGATTCGTTTCAACCCCGTCAGGCAAATCAAGCATTGATATGACTATGTTGGTAGAGGCTTTTCTGGCTACAATCCCTTCATCCAGATCCAGAGTAACTGCCACGGAATGGGTACCGACAGACAATCCGCTGGCATCCACCGAGCCTGTAACACTGGCTGCCTTAAGCTGTGACAGCTCTGATTCCAGTCCGCTTATTACTACACTAACATATTTGTCCTCAAAATCTCCCAAAAGCCCGGGACTTAGGTTGCGAATGGTAATGTTAGAGGTCCTGATCCTGAAAACCTTGGAGGCTTCTGATATAACATTGACACTGATCTTGACCTGAGAGCTTGTATCCTTAGCAACAGAGATACCCTCCGGCAGGTATGAGGATATGTCTATCGTGGTCTCAAAGTCTTCATTGATCTCAGACAGGTCAATAACATCGGTAATTGTTACAGTAGTAATACTGTTCAAAACCTCTGATGCACCCTTAAGCTTAATACTCTTGGGATCCGTGGTAATAGAGTCAAGCTCCAGTCCTTCCGGAAGGCTGCCCTTAGTGTCAACATTGAGCTTGACATCATGAACACTTAGAAGCTCTACTACGATTTCCACGCTCTCCGAGCTTATCGTAAGTGAAGATTCTTCTATCTCCTGACCGTTAGCATTATAAAACTTCGGAACCTGAGTATCTGTAAAATTGTCAATTTTTCCGGAAACATCCACGCTGACACTGACATGATCTATGGTGGACACCAGCTCAGAGGGCCCTTCTACAGTGATGACATTAGGATTAACAGTAACGGTTCCAACCTCAAAGCCCTCTCCCGGCTCACCGGTAGTTGTGGCACCAACAGTGAATGTAGAATCGCCTATTTCTCCTACTCTTACTATGAGATAGTGGGTCTTGGAGGAAATGGAAACCTGATTGGATAAACGCTCTGCTTCTATCTCCACAGGAACTCTGATGTCGTCCTCAAGCTTGTTCATGTCGGCGGTAGCCTTGAAATCACTGCCGGAAAGGCTCTCTATTACTGACCTTCTGGCTGTAACTCTAAAGGTTACGGTATTGCCGTTAGGAAGCTCGTAGTACTTGCCCATGTCCGTCAGCACATCCTCATTCTCCACAGTAATAGTCGCAGTAAAATTCCTGGACTGGGTCGGATCATCGAGATTGACCACCAAAAGCCACAGCAGTGCCGATGAAACCAGCGCCAACAGCTTGAGCCCCAGATTCCTGGTGGTCAGACGGGTTATATTGTTGATCATATTATTCCACATAGATTCACCGCCCTGCCACTGGTACTTCTTCGTTCTGAACATGCTGCAAAATCTCTGTAAGACCATCCCTGGATACATTGCGGATGATTCTGGATTCCTGAGCAATAGCTACCTGGCCTGTTTCCTCGGATACGACTATTACAAGGGCATCCGACACCTCGGATATTCCTACCGCAGCCCTGTGTCTGGTTCCCAAATCCTTGGACAGCTCCATATTATCAGTAAGCGGCAGATAACATGTAGCCGCAACTATCCTGTCGCCCCTGACAACTATAGCTCCGTCGTGAAGGGGAGTATTCTTCTCGAAAATATTGAGCAAGAGCTGCTCCGATACCTTGGAGTCAAGGACAATTCCAGTACGGATATATTCCTCCAGTCCCACTTCCCGCTCTATCACGATCAGGGCCCCCGTGCGGACCTTGCCCATATCATAGACCGCCCTTACGATCTCCTCAACTGTCCGATCTGAGAATCTGCGGCTCTTGCTATGATTCAAAAACCTGAAAAATCTGAGCCTCTGAAGGAAATCCCTGCGCCCCAGCTGCTCAAGAGCGTGCCGAAGCTCCGGCTGGAATACTACTACGCCCGCAATAACACCGGCATTTAAGAGTTTTTCTCCCAGCCACAATATGGTGTTCATCTGGAATATTGCGGCAACAAAAAAGAGCAGCAGGATAATCAGTATGCCGCGAAACAGCATCCAGGCTCTGGTATTCTTGATCCACGACATCACCTCATAAAAAAATACAGCGATGATCAGAATCTCGATGATATCAGTAACATGGATATCCGGTATGGAAAGAGAGAAATAATCGCCAATAAAAGCATCAACTGAATTGACGAAACTGTCAATGTTCATTTATTCCTCCCTTTTTTTGACTCTCTTAATACCCTGTTGATCATCTTGACTTCTTTTTTCTCCTCCGCAAGCTGAATCTTAGGAACAGCCGTTACATAATAGTAGTACTCGTCGTCTTCAAACTGGACCTTTTCAATACGGGAGTAGTCCAGATCCCTGTAAAAATAATTAGTGGCCACACCCACTAACAGTGAAAATACATTGCCAAACAAAAGTGACGAAATACCGGTTCTAACCCCCTGCATCAGATATCCTGCAAGCATGATCAAAAACTCCACCGATACACCGCCTACTACAGCTATCATCCACGCATGATTCATATTCCTGGTACGAAGGGCATATGTAACCAGAAACATAGCCGTCATAGCGATAAGGTAAGTGTAAAATAACTGATTAGATATAACGCGCTCACGCAAAAAATCCACAATTGACACTGCCGCTTCTGTATCCAACAGCACCCCTGCGTTGGAATGAACCTCGTGCAGGAAAAAAGAAATCACAGCTCCGCATATGATGGTAACTACCTCATTACCATCACCCAAAAGAGCCGTCTGCATAGGAACTACTGACGGAACCGACCACATCCTTGCAACTACAAATGCCGATATGTTGTAAGTTCTTTTTGCTCTGTAAATGGCACAAAAAGCATAGGAGAACACCAACATCACAAGAAGTGCCACGGCAGCCTGTCCTGACAGGGCGAACAGGTTCAGCAGCAGAAACGAAAAAATCACAACTGCCATCGCCGATAAGGGCATAAACGCCCCTAAAACAGAAAGCACCAGCACTATCCACCAGTGATTCAAGCCGGTGGCAAAAGGGAATTCTCTCATAACAGCCGCCAGGGAAAGCAGCATCAAAATTCCATGCATCACCCTTATATATATAACCTCATGCGTTCGGATTATGTTACGGATCCGTTCGCGCATGCGCATAAATGGAGTCATTCATTTTCTCCCAATGAGCCTTCCGGAAACAGCAGATCCAGATCTACAGTAGGTCTTGTGGCGTCCATCTCATCACTGTAAATCTCCGCCAGCTTATCCCAGTCTTGCTTCATCTTGTTAATCTTCTTTTTGGCATCGCGGTATTCATCGGAGCATCTGCGATAGTACCAGCTCCTGTAAAAAAAGATAAAAATTATGTACCCTATGGCAGTAATCAAAAGGCCGGTCATGGCTATGGTCCGGTCTATTTGCTCGGCAAACATCCACACCACCACTCCAAGAACTACCGCTGCTATTACGCCGTAAAAAATCGTTCCCGCGATAAATCCGATCAGATTACGGCTGGAAAGATAGTCCCTCCTGCTGATATTAAGATAAGGCGCAATCTCCCTTTCATCCCTCTGACGATCCATCTCCATCCTCGTCATATGGATGACTCTTCTCTCGCTTAACATATAACTGCCTCACATCCATGCGCAGCATGACTATCAGACGCATCAATATGATCCAAGGGGCAAAAACCTTTTAACCCCAGCAACATCAATATGATGGCACATTAGTGCTTAAATCGCATGGCGTTGTGCTTTGCTTCTTTTTTCTTGGGTTCGGCCTTTGGCTGATCCTGTTCAAAGGCCTTGGTTAGCCCGCTGGCAAGGTTATTTTTGCAATTGTCACAGTAACGGCCAGTGTATATCTTGGCTCCGCAGTTCTCACACTGAAGTGCAATGTCCGAATCCTCGGAAAACTGCAGACGCTCCTCACGAACCCACTGCTGAAGCTGCTTGGTAGTAACCCCTGTTTCCTTAGCAATCTCCGGAATGTTCGCATGAGGATTCTCACGGATATATTCCTTGACACCATAAAACTTGCGTTCCAGCTCTTCCTTGCAGGCCGGGCATATCATCTGCCCACCAATATAATTAAATAGTCTCCTGCAGCTGCGGCAACTTTTAACCTCCATTACAATCCCCCCTCTACATTTATACTCGCGACCAAATATAACTGCCGCTTTAAATTCTCTGACACGATACATGCGGACTGTTTCGCACCAGTATCATACACTCCCCGTAACAGCTGTTACACTGTAGACCTCGCGCGCGATCTTCCCCTCTATCAGCAGCTGTGAAACCGCGTCCAGTGTCGCGCCGGTCGTAAATATATCGTCAACTAATAATACCCTGTTATAGAGCGCACTATCCCTATCAGAGTATATGTCCCTTAATTTTACAACATTTTTCTTTAATTTAAAAGCTTTTTTCAAATTCTTTCGCCGGATTGACACACTTAAATCCTTCTGCGGAACTGTACTTCTTCCCCTGCTTACCGGATCTGTCAATATGATGTCTTTTGTAGCTTCATTTTCCTGTAGAATTTTAACTATATTTTCTGCCAGGATTCTGGCCTGATTGTAGCCTCTGATGCGCTCCTTGCCCGGATACATAGGCACCGGAATGACTGCTTGCACTCTTATGCTTTCAAACCACCTTATGTGTTCAGAAACTATACCTTTGGAAAATGCCCTTCCTGCCCAGGCCGCTCCATTATATTTAAACCTGTACATAGCCTTTTTTGCAGGCCCCTCATACAGGCAATACGATTTATTCTGGATAAATTCATGTTCCCCTTGTATACACTCTCTGCAAAGTGACACGGTATCATCGTACAAAAGCCTTCCGCAGCGTTTACATGCAGGCTCATCGGCGATTATTATTCTTCTGGTACATTTTGGGCAAAAGCCATTTTGGTCCATCGGCAGCACTTCATTGCATCCGGGACAGCGATCCGGGTATAGTAGCGAAAAAAATGAATCTGATATTTCCTTTATTCTCATTTGACATTAAACCCCTCTAAAAGTATGATGAAGTGGATGTGATTTTTCGAAGGCCCCATATAGGTGAACAGACATGAATCATAGATATAAATCAGTTATTTCGGGACTGTTGATTTTAATTCTGATTATCTCCCTGGCCTTTTTGGCTCAAGGACGCATCCCTGCCTATGCTCTGGCCAGGAATGCTTCTGAGGATGATACACCCTTGCGTATAGCTATTTGTCTCGACAAGGACGACAGCTACTCCAAGTATGTAAAAGAAGGCTACAAGGATGCGATCACTGCTTCTTTTTCAGATCAGCAGGTGCTTTTTGCCGAACAGATTGCATCAAGCCTCCCCAGCCCTTCCACTGCTGCCGAGACTCTGATCCAAACCGGTCCGGATATCATTTTTACATATGGGGATGCCTCACTTGGAGCTGCTGCCGAGCTTACCACAGAGATTCCCATTGTATTCGGAGGCGTCATGAATTACCGGAGCCTGCTGCATCTTATGCCGTCATCTGATAATTTTACAGAGCGTAATGTTACCGGAATCTCAGCCATCCCTTCCATGGACGAGCAATTGTCCCTGCTCATAGAGGCCTGCGGCTATTATCCTAAGGCAGTCGGGATCCTTTTTGATCCGACGGATTCGGACGCAATATTACAGGATGAGATCTTAGAAGAGTATCTTAACGAGGCTGGCATTCCATGGAGTGAATTTGAAATATCGGATTATTCCCCCTCATCCGATGATACTACCGGCTCTGCCGAGTCGCCAATTGTGTCATTTCCTTCAATCACTGTTGCAGCGTCAGGCAAGGAGGGGGCTAATATTCATCCCGATTCCATTTCTGAAAGCGGTGACCTGACAGGGATTAACGAGCCAAAAAGCGCCAGGTCTGCTCTTAGCTCGCCTCTCTGGAAGTACCCTGTGCCCTCTGATTCTGATCTGCTATCCGAAGAGGAAACACTGTCGATAGCGTGCAGCCAGTGTGATGTCCTGTATATCAGCGCAAAAAGCCTTCTTGCGGCCGACACTTCCACTCTCATGCGCATTCAGGATATGGCCAATGATAATCACATTGTCACTGTGGGCGGAGATGAAATCGCCGGAGCTGCCACAACTGTATGTCTGTATGAAGACCCTTATGATCTTGGATACAGGTGCGGTCTTTACGCTGTTGACATTCTTAAGGAAGAGGATAGTATTGAGCATATGACCATTGGCTCATACAATTCAGATTACTGCAGAAAGCTCTATCAGACCTATCCCTCTGAAATATTAGGCAAGACCTGGCCAAAGTCTTTTTATAAGTACAATGATTACCTGGACTCATACGAACCCGGCAAGCTTGCCAAAAATCAGTGATTTTTGCACTGGTGTTATAAATAATCTCTGTGCATTATGATTACAGCTTCGCCTTAATATACAAGGCATCCGAATGAGGCTTTACATGGCTAAAAAATACCTGATCAGGACTAATATCAGTCCATTTGACAATCCTTCATATTATGAAGCCATCCGTAAAAATATTGTTCGCAGCAACAGCGGCAATCTGTTGTTTCCGTACAGCATTGCCCGTACACTCATGACGGACGATAATACTGAATTTATTCCGGTCAACACTCATAATCCCTTTTCCGATGAGGAGGTTGACAGGATCAATAATGAATACGATGCCTTCTTGATTCCTCTCGCCAATGCCTTTCGCGTCAGTTTCTTAAAGGAGCTTTTAAATATTACCAGCCTTGTCAAAAGACTTCGCATCCCCTGTATAGTTATAGGCGTTGGTTATCAGGGAGGTGTTTCAAAAGATGTGTCAAAAGGTCTTGCCTGGAGGGAGACTGTAGTTGATTTCTGCCGGGCAATCCTGGACAAATCCGCCATGATCGGAGTAAGAGGCCGGGTAACTGCCGACTATCTTGATAAGCTTGGTTTTACCGAGGGACGGGATTATACCGTTATCGGATGCCCTTCTATGTTCCTGTATGGGGACCGGCTGCCTGAACCCAAGCCGCTTAAGCTTAATTCAGACATTAGAATCCATATCAACAGCAAGGTTGATCTGCCGCAGAAGTTCCACAATTATCTGGTAAATGTCTGCAAGCTGATTCCTGACCATTACTATCTTCCCCAGAATCAGTATGAGCTTTGCGCAATGTATTTGGGGCTGCCCCTTGGAATGTTTAGAGCTGACCTGAAAGAGTTTCCCGATGGTTATCCTGCTGACCCCTCATCCGCTATTTATACAAACAATCGCGTCAGAGGATTCATAAATGTTCCATCGTGGTTTAATTTCCTGAAAGAAGGGGATCTGAATTTCGGAAGCCGAATTCATGGGAATATTGCTGCCGTACTTGCCGGTATTCCGGCGTTTATAGTGGCGCCTGACAGCAGAGTTTTAGAGCTTGCCGACTATCACAACATACCGCACACCACTATTGACAAGCTGGATAATAATATATCTATATTTGAACTGTTATCTGATGTGGATTTTTCCCGGATTATGACCGGTCATGCAGAAAGATTCGCTGCATATCAGAGTTTTCTTGAGAAAAATGATCTAAAAACTGTATATTCCGACAGCTTTAAAGCCTCGCCGGATCAAGTCCTGCCCTTTGACAAGAGACTTGGCGAATGCAGCTATAACAAGCCCCTCGTTCCATATGCTCACCTGCATGGTTCGGACAAGCTGTCAGCTGTTCGTTACAGAAATACATTCTTAGCTAAAAGAACGATTAAAAAGCTACTTCAACCAATTATCCCTGTCTAATTTTAAATGAGACTTAAACATTTCCAGGTCATCCTTGGTAGTCAACTTGATATTCTTGTCACTGCCCGCCGCAAAGTGCAGTCTGACACCTAGCTGAACCATCATGGTATTGGTATAATTAGACCCGTCTATGCCGATGCCCTTATCATATGCTTCGTGATATTTTTCATCTATAAGATCAAATCGGTAAGCCTGGGGAGTTGAGACCCTTCGAAGAGTCTCCCTTGGTATATATTCTGTAGTCGTGGTCTCATCCTCGGGATCAATACGAAATATCTGCTCATTGTAGGGAAGACTGGTAACTGCGTTGCCGAATTTGCTGGCCTTGATTATTATATCAGTTAAAACCGTCTCATCCACCATAGGACGGATACCGTCATGAACGATTACTATGTCGTCATCCCCGGCTCTTCCCTCCAGATAATAGACACCGTTTCTGATGGATTCCTGAGCAGATGCTCCACCGCTTATAACATCTTTTAATTTGTCGATATTAAACTGCCTGGCATAAGCCCACAGGATATCATGCCAGCCATCTATACATACTACATATATTTCATCAATCTGCGGGTGACGCTGAAAACCCTCGAGCGTGTAGATCAACACGGGTTTGTCGTAGACATTTATGAATTGCTTGGGAATATCCTGATGCATGCGGGAGCCAATCCCGCCGGCTATAATAATTGCTATATTCTTCATGGACGCTTGCCTCGGCGCTGTTCATAGACCATTGTGAGCATATCCTCCTCATAACGATCGTCTGTGAACTCTCCCAACTGTTTTAAGATGAGCTGACGCTTGCCCTCAAGCCTGGACAGCTCCCGCTTGAGGTTCTCTTCTTCCGCTTCTATGTCTCTTAATTCCCTCTTCATGCGCTCAGCCATTGCGTTAGCTGCATCTAAATGAGCATAATCCATTAACTTCCTCCTGCTCACAAACTAATTCAAACCAACCCTGAAGTGGCGTCTCAATCATTATGAGTGGCAAAATACCCATTGCCCCTCATATCATCTCATTCATACCATGCAATATACGGCTATTTCTCAGAGGCAAGTCTCTTACGAACCAGAGCTCTTCTTAGAGCTGTCTCAGCGCGAACCAGATCCAGATCGTTATTCCTGGCTTCAAGCCTCTCCCTCGCCCGTTTTTCTGCCTCATTAGCTCTGGATACATCAATCTCATCAGGCCATTCCGCAGTCTCGGCAAGAATCGTGACATTATCGCCGGATATACGGGCAAAACCCGAATATACTCCGGCTATTCTCTTTTTGGTCTCATCCTCAGTGATAGTCAATATCCCGGGAGCCAAAACAGTGGTCAGAGGTATATGATGAGCATAAACTCCTATATCACCTTCGGTGGTTGTAAACTCCACCATTGACGCTGTTCCCTCGTAAAACACGCGCTCCGGTGTTATGACCTTCATGTCAAATGTATCTGCCATCATGTGCCTTTCTGTGGATTTAAGCGTTTGCCTTCTGGCGAACCTCGTCAATAGTACCGACATTGAGGAAGTGACCCTCGGCTATATCATCCAGACGGCCTTCCATTATCTCCCTGAAGCCCCTGATAGTCTCGGAAATCGGAACATATTTTCCTTCAAGTCCTGTGAACTGACCGGCTACAAAGAACGGCTGTGACAGGAAACGCTGAATCTTACGGGCTCTTGAAACTACAAGCTTATCATCCTCAGAAAGCTCGTCCATACCAAGAATCGCAATGATATCCTGCAATTCCTTGTACTTCTGAAGTATCTCCTGAACTCCGCGGGCTACCTCAAAATGCTCCTGTCCCACGATTCTCGGATCAAGGATTCTCGATGTGGAACCAAGAGGATCAACTGCAGGATAAATACCAAGCTCAGCAATGGAACGCTCCAATACGGTAGTAGCGTCAAGGTGAGCAAATGTGGTAGCGGGCGCGGGGTCTGTAAGGTCGTCTGCAGGCACATATACTGCCTGTACAGATGTAATAGAACCATTCTTGGTAGATGTAATACGCTCCTGAAGAGCTCCCATCTCTGTCTGAAGTGTAGGCTGATAACCAACGGCTGAAGGCATACGGCCAAGCAGTGCCGAAACCTCAGATCCGGCCTGGGTAAAACGGAAAATATTATCAATGAATAGCAGCACATCCTTGCCGCCCTTGTCACGGAAATACTCCGCCATGGTAAGTCCTGTAAGACCTACACGCATTCTCGCTCCAGGCGGCTCGTTCATCTGACCGAAGACCATGCATGTCTTGTCAATAACCCCGGATTCCTTCATCTCGTAATAGAGGTCATTACCCTCACGGGTACGCTCTCCAACACCAGTAAATACAGAGTATCCGCCGTGCTCGGTAGCAATATTGTGAATAAGCTCCTGGATAAGTACTGTCTTGCCTACTCCGGCTCCTCCGAACAAGCCGATCTTACCACCCTTCTGGTAAGGACACAAAAGATCTACGACCTTGATACCTGTCTCAAGCATCTCTGATGTAGTGGACTGTTCCTCAAAGGACGGCGCCGGTCTGTGGATGGGCATCCTCTCCTTGGTATCAGGCGCCGGCTGTTCGTCAATGGGCGCCCCGAGTACATTGAACATACGACCGAGGGTTTCCTCTCCTACCGGAACGGTAATTGGTGAACCGGAGGCTACCGCGTCCATATTACGGATAAGACCGTCTGTCGGTCCCAAGGCTATACAGCGGACAGTATCATCTCCAAGATGCTGGGCAACCTCTGCAACCAAGAGCTCTCCATTACTGCGAGTAATCTCTATAGCCTCGTTAATCTCAGGCAAATCCCCCTCCGCAAAGCGGATATCGAGCACAGCTCCGATGATCTGCGTGACTTTTCCTGTTGTTTGCTTTGCCATAATCGTATCCTCAATCACTTTCTGTTAGTTATGCCAGCGCTTCCGCACCAGCTATGATTTCAGTTAATTCCTGTGTTATCGAGCCCTGACGCGCTCTGTTGTACTTGAGAGTCAGGTCCGAGATCATCTCCTCGGCATTGCTTGTAGCTGAATCCATCGCCTGCATACGGGCTCCGTTCTCTGATGCTACAGCCTCTACCAAAGCCCCGTATATCAAACTGGTTATGTATTTTGGTACTATCAGAGAAAGTGCCTCTTCCTCGTTGGGCTCAAAGTTCATCAGAAGATTGGTATCAGTCACATCCTCTTCATCAATTTCTACCGGAAGCAGCTGAATCAATATGGGCTCATGAACTACAGTATTTTTAAAATGTGTATATGCCAGGTATAACCGGCTAATCTCCCCCCTGGAGTATCTGGTCAGAAGCTGTTTGCAGATTTTGCCTGCATCCTCATAAGTAGGCGCTTCCATAACATCGTTATAATTGTCCGAAACAGTATATCCCCGATGCGCTAAAAGCTCCTCGCCCTTGTGACCGACAGCGATTATCTCAGTATTGGAAGTATCCAGACCACTCGCGGTAATAAGCTTTACAATATTGGAGTTATAGCCGCCGGCAAGTCCTCTGTTAGAAGTGATGGTTACAATCACATCCTTGCCATCGGCGTGCTCCTTCAAATAAGGGTGTTCCGTCTGCCCCACACGGGCCAGCATACTGCAAACCGTAGAATACATGGCGCGAAAATACGGAGAAACATCCTCTGCTCTTCCTTTGGCCTTCTGAAGCTTAACTGTAGAAACCAGCTTCATCGCCTTGGTTATCTGTTGTGTACTGGAGATACTGCTGCGACGGCGCTTGATATCCCTCATTGACGCCATAGGTCAATCCTCCTGCCTAAAACATAGTCCTGGTATCTAAGGAACTGTTCAACTTGCGCTGAAAAATCAGAGTGCAAGTCATAAGCTGATCACAAGGCCTTAAGCCTTTGGAATAAATGCCTGCTTGGCTTCTTCTATTGCCTTCACCAGAAGCTTCTCCATGTCAGCAGAAAGCTCCTTTGTATCGCGGATCGAGGCAGCTACCTCAGGATATTTAGTGTCTACAAGCTCCAAAAGTGCCTTCTCAAAGGCCAAAACATCCGCGGTAGGAATATCTAAAAGATGCTTCTGTGTAGCAGCATATATTATCATGATCTGCTTTTCTACTGGCATGGGAGCATACTGAGGCTGCTTTAACATCTCCTGAATACGCTCACCCTGAGCCAGCTTCTCGGCTGTATCCTTGTCGAGCTCTGAACCAAACTGTGCAAAAGCTGCAAGCTCGCGGTACTGAGCCAGCTCCACACGAATAGGAGCGGCAATCTTCTTCATGGCCTTGATCTGAGCAGAACCACCTACTCGCGAAACCGAAAGACCGGCATTGATCGCGGGGCGCTGACCTGCGTTAAACGCATCTGTCTCCAGATAGATCTGACCGTCTGTAATGGAAATAACATTAGTGGGAATGTACGCTGATACATCTCCCGCCTGTGTTTCTATGATAGGAAGCGCTGTAAGCGACCCTCCCCCGAGGGAATCATTAAGCTTGGCAGCACGCTCCAATAATCTCGAATGGAGATAGAACACATCGCCGGGATATGCTTCTCGTCCTGGCGGACGCCTCAGAAGCAATGAAAGTGTTCTGTATGCCACAGCGTGCTTGGACAGATCGTCATAGATTACAAGTACATCCTGGCCGTTCTCCATCCATTCTTCGCCCATGGCGCAGCCTGAATAAGGAGCTATATACTGAAGTGGTGCAAGCTCTGAAGCTGTCGAAGCCACTACCGTGGTGTAGGACATCGCTCCGAACTCCTCCAGTGTCTTAACAAGAGAAGCAACCGTAGAAGCCTTCTGTCCGATAGCAACATATATACATTTTACGCCCTGACCCTTCTGGTTGATAATAGTATCTATGGCTATGGCTGTCTTACCGGTCTGCTTGTCGCCAATGATAAGCTCTCTCTGGCCACGGCCAATCGGGATCATGGAGTCAATGGCCTTGATTCCGGTCTGGAGCGGCGTGTCAACTGACTTACGGGAGATTACACCGCTGGCAACTCTCTCAATCTGGCGGAATTTATCGGTGCTGATGGGACCCTTGCCATCTATAGGCTGGCCCAGAGCATTAACTACACGGCCTAAAAGAGCGTCTCCAACAGGAACCTCAACTACGCGTCCAGTAGTCTTGACCGTGTCGCCCTCGTTGATGTTCTTCTGATTACCTAACAAAACGGCGCCAACATTGTCTTCCTCGAGGTTTAAGACCATGCCGAAAACCTCGCCAGGGAACTCTAACAGCTCTCCCTGCATGGCGTTGGACAATCCATGAATACGAGCGATACCGTCCGCAACCTGAATAACCGTACCAACATCAGCCACCTCAAGCTTTGCCGCGTAACGCTTCATCTGCTCCTTGATTACAGAGCTTATTTCCTCGGGTTGTAAAGTCATGGGGTGCTATTCACCTTCTTTCTTGATAATGGCAAACGGCCACAGCCGCTTACCTTGCGCTTATAATCAAATGTCAAAGCTCACCGGCTGCCAGCTGCAAGCTCGTGAGATAGTTTGTCTAATTTTGTTTTAATACTGGAGTCAACCACACGGTCACCTATGCGGATGATCATCCCGCCAATCAGAGACTCGTCTATCGAAAAATTCATCTCCAGCGAAACGAAATCCGTAATGTCGAGAAGTCGCTCCTCCACGGCCTTCCTCTGTGCCAAGGCAAGCTCCATGGGTGTTGTGACATACACAACGCCTATCTTGCGATACTCCCTCACACGATCAGCAAAAGTCTCCAGCACATCGCCAGTGTCGGCAAAATGTCCCTTCTCCAGGAGCATACCGAGTAATGAATACAGCTCGTCTGATACACGCCCCTTGAATATGCTGGCAAGGACTTCCACTTTCTCTTCCTCGCCTATTTGCGGATGCGTCATCATTCCATAGAGCTCGGGATTATCTGAGAGAGCTTCAAGGACAGCGGCAGTCTCCGACATAAATTCATCTATACGATTTTCCTCTATCGCAAGCTCAAAAAGGGCATTGCCATAGACATCCCTTACCTGCTTTGCCATGTTGCACTACCCATTTCCTTTATTGTCTCGTCCACCAGACTCTCCTGTATGGAAGCGTCAATATTGGCGGAAACTACCTTTTGAGCCATGAGAGCCGCAACAGCTATCATCTGCTGCTTCATTTCATCCTCAGCGCGTTTTGCGGCAAGCTTGGCCTCCTCATTGGCCCGGGCAATAATGCGTGCAGCCTCTTCCTTCGCTTCGGATTCTATGCGTGCCTGGTTAGCAAGCCCCTTTTGACGGGCCTCGCCCAGGATCTGCTCGACCTCCTTTTGAGCGTTGGCAAGCTTGCTCTCGTATTCTGCCTTAAGTGCGGCGGCTGCCTTCTTGTCATCGGCGGCGCTTGCAATATCAGAAGCTATGCGCTCTTTTCTCTCGGCGAGAAGCTTTTTTGCCGGCTCAAACAGCAGATAGGAAAGGATAAGGCACAGGAAAAATACCGAAATCCCCAGCAATACCGCATCATGCAGCAGCTGAAAGTCTAAATTGAATAATCTGGTCATTTATATCATTCCTTCCTTATCGGGATATCCTCACCCCACAAGCGGCTTTACGAAAAGCAGAAGCATAGCAACCAAAAGTCCGTAAAGACCTGTTGTCTCTGCTACGGCCTGTCCAAGAAGCATGGTAGACATGATCTGACCCTGCGCTCCAGGATTGCGTCCAACTGCAGAAGCCGCATGACCTGCCGCAATACCCTGTCCAATACCAGGGCCGATACCTGCGATAACAGCCAGACCTGCGCCTATAGCTGAGCAAGCCAAAATTAAATCTTCACCTGTGATGTTCATAAATTGCCTCCTTAATTAAATTAAGAATGTGTTACCTGGTTCTTATACCAAGGGCATAAACGCATCGCCCTTCATATCAATGATGCGGGAGTTAAAAGGTATTTTGCCCCTCCCGGGTTCAGACGCGTCTGCTACGCATCCGAAAGCTGCTGTGAGATGTATGTCATGGTCAGCATGGTAAATACATAAGTCTGGATCGCTCCAGAGAATAAATCAAAATAAATGTGCAGGAACGAAGGCCAGGCTATGGCGATCTGAGACAAAAGCCCGTAAACCAGAGCCATGATAACCGTACCTGATAAAATATTAGCAAACAGACGCAGTGAAAGGGAAATCGGCACTGCTATCTCTGAAATAAGATTGATCGGAAACCAGATCGGCAGCCACGGAGGAAGCGGTGAACACATATCCGTCCAGATACTCTTGAGGCTGTTGTGCTTGAACTGGGCAAAGTGGATCAGACAAAAGGTGATCACTGCCAGAGCAAATGTAGTACCGTAATCCGCTGTAGGCGGGCGAAGTCCTAAAAGTCCGGAAATATTGGACAACAGAATAAACATGAATATTGTAGCTATGTAGTTGAAATAACGGGGTGTAGCCTTGCCCATAGAACCTGAAATAATAGAATGCAGAAATTCTATGATAAGCTCCACAAAATTCTGGAAACCTGACGGAGCCTCACTGGCAGAAGCGCGAACCAGTACACGGTTAGCGGCAATGGCAAAGCCAATCAAGAGAAGCATAACTATCAGAATGCAGACATGAGAATTAGTGATCCACACTGTCTGACCAAACAACTCGTATGAGAACAGCCCGTGGATCATGAAATCAATATTATCCGCCGAAGCTATTACAAGCGGTGCGAAATTCAAGAGTTGTCACCCCTTTCTTCTGAATTGCTGAATATAAGCCGAAACCTTGAGTCCCATCAGCCCTATGAAGGCCGCTATGAAGTCACCAAGATCCAGCCATGTCATAACAAATAAAACAACCGCAACTACCGCATATCTAAGGACTGACTTGACAGCCAGCCTGTGAGGGGAAGCTCCCTGAATAAGTACGGCATCATTAAGGACTGAAGCGATGTGCACAGCCATAAATACAGCCAAAGCTATACCTACCGCAAGTCCTACAGCAAACCTGACCCTGTCACGGGAAAAAAGCATCCCTATTCCAAAAACCACAAGCCCGTATCCAATAATGGTCAATATGAGATCCGGGAGAGCTTCATTCATCCTCTTTAGGGCTCTCATCAGCCATTTCATCAGCCGAGCCTCCTTTTGCGGCTTCGCGAAGCGCGTCCTCCGACAAGGGGCTCTTCGGCCAGGAAGCCGTCATACGCTTTATCAGCTTCCAGCACGCGCTCATACCGGCGCATGCTCCGACAAAAAAACCTGCCACAGCCAGAAATTCTACGCCAATCCGCTCGCCCAGCCAGGCTCCGATAAGAGTGCAGGCTATGACGGAAACCAGCATAGTGATGCCTAACTGCAGTATCAGCGTCAGCATGGACATAACACTGTTAAGATTATCTTTTTTCACTATAAAATGTGGTAGTTCAGTTAATAATTCACCCGTCTGCCAAATCAAATTTGACAGTCACGCTTGCTATCATAACACACAGACGCGTTATTATCAAATATTTAATAAGGATTTATTCATTTTTATTTTAGAGATTTATCTCTATCCTGCGGCCGGTATATTCGTATTTACGATAGGACACACCTGAGCTGTCCAACATTCTCTTCGACGCGATCACGCTTGGGGTGTGCTTGTACTTGTCACTGTCGTAAACGATCTCCCTGATTCCTGCCTGAATAATAGCCTTTGCACACTCGTTGCACGGAAATAAAGACACATACAATCTGGCGCCCTCCAGAGAACCTCCGCGGTAATTTAAAATAGCGTTAAGCTCGCTGTGGGCAGCGTAAAAATATTTGGTCTGCCCAGGCTCCCCCTCTCTGTTCCAGGGAAAATCATCATCAGAGCAGCCTATAGGGAATCCATTGTAGCCTACGGAGAGTATCTTGTTGTCGGAAGAAACAATGCAGGCTCCGACCTGCGTATTAGGATCCTTGGAACGCATGCCGGATAACAATGCTATTCCCATGAAATACTCATCCCATGAAATGTAATCGTCTCTTTTTTTCTCGCTCATATCCTATAGCTCCATAAGTATGTCTGCAAGTTTCTGTACGGAAAGCCTTATAACCTCATAACATATTCCATAGACCTGCAGATTGCCTCCATATGGATCCATAACCTCCAGATCATCTCCTACATAGGAAGAAAGCAAAAATGTATTCTCATCATTCGCAGATGAAAACCTGTGTAATATCTGCTGCCTCTGGCGCTCATCCATGGCAAATATCATGGTATCGCCGTTAATCTCGTCGTTCGACAGCGCAACAGAAGTAAAGCCTTCCAGAGTAATACCATTAGATATAAGAACTGCTTCGGTCTTTTGATTAAGCGGTTCTTCAAACTGTACGACAATTCCCCTGGAGCAGGCATCTATATCCGATCCCTCATACAGCCTCTCGAAAAGTGCCCAGGCCATTGCTGAACGGGCGTTGCCGTGTCCCTCCGCAAATATCACCTTGCGCCGCTTGCTGCGCTGCTTTGGAGGAGGGGCCTCAAGCACCCTGAAGGAAGCCGCCTTGAGCAGACGGTTCTCCAGAGCATCCATTATCACACTTCCGGTAGGGTACTCCGCATATATTACATCCGCGCCAAGGGTATCACATCGCCTCAAAAGATCGTACAAAAGCACAGCAGTCTCAGCGTCTGCTCCTCTTTCTCCCATGGATAACAGAGTTCCTGAACGGTACCTCTCCCTGGTGTCATTATGACATAGTACGACCGCTGCATCTCCCTTTTTTATTGAAATATCAGTTAACTTATTGATGTATCGTACCGTATCACTGATATTACCCTTTATAAGTACCAGCTCGCCCTTGGGAGCGTAATGTCGATACTTCATCCCTGGCGCCTTGGGATGGGAATCATCATGTACCACCCCGGGCTCGTCATATTCCACTGTCCCCAGCACTTCAACAAGCTGCTCTCTTGTGATATATCCGGGCCTTAAAATTACAGGCACCTCACCGGTCATATCCAAAATTGTGGATTCCAGGCCTATGGCGCTGTCTCCCCCGTCTATTATCATATCCACACGACCATCAAGGTCCTCTGACACATGTGAATATCGTGTAGCAGAAGGTCTTCCGGATCTATTGGCACTTGGGGCTGCTATTGCAAATCCGCAGGCTTTTATAAGACTCCGGGCTATTTTATCTGAAGGGCATCTAACCGCAACAGTGGACAGTCCTCCGGTGGTCTCATCAGGAATATCAGGATTCTTTTTTAAAACCAAAGTCAGCGGCCCCGGCCAGAATCGTGATACAAGAGCCTTTGCCCCGTCAGGAATATCCACAGCTACGCCATCTAACTCATCCGCATCTGCGATATGAACTATCAGAGGATTGTCCGACGGCCGGCCCTTAGCTTCATATACCTTCCTGGCAGCAGACGCGTCAAAAGCATTCGCACCCAGCCCGTACACCGTCTCTGTCGGAAATACAACCAATCCTCCTGCCTTAAGGATTTCGGCAGCCCGGCCCATCTGTTCTTCGTCTATATTGCTACCATTCATATGAACATGAACTGTCTGAATATCACTCATATCTGCCAATCACCGTCCATGCATCTTCCGTCTCATACCCTAATCTCCAAAATGCTGCTCCGGCAAGGTCGAATTCCTTCATTACATCAAGCTTCTTCTCCAGGGATCTTTCATCCTCGATCCAGAGCATGTGCTTTTTGCCATCCTTGACATATTCCGCGTAATTCTGACCCAGATCCTCATCCCATTCCACACTGGCCTTGGTCTTGGATAAATAATCACTTACCTCATTCATGCCCATGCTGTTGCTGGACAGGGAACCATCATCTTCTATCCATTCCCTGCAGAAAAACGGTATACCCTGGATAGTCTGATTGGCCGGAACCTCTTTTAATGTGTTTTCAACACCATCATGCACAAAGGGTATCGAAGCCACGCTTCCTGCCTCATCCTGACCGCTGTAATACTCGTCATATGCCATAACCATGACATAGTCCGCATAGTCGGCCTGAACAGGACGGTTGTAGTAAGCGTTATAAGCAGCGGGAACATAGTTATCAACAGACAGGAACAGATCGTTCTTTTCACAGCGGATAGAAAGCTCTCTGATAAATTGCGCATATCCATCGGCCACATCAGCCGGAACATGCTCGAAATCTATATTAAAACCATCCATACCGCAGGAAATAGCTGCATTAACCAGATTGTCAACAAGCTTATCACGGTGGGATGTACGACAAAGAACCTCAGTCACATCAACTGAAGAATCTTCTATATCGCTCGCCAGGCCCCAGACCTGGATATCTTTGTTATGGCATGTTTTAACATATTCCCCGCTGGAATTATCATTGATGCCGCCGCTGTTATCATTGATGTGAAACCAGGTTGGGCTGATTACATCCACCCCGGAAGTCTGTGCCAAAAGCTTGTCAACTCCTTCATTGGCAGCCTGGGAAGTAGTCATGTGCCAAGCCAAAGTGACCCTTTTGTCAAGGGATTTGTGATTATATGTGCGCTCAGGAAGGGTGGCCTCTACTGTGGTCTCAGACTCAGTACCCAATTGACGGTTCTTAACAAAGCCGATTATTCCATCCTCAGTAGCGATCTGCGTCCATTTACCATGATTCTTAATTATGGAGACAGTCTCTTTTCTCTTGCCAATCTTAACTATCTTGCTTTTTGGTCCTCCCAGCCTTCTGATGGCGCTCTTGTGACGCAGGGGGGCCGTGTTGTGTGTAAAGCCCGCCGTAAATATAGACGCGTGGTACGGATCCTCTGACAGGGTATATGAAAAATCAGAAAACTGCCTGGCCCAATCCGCCGACACAAAGACCTGGTCATATTCCAACAGTACTATTTGCTGCTCCCAGTCTGAAGCCTGGTCATTAATAGTATATCCGGTTGAATCGTATGGGACCCTTATTATGTCAGAATCAGTGGCATAGCTTAATATGGACTCTTCATCATCGAATACATAACCATCGTCTATAGATGCCTTAAGGGTGTCCCTGTGGATGTAAAGCTCTCCATCCCTTACGATGGCCTTGCCGCAGGCGGCTTCCTCTTCAGGCTCGATATATGTGTCATTAATTACCAGCGCGGCCTCGTCCTCGTGCAGATAAGTGTAATAATCGTCCAGCGCAAGGCGTTCTGTGGTCGGTGCGTATTTTTTAATGTATATAATGCTGCCGGCAACAAAAATAACCAAGACAAACAGGAAAAATATAACCGCAGCTATTCTGCTGCCGCCGCTTGGCGTTCTTCTTTTATGCCTGCCGTTATTCCTGTGGATTCTCCGTGCGCGGCGTCTGGCCGCCGGACTCTGTGAACCGGACATATCGCGTTCCTCTCGTGAATCAAGTACTCAGAATAAATTGATATGAGGGTCAAAAGGCACCTTGCCCCCTTGAATCATAAAATAGTGTAAAGGAAGATAATTAAAATGGCAAGCGAAAATAAGCTCCGCACAACAAACGGCAAACATTTGCTATGCGAAGCTGTGCACATTCATTCCGAAACCGTTTTTTAATTTGCTTTAGACGGATCAGACAATTTGCTTGATTTTGGTGTGCCTTGTAATATATGATTTTGGTGCAAAATGATACCTTCGGATTGTTTCGCGCTTTGCGCTGGTATCATATATTTCTTCTGTGATTATCACCTCCACACTAGTGTAATAGCTGCTTTAAAAAGCTGACATCAGATGATCTTAGCCTGAATGGGTCTCCAATAAAGGGAACTGATATGGTACGCAGATGAAACTCATTATATACTCTTCTGGCTTCTTGTCCGTTTATAGCAAAACTGCAATAATCCCCTTGCGCAATGCCTTGTTGTTGAATGATTTGTTTCATGTTCATCTGCATTTTACTGTAGTGCCACTGTTTGGCTGAAAATGTAAATATCCTCCTGCCGCAGCGCGATGCTACTCCACCTGCCATCCCCCTAAGTACAGTGCTTTCAGCAATAATAACATCATAATTGGCATCAAACAGCTCCAAGGCCTCATTGTCACTACATACCGGCATATAAACCACACCTTTGTACTTAAACCCGGTCGTACTGCCCACAGTTATGACCTTCTCAGTTCGAAACCCTGTTATTCCGCTATTCGGAGCACACTCAACATATAACACCGAAAGCCTCTCTTTGGATGCGTAATAATTAGCGCATGATAGCGCCAGGTGCGTAGTTCCACAGCTTTCATTAAGCGAAAGAACACACAACTTTATTTTATTACGAATGTAAATCTTGCCGTATGTACGCACTAGCAATCCCATTCTTTTTGATACCCAACAGCTTTTTAAAAAGTTTGTATTTTTGTCGTGTCAGATCAAAAGGATCAGGATCCATAGGAAAACCCATAACTACTCTTCCGGTTCTCATGGCAAAGCCTCTTCCTGCCATGCGGTTTGCAGGATTCACTATCACTATCGCATCCTCCGGTATCGTGGCTGTATCTATCTGCCTGTCCTGCCAGGGTCTGCTTCCTGCTACACACAGGATAATATCCGCGTCATTCATAAGAGAATTATCACAGCGATCCTCCAATACACCCCTATCTATGACAATGCTGGTGTCTGAGGGCATATCAGGCGGCAGAACCGCTTCTCCCGTATTTACAAGAGCCATAAATCGGTGGTGGTGTATGACAAGCTCCTTTTCGCTGAAACCGGGGGATTCTCTTGATAAATGACTGGTTACCGTTCCTTCCGGTGACTCGGTATAGCAGGCTTTATAGCCTATAGAATTAAGAAACACTGTAAGAGACAGTGCGATATGAGTAGTTCCACAGGAATGAGATATCCCTGTCACGACAATATGCAACCGGGACGGATAAGCAGCGGCAGATTCAGTAATGCTCTTGATCCTTTGCCACTTTTCGCGGTACTGGGCGACAGTTTCAGGCCGATACTTGGGATTCCTGCGAAGGGCGATTGCAGCAAGATGCTTAATCTCACCCGGTACGGGCTTCCTGCATCTTGTAATAAGCTCCCTTGCAATACATCCTATTTGATATATTACAGTCTGAACCGTCGCAGAGCCAAATGCCGCAGTCTCAGGAGCAATATAACCGTCAGTACCAAATTTTTGGAAAGCAGTCCCCGAACGGGGCTCAAAGAGTGCAGCGCCATAATCAATCAACATAAGCCGGTCTTCACAAACATATAGATGATCCGGCTTTAAGTCCTGATAGAGGATCGGAAAAGGCTCTCTTGAATGGAGATATTCGATTATCAGGCAAAGCTGCACAATGAATGAACAGATCTGTTCCGCAGAAATGGTGTTACGCCAGTCCAGGTAGTCGGACAGAGGCATTCCCCTGACATATTCCTCTATAAGGTAGAGACTTGATTCGTCCTCCTCATAATCATACAGTACAGGTATGCCGGGATGCCGCAGCCCTTTTAGAACATCTGCCTCCCGGCTGCCGAAGCAGGCCATATCACCAGCCAAGCCCCGCTTTTTTACGCGCTTTATGATCCTTAAATCGTTAAGCTTGCGATGTTTGGCCAGATATACATCCGTATGATCCGTGCTATAGATTGTCTGTATAAGCTCGTATCGATCACCGGATGGCAGGCGTGTTAGTGCAGTATGTTCATAATTCTCTGTCACTGCTGTTTTCCGTTCCATGACTGATGTTTTATCAGATATATCAACGAAAAACAAGGGTTTTAATGACTCTTTAACAAAGGATTAATATTTATAAATTTTATTAACGACTCTCAAGCACCAGCTTACGGGAGACAAAATTATAAACCATCACTACGCCTGTTGCCGCCGCCTTGGCCAGCACATTCATAACAGGTTCACTTATGAGCGATTCCATAAAGCTGCTGTTGGCATAGAATATATCTATACACAGAAACAGTATCAGTTCGTTAAGCCACAGCCCAATCAGTGACATCCCGGCAAACAAAGCAAACTCCTTCTTTCTGGATATGTCGTCCCGCCTTTTGAATACAAAACGCATGCTAAGCACATAATTTACAACCAAAGAAATGCAAAAGCCGCTCAATCCTGATATCAGATATGGTATGTGAAGCACATTGCACATTATGGTATATATGACAAAATCAACCAGGGTCGATACTACCCCTACTACTCCAAACCTTAGAATCTGCTGTATCAGGCGGTTCATACCATAGCGTCCTTATCTGAGTGGTCCAGCACATAAACCTGAATCTTGTGAGATTTGCGCTGATCCTCCGGCGGCAGCTGCATATAGTCGCCGTATATGCCCTTTAAATACTCATCGTAGCATGCCACAGATGGATACTGCTTACCCTCAAAGGTAACCGGAACAAGGGGAAATGCCCTCTTTTTGGGATATTTCTCACCTACCCCATAAAGGGCGTTAGCGGAAATACCTATGTAAGAAGCTTTTTCGTAATCATATTGGCTGGACTGGGCGACCATTAGCCTTACCAGGCGGGGATTGCCGATCAGTCTGGTAATCGCTATAGGGAAAATTTTCAGCACACTTCTAAGGCCAGTTGTACCCCTTCCAAACTTGGACCGGGAATATTTAATGGCTTTTCGCAAAAATGTAACCTTGTTTATAAAAATCCTGGTATATGCGGCGCTGTTAGGGAAACCATCTACAGGAAAAACATCAATATACAGGTGATCTGTAACCATTTCATCCAGAAGATACTCAGTGCTGGCTCTTTTCAGGATAGTATTTTTGTCCATAAGCTGACCGTAAGGACTGGAATAAGTCCCGTCGTCTCCGCTGGCAAAGGCGTATCCTTCCCCGATAGGGTCGGTCTTAACAAGCTCTATCAGCCTGTTGTAGTCATCCCTTGGCATGCCAACATCTATATCATCGTCCCATGGAATGAAGCCCTTGTGGCGGATAGCACCTAAAAGCGTGCCCCCTACCAGATAGCAGGTCAGATCGTGCTTTTTACAATAATCCATCAGCACATCCAGCATTTTAACAAGTCTTTGGCGTATCTCCTGCGTGCTTAACTGCTTAGGCGGATTGACCCTGCGTCCCCTGCCATCCCCAAGATCTATCTCGATCAGCGGATGAAGCTCTCTGTCTTCTTCCCTGGGAAGCTTGAAATAATCGCCCGGACCATATAACCTGTGCATATAGGCATCATAGCCCTTAGGAAGGCTTACCCGGTGTCCGCAAAACTCCCCTTCTATGTATCTTGTCATATCAACCCGGGAGCCCATCTCGCCGAAGTAATGCCCTCTTCCGCTTGGAATAGTTACATATTTTGAGTGATCATTTTTGCATAGAGAATAAACCCTCTGCGTAAGCTTTGTCATAAAGTCAATTGGAATCCACTTTAAAAGCCTGCCTACAGCAAGCTTTTTCCCAAAGCACCGCTCCATAAGCTCATCGTCTGCCAAAAGCTCGCTAAGTGACGGGGCATAATCTGCCACTTTTCGGCAATTCAAGAGGTAACCTGCTGCCAGACACAACCCTCCATGAATTGCCCTTAATATAGGATTATCAGGAACATTTTCCAGAACAAAAATATCTATACAAATTCCACAGCGCTCATCCGGCTCATTAAGGTTGTTGAATATGCGATATATCGTATTGCGCTTTTTGTATTGACTTACTGTAAGTCCGTGAGCCCTGGTAATCTCAGGCGCGTCAAGCACATATTTATCCCCCAGCTCCTTAAAAAAAACAAGCTTCAACCTGTTAAAATCCCTGCGTGGAATGTTAAAATCTATGTCATCATCCCATGGAATGAAGCCCTTGTGCCTTATACTTCCCAGGACAGATCCGCCGCTTAAAGACCACCTGATCTGGTATTTTTCACAGACTGCAATCAGATCAAAAAGCATTTCCTTGAGTATATCCTGAAGCTTGCTGCGCTCCTCTGGAGTGAGCATTATGGCCTGTCCGCTCTCACTCAGGCTTTTTTTGACCATTTCAAATCCATCTCGCGGCATAAATTTTGCCTCCTTAACCGAAATAATCCAAAGGTATCATTCCCCGACTGCGATAAAGCCTCCGGCGCCAAGTCCGCCGAGTGCGGACTTGAATCCGTAACAGTTCCCTAGTCACTTTCCCTTAATATAGTAAGGGTCCTCTTTAAACCCTCTTCCATAGTATAATGGGCTTTCCAACCCAGCGATGCAAGCTTTGAAGCGTCAAGCACTGCCGTTGTTGCGGTGGAATATCCTGCCGCTTCAGCACTGTCCGGCAGCTCAAATATTACCCTAGTGCCTGAATAATCAGCTATTGTTTGTGCCAGCTCTTTTAGCCGCTTGTCGCTTGCTTCATCGGCAATATTATACGCCTGCCCCTTCTCCCCATTGATCAGACAATAGAACAGGGCAGACACCGCATCGGCAACATAAGAATATGAATAAAGCTGGTTTCCCTCGGATTTTAGAACTATATCCTCGCCCTTCACACCCTTGTGAATGAACTGGGAAATCGCCTTGGTATCCGAATCCAAAAGTGTCGGACCATAAGTCCTGGAAAGCCGGGGTATTACAATATCCATGCCCATTTGCGCTATATATGCCTGGCAAAGCGCCTCGCCGGCGCGCTTGCTCTCCGGATAGCCCGCTCTCATTGTGTTACAGTCAATATATCCCAGATAGCCCTCGTCAAACTTATCTATATCGCCCCGGTTCTCCCCATATATCTCGACCGATGACGCGTAAATAAAGCGTTTGCAGCCGCAGTTAGCACCGTACTCCAGCAAATGCCATGTGCCAATGATGTTGGTCGTTATTGTGCCTATGGGGTCAGATGAATAAGCTGCAGGGTGTGTATTGCTGGCCGCGTGTAAAATATAGTCTGCTTTGTCATCTTGAAATTCTGCCTTATTTGCTGCCTTATCGAGTGATACCCCGTAATTGATGTCCCCGGCAAAAAAAGAAAAATGCTCGTCGTTCCAATATTTTGCAAATCGTATTTCAGCCCGCCTGGTATTGCGCCCCAGGGCAATAACATTGATATCCAGATTCAGATTCAAAAGTACATCTATAAACATCCCGGCAATATTGCCGCTGGCTCCTGAGATCAAAAAGGTACTTCCCCTGAGCTTGTTCCAATCCAGGGGAAGAGCCATTACCTGCTTAATATCTTCAAGGTATAAAGGATGGTTGAATCTTGTCATAACTGTTTAAAACTCCTTGTGTTCTCAGCGTTTTTCAGTTGTTGATTTGTGTGTCAATATTCGTCTGATTCGTATCTTATATTCTCTGTGTGCCATGTGCGGCATATAATTAGGGAAACGCTTTGCGAAGCACTTTTCCTATAAGTTAAAAAAGGGAGCCGGTTTACAGCTCCCTTTTTGATACAGTTCCTAAGACACCTTAAGGATGAATTTCCTGGCGTCCCGATCAGATTCCGCCAGATCAATACTAGCACCCAGCCCCTGAAGCTTCTGTTCGAAATGCTCATATCCTCTCTGAATGTAATACACATCATCAATGACACTGATTCCGTCAGCTGCAAGTCCGGCTATACATAAGCCGAAACTCTGGCACCGGTATAGCGTTCACGGCCTGTTATAATTGCTATATTGCTCTCGACCTGGATATGCGCTCCCATACGGGCCAGCTCATCAACATATTTGAATCTGTTCTCAAAAATACTCTCTGTAACTGTGCTGGTTCCTTCCGCAAGCCCCAATACTACAGTCATCTGAGGCTGCATATCCGTAGGAAAACCGGGATAGGGAAGGGTCGTGACCTGAGTCCTGTGCAGACGATCCAATCCGGCGGCATT
>CAJOFQ010000010.1 GCA_905233955.1 uncultured Lachnospiraceae bacterium
AATGGTGTCAAAGTCGTCCCAGTCAGTTGTCTGCGAGATTGATAACTTATCGGAACTCCGGTATAACATCATCCCTGTAATAATGTCAAAATCCCCTGCCTTCACAAAATATCCCTTGATTCGTCCACTACCTGACATGTTATAATCCAAGCGGCATTTTCCTGACATGTAAATCTTATGAGGGTCAAAGTTTTTTGCCCTTCACCAGTATACCAATCAACATTGGCAGAAAGGACAGAATCATGAAAAAACAGTTCACCCGCCGTTTGAGAATCTACATGACATGTGCCTTTATTATTGCGGTCGTGTTTATTTTCGTTCTGCAATCAATACTTGCAGTCGGAACAAACCGAACAGAAAGCGAGGAGAAGCTGGCTTCCATACTTCAAAAGCTGGAAGAAAATGACGCCCAGATAACGCTCCTTACGGACAGCCTGGGTGAAAATAATCTTGCAAAAGCCCGTGCATTTGCTGATATTCTCGCAGCTGATCCTGATATGCTTGAGAGGTCCGGTGCCCTCGGCAAGGTTTGTGATCGTCTTATGGTGGATGAATTGCACATTATCAATAAAGCAGGCATAATAACTCACAGTACTGTGGATGCGTATGTTGGGTTTGACATGACAAGCGGCGAACAGTCTGCTGCATTCATGGTAATTGTGGATGACCCGTCTGTGGAGATCGTACAGGAACCACAGGAGAACACAGCAGACGGCACATATATTCAGTACATTGGAGTTGCCAGAAAGGACGCTGCAGGCTTTGTTCAGGTAGGTGTTCGTCCACAGGTATTGGAAGAAACTCTTGCTACCACGAAGACAGATGTAGTTCTTTCAGGATTTGATTTTGGAATTGACGGCTATGTATTTGCAGTGGATAAAGCTGACGGAACCATTCTGGCACATCCGGATACCAGCCTGTTAGGAACATCCGCTGCAGATTCCAACCTTCCATCAAAGGAAGGTTCAGGATCGGCAAGAGTTGATGGAAAAAGAGGCCACTACTACGCGATATCCAATAATGATATGATCATTGGTACATTTCTGCCGTCTAATGAATACTATTCCACGAGAACCAGCGTAACATTTTTCGTTGGACTCAGTCTGCTTATCATTTTCCTGATTCTGCTATTCATAATTGACAGGTATGTCGAGCGCAACATAGTTGACGGAATTAATCGTATCGGTGCATCTATGCAAAAAATCGCCGATGGAGATTTGGATACGCGTGTGACCGAAGAAACTACTCCTGAATACACTGCAATCTCCGGGGACATTAACGCTATGCTGGAGCACATTCATGACAGCATGGTCGAAAACGACAGGCTCTTAGAAAAGCAAAAAGCAGATATGACTGCAAATATGTCCATGATAGATCTCGTCAAATCCGAATGCGAAAATCTTGAAGAAGTATCACGCAAAACCATGGTCAGTGCTGAAGATATTTTCGAAGGAACCGGCCGCCAAAAGGATTCACTTGAGGAACTTGAAGGCAAGATGCGCTCCCTTATGGACGAATTGAACCTAAGCGCAGATGAGACCCTGAAGCTTACATCCGCTACAGGTGCCGCGGTAACTGAGCTTAAGAATACACAGCAAAAGATGACAGAGCTTACAGATGCCATTGATGGGATCAGTGACATTGCGCGTCAAATTGAGGAAATAATAGGTGAGATTAATGGAATTGCGGGGCAGACCAATCTTTTGGCTTTGAATGCTTCAATTGAGGCAGCTCGGGCCGGAGAAGTGGGAAAGGGCTTTGCTGTAGTCGCTACGGAGGTTGGAGCTCTTGCCGAGCGAAGTGCCCAGGCAGCAACGGAGACAAACAACCTTATTACAAATTCTATCAATGCAGTAGAAAATGGAAAACAGATAGCCCAGAGCACAGCCGAATCCTTTGGCGGAGTTGTAGAGGCCATAGGACGAGCAGATTCAGAAGTGGTATCAATAGCAGATATGGTTCGTTCTAATGTGGCAATTGTATCCGAGGCTATCGAAGAAATAGATACCATAGAGGATGTCGTCGGTGCTAATGTGGATATTTCCGAGAACAGCCGCCAGTCCGCCGCAGATATGGCAGGCGTAGTAAAACGATTATCAGAACTCGTGGAAATGTAATCCCTCTCCAACAGGAGGTCAAATATGAATCATCGATATAAGATGGAAGGAGAAAGGCTTTATTCCATAGGTGAAGCTGCGAAAATATGCGGGATCAGCCGCGCCACGCTTCTAAGGCTGGAAGAAGCCGGTTTTGACAAGCCTATAAAGATCAATCCCGAAAGCGGGCGGCGGTATTATGATGTTTTGAACATTATGAAGATACAGCGGTATCTGGCCCTGAAACGGCTTGGCGTATCCCAAAAGGATATTCTAAATTATTATAAGGGTAATCTGGATAAGGAAGCTTTTCTCGAGGATATAAGGGAGAGGCTTGATATAGCTCAGCGCTGTGTAGATGAATTTGAGTCATGTTTTACTGAAAGGGAAAGTATAACATATACATTTTATGAGCTTCCGGAGGTAACCTGCTATTGCTTTGTGTGTCCCATAAAAAACATCAAGGAGCAGGTAGAATACAATTACAAAGAGATTCAAAATATGTATGACATGGGCTTCAAGCCTGCCTCCACTACTCCCATGTTCTGTGTGATCCCTAACCTCGATGATGTGTATGACGGTATAGACCGCAAGCCTTATTCTTCCGTGATCTGTATGTCCATCAGACCGGATGCGATTCCTGACGAGGAAAAAGTAGTGCATTTCAAATCACGGCGGGCTTTTTCCCTTCTATATCACGGTGATCGGGATTACATTATGGAAAACGGCGGCAGAATGCTGCTTGAGGAGATGAAAAAACATAACCTTACTCCCGCCGGACCACTGTTCGGGATCAATGTGGTCGGAGTATTTTTCGGCAATGAGATCGAGCCGGATGATTATGTTTTCCGGTTTGCAATTCCTGTGGAATAGTATGACCCTTGAATCATTCTATTCCACATCCGTTTCATCATAAGTCAATTCTGTAAAGTTGGCCACGGCTTCTTCATAAAATTTATGGAGAGCGGTGGTCTTGTCATATTCTCCCGTGATATAACCATCAAAGGCATTTTTAAATTCATCACATAATACCTTATCATAGGGACCTACCATTGACATGTCGATCTTAGGAGCAGCTTCCGAGAATAGCGCTATGTGATTTTGTCCACCCAAAAATGCGGAGCTATAATCCGATACAGCGATCTCATTCATCCCGGATATGGTGTTTGTATAATCCTCAGTGCCTTTTGTAATGGCTATCATATTTTCCTTGTCACAGGTCATTTTACGGATGATATCTGCAACTAGAGATGCATTATCAGTTCCTCTGGCGCCGGCGATCCATGTGCCGCCCCAATACCATGCCGCCGGGCCTTCACACACAGCCCAGTCGCCGAAACCCTCTTCCCCGGCATTTCCAACGAGGGTAAAATTGATCCCCCAGGTTGAATAAAAGAAACCGAATACCTTGCCAGCAGCACTCTGGTCAAAGGCCCACTCTTCACTCCATAGTGCAGTGTTGCCCATCCAGCCGTTTTCGTAGTAGGTTTTGCATTTATCAGCCCAGTCAAAAAGTCCACTGTCTATCTGAATATGGGGAGATGAGCTGGAAAGATCATCCACCCACGGAATCGACACATTATTGGAAAAAACCCTGAACCAGTCTTCGCTTCCTGAAAGCATTTTATAACCCTTTTTTGCAGCCTTGGCGGCTGTGTTTTCAAAATGCTCCCAGTCACTCAGAGCCTTTTGAACTTCATCGGGGTCATCTGTTCCCAGCACATCCCGGGCAATAGAACGGCGATACGCAAAAAGTCCGGGTGTTGCCTGCCAGCTTGAACCCTTAAGTTTGCCATCCTGGGATGTCGCAATCGCCTTGGTATAAGGATATTGATCAGCCAGCTCGCTTTCAGAAACGCCGAGATCATTGATCACATCAAGAGTATAATCCGAGTCAACATATTTCAGGATATAATCAGCTTCCATCAGAAAAAGATCTACCTTTTGATCCGCAGATGCGTCCATATTCAAAAGCAACGCTTCATCTAATGCATTTTGATAATTTAAGTTGTCATTTTCATTTATAGTCCAAACTACTTTTGTGTTTCCGATGGTTCCTGTTCCGTCACCGTGATCCTCATATCCGGGATAGTAATCGGTCATCCTTTCTTCAAACTCCGTGTTCCAACAATAAATATTAAGTACATTTCCATCGTCCAAAAAGGCTGCTTCACCAGAAGATTCCTGATCAGAATCATCTGTTTCTGATAAAGCTTTGTCTCCACATGCTGCAAAATTTATACATAACGCACCTGTCAACATAATCAAAACGAATCTTTTTATCTGAATAATATCCATTATTTTTACCCCTGTCATATGTTTATCTCTTTTACACTGTTTTCAAGTGCGGTTGTAACCTCATGCAGACTTTCAATACCATCTGACATTGTACCAAGCGCCGACAAAATCTCAGACATTGCGCCGGAAGTATCCTGTGATCTGGTGGCATTTTCCGAAGCAATTTCTGAAAGACTTTCCACGGTACTTGTGATATTTATTCTCGCCTCATCAAGCTGATTGGACTGGGTTCGAATGCTCTCCGCCCTTAAAAGAGAGCCGTTGATTCCGTTTTGTACTCTCTCAAAAGCAGTTTCTGTCTGATTTACAACTTCATTTTGTTTTTCTATAACAACGCGGACTTCGTCCATTATCTCAACTGCCTTTGTGGAATTGGCCACAAGTTCCTGAATTATAGCGTCAATGCTCTTAGCTGATGCAGCGGATTCCTCTGCAAGTTTTTGAACTTCCGTAGCTACTATTGCAAAGCCCCTTCCTGCCTCGCCAGCCCTGGCAGCTTCAATATTGGCATTGAGTGAAAGAAGATTTGTCTGACTTGCTATGCTCGCGATCAGACCAGCAGCTTCGGCTATTCTCTCCGCGGCATGATAGGTCTGGTTGGTTTGTTCATAGATTCGATCTATGGAATTGGCTGTCTGTTCATTGATCTGAATCAGCTCCGTCAGGCTGGAAAATGCCTGTTCACTTGCCTGCTGCATTTCTGTGGCAGTTTCTGAAAGCCCTGCAACCTGAGTTCCGGTTTCAACGATCATGTCGCCTATTATGCCCACATCCTGATTGACACGCATGGTTTCATTGGCACCGGTTGCAATTTCTCCAACTGCAGTTTCAATATGAGATACATTCTGGTTGGTAGTCATGGCGTTTTCATTGAGCTCATTAGAGGTACGATATAATATCTCGCTCTGACTTTTGATCTCCTCAATAATTATGGTAAGCTTTTTCCTCATTTGGCTTACGGCGTGGGCAATAGCACCTGTCTCATCCTTGCGCCTGCTAAGCTTATCTGCTCTCGCATCCTCTGTAAAATCAAGGGATCCAATACGGTCAACTACATCCGATACTGTTTCAATGGGTTTTGTGATTCTGAGCGATTGATACAGTCCGAATGCGAGCATCATAGCAAAAATCAATATAGCCGTAAAAATTGCGATCATTGTCATGCGGTTGATCGTATGGAAAAAATCTGCCCTGTCAACAGCTATAACCAGTACAAAGCCTTTGTTACTGGCATAGTAGGAAGCAATTTTATCTACGCCGTTTTCTTCGTAAGTGATTATATCTGGCTCCGGAATATTGCCGTTTGCTGTACCCTCTGCAATTGTTTTTATTTCACTGATCGAAACCTGTCTGCCCACCTGCGTCAGATCCGGATGCAGCAAAACAATTCCATCCTCCCGGACCAGAAAACAATAGCTGCTCTTGCACCTTTCGAGTCTGGCGCCCTCTAAAAACACCTTCAGACGAAAGGGAACTTTGCGGATATCTGTACGGAATTGCGTCAGATTGACTGCCGTTTCCAGCTTCTGCCCATAAAGGAAGGTCTGGTTATACAGGTATTCTGTATTAACTGCATCCAATTCCCCTCGTACCGGAACAGTAACCACTATAAGTACTGCCGCAACAGCTATGAAAACCGCTATTCCGATGGTTGACATTATTCGAAATCTGATAGATGAAAAAAGTGGTATCCGCCTCTTTTGCACCTTGGATTCAGGTGTTTTTTTCTTCTTCCATTTCACCTCTTGTATCCTCCTCATGTAACGGAAGTTCTTATCCGGTAATTTGAACCCTGTATCATATTATAGTATGTTCACAAGTGGACGAATCAAGAGGAGAGATGAAAAAAGTTCAAAACGGAAAAATCCAGGGTACACAGTATGTATTATTACATGAATCTGCCAAAGATTTTCCAATCTGATGTCTGGTTTCCTGGTTATGTGAAAAGTCCCTGTCAATATCACTTACCATTTTTGACAACCAGTCTTTTTCGATTGATTTATTATGAAAAAGTGCAGAGAGCATCAAAAAGAAGAACAGCATGCATCTGACAATAGCAGAATAGAGATTTTCAAGAAAGAAATTATTATCGGAAGCATTCCAGTTTAAAAAAATTTCATTTATAAAATAATTTTCAAAAAACAACGGATAATCATTGTGTATTATTTCATATAATTCATTAAGAACTGCCTCAAAATCAGACCTGTTCTGTTCCCAATATTTAAAATCCGAAAATAAATCAGGTGTATATTTTTCAGCTTTATTTTTATTAATTGCACCACAAAAGCGTTTATAATAATAAAAAATAGTATCAATAATTCTACTGGAATTTTGAGTAACTTTTTCGCATTCGTTCAAAATGTTTTTATACTGATTAGCATAATCATTTATTAAATTATCGGCCGTAGCTGAAGCTAAATTTTCATTGGAAATCATTTCTTCTACATCAGATGAAAGCTGAAGAAGCAGCCATATCTTGCCCGCCATATAACCGTCTGCTGCTTGAAAAGAAGCAATTAGAAAATCTCTCAATTTTAAATAAGGCAGATAATTATTTATATCTGCCTTATCGTCTTCCGTTATTTTCTTTGTTGCGCATGAAGTATTATATAATACCATAATGCGCTTTTTTTCCAGGAGTTCCAATACAACATGTGGACATGAGGCGCGCACGCTGCACTCAATATGCTCACCAAAATAATTTATCTGCCGGGGAAAAAGTCGACAGGTTTCTCCCGGATAATCCTCACCATGATCCAGAATTATCTGACACAGATTCTCATCAGTAAGAAATGGACACCTGCCGTCATGTAAACGCATAAAACCATTTTCGGTGTCAATATTTTTGAGGATGCTTTGATAATCATTTTTCGCAAGTGAAGAAAAATGTTGAATATCCTCATTTGACACCGGGATATTCCATCCGGCGCAGCAGGTGTTTTGGCATGCTCCGCCAGCACATGAAAAGTTTTTCCAAAGGCTCGTTATAGTCATATTCTATTGAAATAACCATTCCATAACAGCTATGCAGTTATATGCATAATTGAAGGAAGCCATGTGATAGCTGGCGCCGCCCATTCCGCCATTTCCACCATTTTTATTATTTCCGTCAGAATTATCTTGCGGCATCTGCGGGGGATTACCGTCATTCGGCGCTTCTCCATCCAGGTTGCCACCATTTGGCGCTTCCGGAGCTTCACCTTCCGGTTTGCCACCATTTGGCGCTTCCGGAGCTTCACCTTCCGGTTTGTCACCGTTTGGTGCTTCCGGAGCTTCGCCTTCAGATCTGCCGCCCTGTGGACCTCCGCCGCCCATCGACTCGTCAACTTCGATAGTTCCGGTCTTCCATGAAATAAAATTCGCATCTGTTCCCTTGGCAAATAACAAATTTGCTGCCTCAGAAAGCTCATCACAAGTCCAGCTTCCGTCCCACTGTTCGTAGGAATATATCGCGTTATCATTATCAAAGCTTTCCATTAATTCACTCATGCCATTGAACGCGCTGGTATCATCCTCTGCTGCAAAATATACAAACTTCTGATTCTCCAGAGAGGAAAGCGTGCTGACATCCCACTGTCCATCTACAAACATGCATCCTGCATAAAGATCAGGATATTCCGAAGCCAAAATCAGAGTAGTCATACATCCCATTGATTGTCCGGTACCATAAATTCGATCTGTATCAACTGCATATTCTTCGGAAATGTCATCTATAAGTCGTTTTGTAAGCTCGACATATTCCGTCGTTGAATATCCGTTATGATCATCTAAGATTGTCTCAGGATAGCTTGGAACTACTACTATACTTGGGTTTACTGACTGCCAGGCATCACTGGCCCATACTAATGCCCCTCTTCCCTGTGTTAAGGACCTTGTCGCATCTTCTCCTGTGCAGCTGGAATCCGCGATAAATACAACTGTCGGATATGAACTTTCCTCATCATAGTTTTCCGGCAAGAACAGATTATAGGTCACTGAAAGCCCTGTCTCGGAATCAGTGTATTCTATTTGCTCAAATTTATCTGCATAATCTGAAACCAAAGCGTCCGTATCCTGGGCTAGTGTGTTGTCCACAGAGCCAATTCCTGTATCAGTTTCCTCTGTGGAAGCGTCAGTTTCATCCGCATCATCAGCAGATGCCCCTGTTTCGTCGGTTTCGTCCATGGCAGTTTCGGCAGTATCCTGGCCGGCAGTGTCATCCGTGCCTGTTGGCGCAGAACATGCCGCGGCTGATAGTGCCACAATTCCCGCTAGTAGCATTGCATAAGTTCTTTTTTTCATAGATCCTCCATTTCAGTCCCACATTTCCTTATCTTGATAATTATAACTTCAAATTACAAAAATTCAATAAGATGACATTTTTTACCCGCAAAGTAACCTTCAAAACTTAAGACTCTTTTGACAGGAAAAAATACCTCCCGCCACGATTACAATAACCGGCAGGAGGTATTTTTATTAAATTCAAGTCCGCCCCTGGCGGACTTGGCGCCGGATTTGTGGTCGCTTTACAACCTTCCTCTGCAAATCCGTGTGCAATAAACTTTACAACCCAAGATCTGTTTTAACAAAGTCCGGTATGTTCTCTTTTCTGATAGTGTAGGTGCTGCCTATGTCGTGGTTCCAGTAATAATCCGGATCATCCGTATCGCCGGCTTCTGCGATTTCTTCTTCACTTAGAACAATTGCGCTGATATCCTCCATGCTGTATGAATATCTGCTCCAATCTCCGTAGCAGTTAATATCCGCACTATCCAACAACTCAGATATCTTATCCTTTTCATCATATCTGGCAGTTTCTGACCGTTCTAATTCACCATTTTCATTGACCTTGTCATACTGTGCTATAACGAAGGATACATTTTCAATATCTGGAAGAGGATCTAAAAACAGACCTTTTTCCTTTAACGCCTTGATAGTATTATCATAACCTTCATAAACAGGCAGGGTACGATACAGATTCTCAGCGCTCATACCCTGAGACACCGGTGCAAAATTAACATCCACCGTTCCAATGCACACATTTCCCTGAGAATATGAGAAATCATATTTATTAAGATCTTTTTCATAGGCTTTAAAAAGTGCCTTTACATCGTCTATTTCCGCAGACGCGGTTTCGTTATTCTGTGCTGTGTTGTAGCTTAGACTGAGTCTGCCCTTTGTATCAAAGGATACTGCATCTTTTAGTCCTTCGATTGTTTTGTTCAGATCAAAATATACATCCTTATATTCATTGCTGCCGATAATGTTGTCCATGGGTGCATGGTCGATATCGTAAGGTATCTCCATTTGACGCCATATCTGGCGACCGTTTTTCATGCGATATAACACCGTAACACTCCAGCTTTGAGGCCTGCTGAAATCTGTAGAATCCCTGCCAAATAATTTCCTTCTCTCCTTCATACCAATTTTTGCAACTTCCACAACATCTGCGGCATCTGTCAGCGAAAGATTATTTCTAAGATATTCCTCTCTGTCCTGATTGATTCCCCTGCCTTCTTCATCTGTTGTAATAATGCTGTAGCTGTAATTATCCTGGGTATACAACGCAAAGGACTCTATCTGATCCACTCCCGGGACATAACTGTCATATCCAAATGCGTCCTGCTTGAATATGATTATTACCGCAAAAGCTGCAATTATACACAGCGGTATCTGCCAAACTTTGTTGAATACTTTTGTAATATTAAGTGAAAAAATCCATTCTCCAACCAGGCATATCAATGCAATTACAACTGCTATAACCACAAAAGTCATAACTGAAAAACTGAATACTGACGAGAATATCATATCCGATATTGTACCTGTTAATATTCCTCCAAGTATTCCCAGCGAGATTTTTACAAAGGATTCCAGAATCGGGAAGCAGAGGCCTTTTTCAACAGCTTCTCTGGGCCTGTTTATAAATGCCACATATGCAAGTGTACATGCAATACAAGCCACAACCAGGCATACTGCCATTCCCTTGCCGGATGAAATAAATGCTTTGGGAATAGCGGTTACGAATTCCATTTTATCTACATCCGCAGAGAGAACATCTCCGATATAAGAAAAATACCAGGCAAGCGGCAGTGATCTGGGCCTTATTATTTCCGAATCTGCAATGTGATACATAGTTGTAAAATACTGGGCCATTCCACCGAATATTATTATTCTGAACAGGAACTCAATTCCGGAAATAAAACATCCCGCCAAAAATGCTATAAAAAGATTTCCTGATACAACTGCTCCCAGCACTGCAAAAGAATATATTCCTGCATATAAAATCAAAAACCACAAATACGATTCTAAAATGCCTGTATACAACGCCGGGCATCCCGACCCACAAGCTGTAATTACTGCCAGTCCAAAAATCATTCCTATTGCGTAAATTACTGCAAACATTATAATTCCGCTGGCATAATTGATAATAAATCTGCTGCGAAATGCTACAGGCTGGCTGTCATAAAAATCGACCGAATTATTTTTATACAAATATGAAAATTCCTGTATGCCTGTAATAGCGGCCAAAAGAATTATCTCCAGCATCCCGAAAATAAGGGAAAAATTAAACCATTCCGCTCCGGCTATCTGCATTGCGTCCTTTACCGTTAATAATTTATTGCCCTCAGTTACAACGCTCACCTTGTATCCACCCAAAAACAGCGCCGGAATCAATACATAATGAATCAGAGAACCAAGAGCTGTTAATACAACCAGCCAAAGGCGGTTTTTATAATGATCTGTTAATAATTTTTGAAATGTCATAACCGACAACCTCCGTTTCGCTTATAAAAATTTCCTCAAGTGTCAAAGGAAGTATCTCATACAGAACTGTTTTTACTTTTCCAAATAAATCATCAAGCTCTGCCGGCGTCTGTCTTACTGTATATACATGCAAACGGCCCTGTCGCTTGTGGTCTAAAATCTCCATCTGTAATTCTACATTCTGGGAATCATTTTCATCCTCATATACGACCTGAAGCTTTTGAACTCCGATTTTAAGGTCTTCTATATCTTTGGATAAAAGAACTCCGCCCTGATGCAACAGCCCGATATGGTCACATACATCCTCTAATTCACGCAGATTGTGTGAAGTCAAAACAGTTGTAAGTCCCCTGTCCTCCATCGCCTGGGCTATGAGGCTCTTGGTGGCCTGCCTTATAACCGGATCAAGTCCGTCAAAGGTCTCATCACAGAACAGATACTTAGTCTGAGCAGAAAGAGCGAGTATCACTGCAAGCTGTTTCTTCATTCCCTTGGAAAATGTGTTAACCCGTCTGTTGCGGTCAAGCCCGAACCTTTCCATCATCTCGTTAAAATATTCTACCGAAAAATTCTGATAGATTCCCTTATAATGCTCTGCCATATCCTTAGGCTTAGCCAATGGAAAATAATAGACATCATCCGGAATGAAAAAAAACAGTTCCTTTGCCTTGGGATTATCATAGACCTCTTTTTCATCTATTGTGATCTTGCCGCTGTCTGCTTTTAAGATTCCCGTCATCATCCGAAGCAGAGTAGTCTTACCGGCTCCGTTAGTCCCGAGCAGTCCAAAGACTTCTTTTTCATTCATACTCATGGAAAGCCCGTCTACTGCTTTGACGCCGTCAAAAGCCTTGCTTACTTGTTTTATTTCAATCATACTACTGTCCTTTCTGTGTACCCGGCATCCCGTAGTAATGCCTCGATATCCAGTCCAAGCTCTCTGGCTTCCCGAAGCACAGCCGCTATCTTCTCCTTTAGTTCCTCACGCTTTTTTTCCAGCAGTTTACGGGCGTTACACACAAAATTACCACGCCCCTTCACTGAGTAAATAAAACCTTCACTTTCCAGTCTTGCGTAAGCTTTCTGAACTGTGTTGGGATTGGTGGATAGCTCGCTTGCCAATGACCTGACACTTGGCATTTGCTCATTTTCTTCCATGATTCCACTTAGTATCAATCTCTCATAATGTGACGCTATTTGTTCATATATGGCTCGTGAATCCCGATAATCTATTACAGCCAAATATATCCCTCCTTCCTGTTATGCCTGCCTCATACCAAGAGGAAGACCGCTTTGATTTATAACTGTACTAATATTGATAGTACAGTTATAACACGCTATGTCCGTTTTGTCAATATGCTTTTTGACAACCTCTGTATCACATGCTATGATAATTGCGTGTAAATGGTTTTAGTGCAGGCACGAGTGGTGAATGGCTTTTTGCACTGGTATCATAAATACGAAAGTGATATGTTTCGTTGGGAGGTGAGTCACTGTGACAATGCAGGAAAATGGAAACCTGGTAGAAATATTCCGTGGTCTTGGAATGGAAGATTGTATGGGAGATTTTATCCTCGGACTGGAGGGACGGATCAGTCCGCAGGAGGCCGTCGAAAAAATTAAGGAAAAAAAGGAAATACGGGATAGAAACAAATCTTAAACAATCCTTGACAAACATATTAAACAGGTCTATTGTATTGAAGTACAAATTAATACGGTCTCTCTTATTCAGAGTGGTGGAGATACATAGGATCGAGGAAGCCACGGCAACCCCCTTTTATGGGAAGGTGCCAACCTGAGCGTAAGAGTCCTGATGCGGAAGCAGTTACTTGATTTGAAACGAGGCACTGGTTTCTGTGACAGGGTTTTTAGCGAACAATAAGAGGTTGTACTGCTTATGCATCCATGTAGAACCGCTTATTGAAGCGGTTCTTTTTTTTCAGGTCATACCCGGGAGAGACCACTTTCACCGTGAAAGGAGTTCACAAATGGAGAAACTGTTGTTTACTTCCGAATCAGTTACGGAAGGTCATCCTGACAAAATCTGCGATGCCATTTCCGATGCTGTTTTAGATGCCTGCCTTGCTGAGGATCCAATGAGCCGCGTAGCATGCGAGGCCGCCACCTGTACAGGTTTTGTCCTGGTAACAGGCGAGATAACCACCAAGGCTAATCTCGATGTTCCGGCGATTGTCAGAAATACCGTTAATGAAATCGGATATGACAGTGGAGAAAAGGGCTTCGATGGCAATTCTATCGCAGTAATGGTAGCCCTTGACAAGCAGTCTGATGACATTGCAATGGGCGTTGACAAGGCATTGGAAGCCAGAGAAGGCAGCCTTGGTGATGACCTGGATACCGGTGCCGGCGATCAGGGCATGATGTTCGGTTACGCCACTAACGAGACCCCGGAGCTTATGCCGTATCCAATCGCTTTAGCTCACAAGCTGGCTATTCGTCTTACTCAGGTAAGAAAGGACGGCACATTGTCATATCTTCGTCCCGATGGCAAGACCCAGGTATCTGTGGAATATGATGAAAATGGCAAGCCCCGCCGTCTGGAGGCTGTAGTATTATCTACTCAGCATGATGCCCAGGTAACTCAGGAGCAGATTCACGAAGACATCAAAAAATATGTCTTTGATCCTATTCTTCCTGCCGAATTACTGGATGATGATACCAAATATTTCATCAATCCTACTGGCAGATTTGTAATTGGAGGACCTCACGGTGATGCCGGTCTTACAGGCCGCAAGATCATCGTTGACACCTATGGCGGAATGGCCAGACACGGAGGCGGCGCTTTCTCCGGCAAGGATCCTACAAAGGTTGACCGATCTGCAGCTTACGCAGCCCGCTATGTTGCCAAAAATATTGTCGCAGCAGGATTAGCTGACAAATGTGAGATTCAATTGTCATATGCAATAGGCGTAGCACAGCCTACATCTATTATGGCTGATACCTTTGGAACCGGTAAGGTGTCTGATGATAAGCTGGTAGAGATCATCCGCAAGCATTTTGATCTGCGTCCGGCAGGCATTATAAAAATGCTGGATCTCAGGCGCCCCATTTACAAGGCCACTTCTGCTTACGGACATTTTGGAAGAACAGATGTTGATCTGCCCTGGGAAAAAACGGATAAGGTGGATGAGCTTAAGGCTGAGGTGTAATTTGGAACTTCTGACCCTTGAATCATCATAAAAATAATAAGGATTGGGCTGCAGCTTATCTGCAATCCAATCCTTTTTTATACTCAACCCTGCGTCAATGATTCTTTAAGAAGATTCTCAGTATCTTTTAAACGCTTTAACGCTCCCTCTGTATCACCGTTCTCCAGCAGGGCAATCACTTCCTGTGTTTCCCTTAACTGTAATCGCAGGTTATGATCGAATTCGTTTTTTGTCGCCATATGTACCTCCAAACTACAAGCACTTTGTAATCTCCAGATCCGGCTGTCTGGAAAGATCAATAACTGTACCGCTGTCAAGCTGAACCATAGGCCTGGAAAGCTTGCCCTGGTTGATATATATTATCCTGGCGGAAACACCATCGCTTAAAATGACCCGGTTATTCTGGTAGGCATTAGCAATATTCTGCAAAAATGTGAGGATATATTTCGGATTATATTTATTCAGTCCGTCATTCTCAAATGCCGCGATTACCTGGAAGGCTGATTTTGGAGCCCGATAGCTGCGTGATGCAGTCATAGCATCATACACATCAGCAATGGCAACTATAGCCGCCATGTCGTTAATCTGCTCTCCCGGTAGATGCTCAGGATACCCTGATCCGTCAAACCTCTCGTGATGCTGATAAGCCACACTCAGAATCTCTGGATCAATTCCTGGAACCTTCTCTAATAATTCCAGACCCATTTCCGGGTGCCTGTGGATCATGTCATACTCTTCGTCTGTAAGCTTGCCGGTCTTGTTGAGAATCTCTTCAGGAACCTGGGTCTTGCCTATATCATGCAAAAGCCCTGCCAGTGTAAGGAGATTAAGCTCTCCCTTGCGCATCTTGAGCCATTTGCCGATGGCACGGGAAACCAGCGCCACATTGACACTGTGAGCATAAACCGTATCATCAACAGTACGCATATTGTGGAGCATATCGAACAGATCAAGGGAAGTCCTGGATGAAAAAAGCGTCTCAGCCTCCAGAAGCATATTATTACTGTCTATCTTATCTCCCTCACCGGCAATGATCTGATCGAAGGATTTCTTAAGAGCTGCAATATTCTTGGAGTAGTTAAGGGAAAACTCCTGAAACTCCGGAGTCGCTTTTAACCGCTCTGAGTATGCTATGGTCTCATTGCGCTTCTTGCTCTCTTTTACAGGCTCACTCTTGGGTGGTTCCGGAGGTGCCGGAGGCTCAGGAATACTCTCATCCTCCTCCACCAGCTCAACTTCCTTCGTAGCGTCCTGGATATCCGGAAGCTTCTCGTCAACATACACCTCAGCAATACGGTAAAAACTCAGCTTGGCTATAAGCTGCGCATTAAGCACAGTTCCTGCCTTGGCAATAGTCTGACCTTGCTTAGTCTTGATGTCCTTAGCGACAATCATACCCGCTTTTAAACGCTTATTGGAAAGTTTTTCCATTACCTGCCCCTCTTGAACCGTTTGTCTTGATTCGTAATACAACTAACCTAGGATAATATAACAAATTCATGTAAAAATAGCAAGTTTTAATGCGTATAAATGGTTATAGTTCTACAATTTACGACCTGTAGTAGTTGATCAGACACCCTTTTTGGATGATCTCTTTTTCAGAGTCGGTAAGGGGATCCATATGAAGCATGATCTCCTTCAGGCCGCCATCCCTGATAACATATGCTTTAATGTCATGCTCTCCGGCTCCAACTGATCTTCGGATGTCTGGAATAAATATGTATTCTCCCTTGGCAAATTCAAGCTCACCCTTGTCTGCCAAAAGCGGCAGCATCCCCCAGTTAATAAGGTTGGAACGATACCTCTTGGTGGCGTATTCTCTGGCTATGTTAGCCCAGCCTCCAAGCACCTTTTGACAGGAGGCAGCCTGCTCTCTGGCGGAACCGTCACCGGGCTTCTCTGCAAAAATAGTAGAACCGATTCCTATGTTTCCGCGATTGACATCTGAAAATACAGTATGTATGGCCTTCATTACATCGTGAATTTCCTCCAGGGCCTCTCCCGGACAGGAATCTGCTTCAACAGCCTTCTGCGCCTTTTGAACCTCCTTGGCTGCAGCTACATATCCCGGATCTTTGCGGGACAGAGTAAATTCGGCAAGAGCCAATGGATTAGAGCGATAGGATGAAGTCTCACCGGATGGAATCAGCTCATCAGTAGTAGTAACAGGATCATGTATCTCGGAAACTACCTTTAAGATCAGGTTTTCAGGCAGCGGAGACATAGCAGGCCAGTCCTTGATATTAGGTCCGAATACCAACTCCTGGTTCTCGTCTGCAACGCCCTTGGAGTCGAATACTCTGTTAGCATATATTCTTCCATCAAAGAAATATGCCGGCTTGGTATACGCCATATCAAGCTCATCCGCACCCGTCAAAAAGCCCTTATTTGCTGCAGTCGCTGCTATAGAGCGCGCATCCATAAGCGCCACAGAGGCAATCTGGCCGTTTTGAAGCTTGGAACCCTCTCTGTTAGGGAAATTACGCGTAGAGTGACGAATTGAAAATCCGTTATTGCCGGGGGTATCTCCTGCTCCAAAGCAGGGTCCGCAGAATGCGGTTTTAACAACTGCACCTGCTGCCAGAAGATCAGCAACTGAGCCATTCTTAACAAGCTCCATATACACAGGCACACTGGCCGGATATACCGACAATGTAAACACATCCGAACCGATACTTGTACCTCGGAGTATATCCGCCGCGTCAGTGATATTTTCAAAGCCGCCTCCTGCACAGCCGGCTATGATTCCCTGATCTACATAAAGCTTGCCGTCTATAATCTTGTCTGTAAGTGAGAAATCAACCTGTCCGTCCAGGGATACAGCAGCGCGTTTTTCCGCTTCACGAAGTACATCGGCAGTATTTGCTTTTACCTCTGCTATTGTATATGTATTACTGGGGTGGAAAGGCATGGCTATCATGGGAACAATCTCATCCAGATCAATCTCCACCATTCCATCATAGTATGTGATCGCTCCGGGAGTTAGTTTTTTGAAATCCTCCTTGCGGCCATGGATCTCATAATATTCCTCAACTGCCTGGTCTGTCTCCCATATGGAAGAAAGGCATGTCGTCTCTGTAGTCATGACATCGACGCCTATTCTGTAATCCACAGACAAAGCTTCCACTCCGGGACCTACAAATTCCATGACTTTGTTTTTGACATATCCCGAATCAAATACCTCGCCTATAATGGCAAGAGCTATATCCTGGGGACCTACCCCTGGACGGGGCTTGCCCTTGAGATATATTGCAATTACCTGCGGCATATCTATGTCGTATGTCCGGCCCAAAAGCTGCTTAACAAGCTCAGGTCCACCTTCGCCCATAGCCATAGTTCCAAGAGCTCCGTATCGGGTATGAGAGTCGGAGCCTAATATCATCTTGCCGCCGCCGGAGAGCATTTCTCTGGCAAACTGATGGATCACCGCCTGATGAGGGGGTACATAGATACCGCCATATCTTTTTGCACAGGACAAACCAAACATATGGTCATCCTCATTGATTGTGCCGCCTACCGCACAAAGGCTGTTATGACAGTTGGTCAGCACATAAGGTATGGGAAACTTCTCCAAGCCGGAAGCCCTGGCTGTCTGGATAATCCCCACATATGTAATGTCGTGGCTGGTAAGCTTGTCAAATTTGATCTGAAGCTTGTCCATACTCTGGGATGTGTTGTGTTCCTCAAGGATGCCATAGCTGATGGTGTTCTTTCTGGCATCATCAAGGCTAACGCTCTGTCCTGTCAGGGAACGGATCTGTTCCATAGAATCCGGTCCGTCTTCTACGATGGACCTGCCATCTACCAGGTAAACGCCCTTTTCATATAACTTCATGATTCTTCCTCCGATTCCTTCCACTTAAAATATTCAGCATCAAGATCAACATTGATCTCGGGTAACTCTATTTCTTCATCATCGGGCTTGTCATCCAAAAGATCCTCCAACCCCTGCTGCCGGAAGTATTCTTCGTTGACCTTGACCTCTATCTGGGTATCAGCATAGGGATCCTTCTCCTCTTCGCTCTGCCCCTGGGCCTTCTCCTTGGCCCGTCTGGCATTTTCGTCCTCTATTAGCCTTAAGTATTTTTGAGTATCTATAAGACCCTGGAGCTGACCCTTCAATTCGTACTGATTGTGCCGGATCGTATTAAGCTCCTCTTTTATATGATTCTGGAGCTCTGTATAGACCCCGTCAAAACGGTTTCTGGTCTCCTTGACCACATCCGCCAGCTCGTTCAGGGAACGATCTGAATACATCAATGAAGCAGCGTATATTTCCTCGGCATTACGCCTTGTCTCAAATATCAGCTCATCGTTCTCACGCTGTGCAGCGCGCCTGGCCTTGTCACGGCTTGCCTCGGTAAGCTCATGTTCCTCCATCATGTCATACATGCAATCGTTGAGATCCTTAAGGAGGTTCATCATCCGAAGCTTATCTATAACTACTTTTCTCTTGCTGCCCTCGTAAGGCTCAGCCTTGGAAAACAGCACATGAATATCACGCAGTACCTTTTCTGTCTTATCCTGTGCTTTCATCTTAAGCTCCTTTTTATACTGATACGCAGCAATACACTGCATGTGCCGCTAAACATTAATAGGAAAAAGCTCCGTTGCTCTGTCCAAAATTCCATGCAGGTACGCGATCATTATTCCATAGTTGGTCATCGGTACCTTGCATTCCCTGGCCCGCTCAAGCCTCCAGCTCATCTCCTGCGGTGGAAGTGTACAGCCTCCGCAGTGGATGATAAGCTCATATTCTGAAACATCCTCCGGAAATTCGCCGCCACTGGTAAAATGATAATCAAAATCCCTTCCGGTATGTTCCCTGATCCAGGCAGGAAGCTTCACAGTTCCTATGTCCCCGCACTGCCTGTGATGGGTGCATCCCTCACTGATCAGTATCCGGGCTCCATCGTTAAGGCTCGAAATAGCTCTGGCGCCTCTCATCTGTCCTTCCAGATCACCTTTGTATCTGGACATCAATATGGAAAATGATGTCAGCGGAATAACTCTTGGAATAATGGAATTGACCTGATCAAAGACCTGGCTGTCTGTGATAACCATCCTGGGAGCCTGGCGAAGAGCGTCCAGGGTTTTCTCCAGCTCCTGGGGTCTGGTCGCTGCAACACTGCATCCGGCATCCAGCACATCTCTTATCACCTGCTGCTGCGGCAGGATAATCCGGCCTTTGGGCGCGGATTCGTCTATTGGAATGACCAGGATAACCATGTCATTGGGCTTTAAAAGATCAGCTACAAGCCTTGGTTTTTGGCCGTGGCTTGCTATGGGAAGCGCAGCCACACGGCTTCTTAACAATTTAGCACCCTGTTCAACAGATGAAACTTGTCCAACAGTGATATTTTGCCCATCATCAGCGTCCTTGCAGCTAAAGGTTAATATAACATCCTCCGAAACGGACAGCTTTGCCGCAGTCTCCATTACAGCCTGCCTGATGGCGTCCTGATCAATGGCATCTGATTTGTTTAAAACTATAAAAAAAGGAATCTTACGCTGCCTGAACTCTGCTATGAGCTGCTGTATTGCTTCATAGCCTCTGTTTTCCCCCGGCTCTGCAGCGTCTATAACTATTATGGCAGCGTCGGTTCTATGAAGGGTTCTGGCAGTTTTTTCCTCCCTCATACGACCAAGGGATGTATCATCAGAAAGCCCGGGGGTATCATATATCATGACAGGCCCAAGGGGCAGTATCTCCATTGCTTTTCTTACGGGATCGGTGGTGGTGCCGGGCTGATCGGATACTACCGCGGCATCCTGACCTGTAAGTATGTTAAAAACACTGGATTTGCCGGCATTGACCTTGCCAAATATACCTATTTGAAGCCTTTCTGATGTAGGTGTTGTGTTTAAATTATTATCCATGGCAATTTTCTGTGCATCCCTTTAAAGAAATACTAAATACATCAGTATTCCTTAGAATCTGAAATCTCTCTCTCCCGCAGCGATTCTTTCAAGATATCCCTTGCAGCACTCTCTTACCTTAGGATTGGTAATAACTGACAGCTCTTTTTCTATGAGGGCATCTCCAATCCGTTTTGTATCCTCAGATGCGTAATCTATGAGATATTCCTTTAAGGTCATCAGCGCATTGGGATGACAGCAATTGACTATCTGCTTGGATTTTAGAAGCTCCATAAAACGGTCCCCCGTTCTGCCTGCGCGATAGCACGCTGTACAGAAGGATGGAACATATCCCAGATCCATAAGCCAGTGAACAACCTCATCCAATGTTCGGTTATCAATAACATCAAACTGTGCTGAATTATCCTCCTCGGCTTCAGGCTTAACATATCCTCCCACGCTGGTCCTGGAACCTCCTGAAATCTGGGATATTCCAAGTTCCAAAACGCGCTTGCGGCTGGATACGCTCTCCCTGGTGGAAACTATCATCCCTGTATACGGAACCGCAATGCGGATGCAGGCTACTATCTTAGCGAACACATCATCTGACAGGCCATTATTAAAAGTGTTCGGATCAATATCGTCTGCAGGGCGCACCCTTGGAACGGAAATTGTATGCGGGCCAACACCAATATAGGATTCAAGATGCTCGGCATGCATCACTACACCGCAAAAATCATATCTGTAATTATTAAGTCCAAACAAAACCCCAAGACCCACATCGTCAATGCCTGCCTGCATCGCCCGATCCATAGCCTCGGTATGATATGCGTAATCGGATTTTGGTCCTGTGGGATGCAGCTTCTCATAGGGCTCCTTGTTATAGGTCTCCTGGAACAAAATGTATGTTCCTATGCCGGCGTCCTTTAACATCTTGTATTCTTCGCCGGTTGTGGCTGCAATATTGACATTGACCCTTCTGATATCACCGTTTTTATGGTGAATACCGTAAATTGTGTTGATGCTTTCGAGAATGTATTCTATGGGATTCATAGTAGGATGCTCACCGGCTTCCAGCGCCAGGCGCTTGTGTCCCATATCCTGAAGTGCGATAACCTCAGCCTTGATCTCTTCCTGCGTCAGCTTCACCCGCCTGATGTTTTTATTTTTCGCATGATACGGACAATACTCGCAGCCATTTATACAGTAATTAGACAGATACAGCGGGGCAAACATTACTATACGATTGCCGTAGAACTCGTTTTTGATACGCTTTGCCAGTTCGTATATCTCCTGATTCTTCTCAGGAATATCACAATCCAGAAGAACCAGCGCTTCCTTGTGGCTGATTCCCTTCATATTCGACGCTTTTTGAAGGATCTCGTCTATGAGTGTTTCGTTGTGCTTGTTGGCTTCGGCGTATTCAAGACAGGAGAGAATCTCTTCGTTGTTAATGAATTCCTCAGCTTTTGGTGAGTTAACATCATACATAACGGTCACTTCCTTTCGCGCAGGAAACGCTTTTATCAGCGTTTCCTTAATAGTCTGTCTGCTCCATCTGCATTGACTCCTCGGCTGCTGCTCTTGCCGCCTGCTGCTCCATTATAATGGCTTTTTCATCATCTATATCTTCATCTTCGTCTTCGTTACTATCTTCGTCCTCATCTTCTTCATCGTCTTTGAGGTAAACCAGGTCTTCATCCTCATTATCGCCGTTTATATAATCCATCCATTCCTCGTCACTGTCAAAATCATCCCTGGTCAGTCCATTAACCTCCACATCGTCATCGGGAATCTCAGGCTCTTCCTCTTCTTCCGGGGCTTCTTCTGTAACCTCCAAATCAACTTCTGCGTTCTCTTCTGCCAAAGTGTCAATATCCTCATCAACAGCTTCTACCATGGCGTCTTCGATAGCCTCGTCTGTGCTGCGTCCCTCTTCTACAAGGCGGCGAAGCAGCGCGTAATCCAGATCGTAGTCCACAAACTGCCATTCAAAATCATCCGCCGCATAACAGATATTGCCATTAAGATCCATCAGCATGATAATGGATTCGTCTGAGGATAAATCGTCATATTCTATTCCGTTAACAGTGATCTTGGAAGTATCCTGATCCGGCAGATCAGTACCGGCAGCAGGTGTTCCATCCTCCAAATAGTAGATATCTGTGACATTGCGGCAAATGTATCTGCCTTTTGCACCTTCACTTGTATCGTAAAGAGAAACTGCAAACGCTTTGCCGTCTGCGGTAAAATAATTTACCTCCCCGGGGCCCGGATAATGAGCGAATCCCAGATCAGTATAACGAACGACTACCTTGCCTTCCTTGTTCTTCTCTCTTGTGTCCTCAGATTCTCCGTCTCCCAAAAAAGCGAAGAAATAATGCTTGCCATAAATCACACTGTCAGAAGCATCATAATATATGCGCCCCTCGTCGTCAGCGTAGAACAATACCTGCCCCTCTGTATTTGCACAGACATATCTGGCAAATGACGGCGCATATTCCCTGTCAGAATCAGTAACATTCCAGATCATGAACTGCTTGGATGCCTCATCTGATGATGCTTCAGAAGCATATCGTCCGTCTGATGATGAAATCACTTTTGATGTGCCAGCAGCAGAACCACTGATATGATCAACAGGAAGCTCAATGGTGGCGGATGTGCCGCTGGCATGCTCTAACAGTGCCATGACGGTATCCCCATCCATCGCCAGTCCCGAAGAATCCAAAAGCCCCTGCAATCCTGTCAGGCAAATGCTCTTATCTTCATCAGAATAAAAACGCTTTTCCGTGGCGTCATAATAGAGCGACATATCATCTCTGTAGCTGATGTTGCCCTTTTTATCTGCTGTAAAAAGCAGCTGGCCATCCGTGGTCACTCCAATGTACTGACGGAAATTGCCTTCTGCTATGTCGCCATTTTCATCACGCCACACGCCATATTCATCCAGATTGGCAAGATCCCTGTCTGTCTGCCGGCGAACCAGTACATCCCTCGCCGCCCCGTGAAGCGAAACCTTTAGATTGACATACTCATCCCCTTCGGGAAGAGCATCTTCTCCCAAAAGCTCACTCATACTGGAAGGGCGCTCCTGGGCATCAATCGCCGTAAGCCCTGAGACATCTTCCTCATCCTGCAGGGCATCCATTACATCCGCCTCTTCTTCTCCGGGCTGCTCTTCGTCTATGGGAGTAAGACTGGAAATAGAGTCCATGATATGTGAAGCAACATATGGAATGGATTCTTTTTCGTCCAGAGATTTTCTGCCTGCCAAAAGAATATAGTCCGCATCCTCGCTTGGACTGTCATAATCCAATGTGCCAGAGGTATCCGCTGTGAATACAACTCCGCCATCGTCACTGCGGCATATGTATCCTTCATTGGCTTCCTGATCTGCTCTTGTAACGGAAAAAACCTGATCTCCCAAGGCAAATTGTATTTCCTCTCCTGCCAGAGGATAATGCCTCATCCCCAGCTGCTCGTAGGAGCTAACCAGACTGGCGTCTTCCTTTGTGCCGCCTAAATTCAGATCAGATGATCCTGTAAGTATCTTATATACACCGCTGTCAGCGGTATTGTCTGCAGATTCTGTCAAAAACCTTCCATTATCAAAATCTACAATATCAGAGAGGTTGTATATTATATTCTCATCCTTATCTGCGTAAAAAATTACCTGCCCGCTGTCATTCAGGCACACATACTGCGCCTCATCAGGTGCATTGGCGTCAGTATTATCTGTATATTCTATATGAACATTACCGGCGCCGGGCAGCTCGAAGGTCCTGCCCAGGTTGTCCCGGACCATATTATCTGTGTTAAACACCGGGGAAATACTGCTGGCTTCGGAGTCGTCTTCTCTTGTATACCAATAACCCTCCTGTGACAAAGCGGCCGTAATCAGACCGCTAAGACCTGAATATACCAGATCGCCTTCGGGCTCAGCATAGACCATTCCTGTGCTGCTGTCATAGTCCGCCCAGAGAGAAGAAGAGTAAGTGATAGCACCATCGGAATCAGCAGAAAAAATCTCCACTCCGTCTGAATCTGTAGCTGTGTAGCGATTACCTCCTAACAGGTCGTCAATGCGCCGGATGTAGATTTTTTTGCCATTAAAATCGGTCTTAACACAGCCGTCCTCACCTGGCCAGTTCCCGGAATCTCCCAGAAGCTCATTTAAGCTGCTGCAAACACCGTTTGTTGTGACAACGGATGTCTCCTTAGCAGAATCCTTAAATTCCACATCAGACGAAATCTGCGAATCTGTTGTGATGCCGATCTTTGATAGCTTGTCAAGCTTAGCAGGAGGCCCGGCAGCAAGAACTCTTTCCATGCCGTTTGATCCTGACATAATTAACGAAACAGACAGCGCAGCAGCCGCCATTTGCCTCGACATATTCCTCATTAGTTCTCTCCTCTAATAAACACAGTTTATTATCTGACTTACTCTGTCGGATGCCAGTACTGCGACGCGAAGCTAGTCCTTTAGGGTCATCAATTCACACTTCGTGTTCATTGGACAGTACTAGGCTCCTCATAAAAACACAATCTATCGCCTGACTTAAGGACTGCAGATTATTTCGCGACAGTTCCCTAGCCCGTCATATGCTAAAATTCCCCCAATGATAGCAATATTATCCTATAATACTCCAAAACAGCCGTAATTTCAACAAATATGGAGAGGATATCCATTGAAGTTTTGCTGTTTTTATCGTATCATTGATGAGGGCAAAATTACATTTTGCCTGGTATCATCATTATTAATCAAGGAGCCTTGGCTGGTATGGAGCAGATTCAGCAATTGACACACCATTTACACAGGTTCCGCACCAGAAGGAGGATTATATGAAGAAAATGTGGTTCAATCGGTTTGGAGCCGTATTCCTGGCGGCTGCGTTGATATTAACAACGCAATCTCCCGGATACGCGAGCGTTGCGTTTGCAACCAATATCACAGCTGTACAGAGCCAGACAGAAGGGTATGAATTTGGAGAGCTTGTGGGGACACCCTCCGATTATTCAAATCCTGATAACTGGTATCAGATACCGGACATCACCAAAAAAGTAGATACTTTTTATATCTACCCGACTTCCTACATAGACCTTGACAAGGACGCACCACTCATATGCGGAATTGACAATCCCGACATGCGCGAGGGAGTAGTCGGTTCTTATCAAGCATCAGGCGAGATTTTTGAAGAATCCACAAATGTTTTTGCGCCTTATTACCGTCATACTAATCTCAAGGCCGCCATCGGCATGACAACAAGTGAATATCTCAAATTCCAGACTCAGGAACAGCGTACGGATATATATGCTGCTTTGGATTATTATTTTGAGCATTACAATAACGGCCGCCCCTTTATTCTGGCTGGTCATTCCCAGGGTTCTGCAATGACCAAGATAGTTGTAATGGAGTATATGCGCATGCATCCCGAGTATTACAGCAGGATGATCGCAGCCTATGTTGTAGGCTTTGCCGTTACCAAAGACGATCTGGACAAGCATCCGCACCTGAAGTTCGCAGAGGGGGAAAGCGATTACGGCGTTGTTTTATCCTGGAATACCGAGGGCACTGCCAATAGTGGCGCGCAAAACATTGTAGTTGACAATAATTCTGTCAGCATCAACCCCCTTAACTGGAAGCGCGACGCAACATATGCGCCAGCCACTCTCAATCTCGGAAGCCGTATGAGGGACTCCTCTACACATGAATATGTTATCACCCAGCCGGGTTACGCGGATGCTTATGTCAATACTGACAGGGGCGTCGTTCTTACCAACAGTACAAAAGATCACTATATACATGTGAGAGGATTCGATGATCTTTTCGGTCCTGCAAGCTATCATAACGGAGATTACGGTCTGTATTATTACAATATTCGCGACAACATTGCAAAGAGAATTGGCGCTTATCTGCTTGACCATAATGATTATAAGATCAAGAGTACAGGTAAAAAGCTGACTGATTATTCCAGAGAATCCAACTGGATTAATATTCCAAAGATTAAAAAGGATGTGGATACTTTCTATCTTTATCCGACTTCATATTTAACATACGACAAATCTTCTGCTCCCAAATACTCAGGAAGCCGTAACAAGGACATGCGTAAGAATGCTGCTGAAAATTTTGCCGAGTATTCCCCTGCATTTTCCGATTATACGAATGTGTTTGCACCTTATTACAGCCAGGCAAGCATTCCCGCTCTGGCCAATGCCAAGAATAATGGCTATAATGTGTTATCCAAGGATCCCAGAACTGATGTCTACACTGCACTGGACTACTATTTCAAGCACTACAATCAGGGAAGACCATTCATTCTGGCCGGACATTCTCAAGGGTCAATGATGATCCGTATGATCTTAAGGGATTACATGCAGGAGCATCCGGATTATTACAAGAGAATGGTAGCTGCTTACGCAATCGGCTATTCTATCACACAGGATGACCTGGATGCGCATCCTTATCTGCGTTTTGCAGAGGGTGCTTCTGATACCGGGGTTATCGTATCATGGAACACTGAGGGCAAGGGCAATAAAGACAGCCAACTGGTTCTGAAAAATGCCATCAGCATCAATCCTATCAATTGGAGAAGAGACGAGGTTAAAGCATCTGCTTCAGAGAATATGGGTTCTGTGATAACCAGCGATTCAGGCAAAACCTCCGTTAAGAAACCGGGCGTGGCTGACGCGAGAGTTGACACAGCCAGAGGCGTAGTCATCTGCTCCAACAAAAAATATCCATACAGCGATACCAGTGCACTTTTGAATGGAAAACAGGTTTTCGGCAAAAAGAGTTTTCACAGATATGATTATGGCTTCTATTTCTACAATATTAAGGATAATGTTAAGACCAGAATAGAGGCTTGGAAGGCGAAGAATTAAGCTCATAGCTTTATAAAAAGAGGGTCATAAAGTCTTCAATTTTTGCTCAGACATAAAATTTGAACTTTATGACCCTCTTATTTTTTTGCAATTTGAGGATAATGAAAGATTGTACCCTCAAATCCTTTTAAGCGATGCAGAATCGAGATCCACTATCTACGAAGACACTATGGTTGTAAATGCGACTTTTCAGGAGCATTTCCACAAGCATTGATGTCGTAGTTGATTGTTAGCTCGATGGCGCGGTCTGAGCGCTAGGATTTCAGGGTACAATCTTTCATTATCCGTAGCTCCCTGCACATTACATAATAATTATTACGGGAGGCTTTTTATTGACCCGAATCGACACTTTTGATAGAATAAGGCTATTAAACAAAGTCTTTTATCAGTAAAAAGACAACTATAGAATATCTTTTATAAGGAGTAATCATGCCTGACCACACTATGACCAAGCCCACCAGAGTCCGCGTCAACCCATCCCGAAGAACCTGTGAAGAGATCATCCGGCGCATACTCATGACCGAGAATCTTGAAAACGGAAGTAACCGCCATTTTAAGACCGGCGCGGATTTTATGACATATTTTGAGTCGCTGTACCCCTCAGGTCCCGCTTTGACCAAACAGGTACAACGCGCCATCCGCTCTATGGGACTTGCCAAGGACGAGAACGGCTATTTCCTTATAGATAAAACAAAAAGCGACCAGGAAGCGGAGCAGGAGCTGTCCTCTCTTTTGAAAAAGACCTCTGCCACCACCAGCAACTTGGGCGCTTGTGAAATTCTGTTATTATCGGCAGAGCAGGAGCATCGTTCATATCTTGCTTCCCTGATTTCTGAGACTAATTCTCTCAGGCCTCTCTACCATACCATTATAGAATCGGTTGACGGACTAATATTGCTTACTGCCGATGCCGCAGCCCTTAAAACAGCCCTGGATAAGCTGCTCTAGTGTGCTGATACCCGATCATCAGTCATCTGCCTCCGCCATATCTGCTGCTACCTTCTTCTGCGCCGTGATCTCCTGCGCCTGCTGTTATTGCGCAGCAGAGGGTATCTCTTTTTCATAGCTCTGCGATTGTCCCTGCGGCGCCTTTGTACATTAGACACTATCGGAGACAACCACCGGATAAACAGTGCAACCACCGCTAATGCGATTATGCACAATAACGCCACTCCGATAAGGGTAAAATCAATCCTTACAATCTCATCATCATCTTCTTTTTGAAGATTCCTGAAGGGGAACAAATATTCCTCATCACTTTCAGCGAATTTTAACTGACCGCTTCCTACAATATGATCTGCATATTTGATCTCAAGATTACCAATCACACCCTTCACGGGCTTTTTAAGCGGAATAACCTCAGCCGTGCAATCCAGCACGCTGGCTGTTTTGGGAAGGACTACTGTAGCATCATTATCCACAGAAAAGAGCTGAGTCTCATCAGCCATCTTTCCAAGGCTTTTGGTGGTCCTTGTTCCCGGTTCTCCGGTTTCAGCTATCGGATAAGTAACAAAATTGTCAAAACAATAATCAAAAAGTCTTATGGTGTCCGTGTAATATCCCGGTGACGGCGCATCCATTACCACACACACCAATGTCATATCATTTCTTTTTGCGTAGGTAACAAGCGTATTTCTCGCCGCTACTGTGTAACCGGTTTTTCCACCCAGGCAGCCATCATAGAGGTACTTATTCGTCTTGTAATAATTAAGCATTCCATGATGATTATTAAGAGGAGTAGGAACATCATGCTTATTAGTCGGCGGTATGGTATAGGCGCGGGTTCCGGTAATGGTGCGAAAAGTCTTGTTATTAAAGGCCTCTCTGGATATAAGTGCCATATCCATGCTGCAGGTGTAGTGATCATCCTGGGGCAGGCCATTGGGATTTGCAAAATGCGTATGGGTGCAGCCAATCTGCTTTGCCCGTTTGTTCATCATTTTTACAAAGGAATCAACATCACCTGCTACATGCTCGGCTATGGCCCACGCGCATTCGTTAGCCGACTCCAGCATCATGCCATACAGACACTGTTCCATGGTCATTTTTTCCCCTACTTCGCGGGAGATGTGGGATGTATCACCCTCATTCAGATAGACAGCATCATGGGAAAATTTGACTACCTCGTCCATCTCGCTGTTTTCGATTGCAACAAGCGCAGTCATTATCTTGGTTATGCTGGCCGGATAGCGCTCTTTATAGGGGTGCTTCTTATATAAAACTGCCCCGGAATTCTGCTCAAGAACAACCACAGAGTAGGATTCCGTCTTAACGCCCTTTGGCCAGACTTCCCCTGCTGCCGCCTCAATCGGGGAAAAAAACAAAATCAAGCTGAAAACCAGACATAAAAAGCGGGTTATGAGCTTACAGATAGGTTTCCCCTGATTGTAGAATTTTTCCTCGTATTCCGTCATCACATTATCCGCCCTCATGGTGTCATCGTTATGCAAATCCGTTGTAGAGCTTTCTAAATTCCATTCCTCAAGCTGGTCAATCGAATTCAAAGAGTAGTCATAGAGGTCCTTATTGTCCGTTTTAAACTCTATCAGCCCATTGTGCCGTAATATTTTTTTATACCGCTCAAAAAACTCCGGCGATGTAAGCCTCCTCTTGGCGTGACGCGCCTTGGGCCAGGGATCGGAAAAGTTCAAATATATTCCCTCAATCTCCTCCTGATCGAAATAATCCTCCAACTCTCTGGCATCCTGGCAAATAAATTTAAGATTCTCCGGAAAAAACTCTTCCCTCTCCAGCTTAAGAACAGCCTTGTATAGTACGCTGCTGTATCGTTCTATTCCAATGTAATTCCTGTCAGGATGGAGCCTCGCCTGCTCTATGATAAAACGACCCTTTCCGCAGCCAATCTCGATGTATACAGGATTGTCATTATTAAACCCGCTCTTCCACCTTCCCTTGTATAATGTGGGATCCTTGATGTAGATGGGGCTTTCCTCCAATATCTGCGGAGCTTTGGGTACATTACGAAGTCTCATAATTCGTCACCTGTCAGCTTTGTTGCGTATTATAGCATATTTATTCAGGTATTCGTGCCACAACGGATAAAAATGAGCCGTCATATGAATACCATCATTTGTGTACTGCTCATCCAAGTCTCCATTTTCGTCACACAGGACCTCATTCGGATCCAGATAAAATATATCGTGGCCGTTGGCCAGTGTGGAAATGGCGTGATTGCGCTGAACTATATTCGTATTGTTAAAAGCCGGATCATAGGCACTGTACCAGACACTGACATGCGTTACAGCCTGAATGTAGATTATAGCCTTGGGCTGGGCCTTTCTGATGCGCTTTATTACATCCATATAAGCTTCACGGAATCTGGTTGTGTCAGGATCACCCAGCTCGTTCATTCCAATGCACAGATAAATCTTTTGAAAAGAATGAGTTCCTATTATCTCGTCCAATGTAGTTGTAAACTCTTCAGTGGGACTGCGATAAGGAATTGTAACATCAAAAAGATTATAAATCGTAATTGACTCCAGCGCATAAAAGCTGGCGTGATCCCGTATCAGACCATAATGATACAATCCGTCCGTCTGGGAGTCACCTATAAAAAGCGCATTGTCAAAATAGCTGTCATTAACCTGCTGGAAAGAGTAATAATCGTTATTCTGTTTAAAAATACCCTTATCAACCGGATCGTAAACGGTCTCCGGTGGATCCATGTACTGTGGGTCAGCTATTCCGTAATCTACTGCGCTTGACACAGGCCTTGTGGCTTCATCCGGAAAGCTCTTCGAATAAATATAGGTATTATTTGATACCTTCTTTCTATGAGCTATGATCTGATCCAGGCTCTTACCGGTGAGCTTTGCCTGTTCATCAGCAGAAACATATTTATTTTTTAATTTTTCAAGCTTCTTTTTTGAAACTGAAGTCTTGGAATCTTCCCCGGAATCCTCCTGCTGATCCTGCCTGGCATCCGACTCAATCTTCTGTCCCTGTTTGTCCTGAAGATCACTCTCCGGATCTCCTTGTATATCCCAAAATCCGCCCTTCTGTGATGCATGTGACCCTTGGGACTTATCTCCATTGTCATCCGCTAACTCAGTGTCAGCATTTATACCTGCTGTACCACTGATACCAGCCCTGGCAGAGCCTGCGTTACCCACTCCCATATGTTTTGCGGCAGTATCCAGAGCCGCAGAATAAACCGGAGCATCAAAAAAATTATATTCGCTGCCCGTAATCAGAATATCAGTTAGTCCAACGATCCGCGCACCTACCCCGGTAATTATAATTAACGATATTATGGGTAATTTTTTTATAAAAAATGTTAAAAATTTCTTCATCTTTTTAAAAATAAAAATACATAAACGGATTAGCGGCGGTTGTATTCACAGAATACAGGCTCGCCCAAAGCAGAATAACCAGGATTATAGCTTCTGCAATTTTATAATTTCCCTGGCGCTTTTTTATCAGCAGTCTGTACACTTGCGGTACGCACAACAGGACTCCCGCTCCAAGATATGGTAAATACTGCACGAAATATCTGGCAAAATCTCCGGGATTGGCCCCCTGTCTGATACCACCTATTGGTATCATCGCCGCCAGGAAATCTCCCAAATCTGACAGGTCACTAACAGCGAAAATAACCCATGTTATGGGGATTAATATTATAACATGAAGATGTCCCAAAATCGGAAAACGATTCATCCATTCACGGGCAATATATTTTTCCCATGCTATCATGGCTCCTAGCACCAATCCCCACATGAGAAAATTGACAGTTCCTCCATGCCAGAAGCCTGTCAAAAGCCACACCATAAGAATCGCAAAAACGGTATTGATCCTGCCGTTGCGGCTGCCTCCCAGGGGGATGTACACATAATCCCTGAACCATGATGTAAGAGTGATGTGCCATCTGCGATAGAATTCACCTATGGAATCCGCCGTATATGGATGATTAAAATTCCTTATGAAACGAAATCCAAACATCATACCAATCCCTGCTGCCATCAGTGAATATCCCCAGAAATCCAGATACAATTCCAGCGAATAACCCACAGCGGCAAGCCAGGCCAGGGGAGTGGACAAACCATCGTAGCCTATCTTTGACGCCTCGTTCCATAAAATCGCCAGCTTGTCCGCCACTAACACCTTCATGGACAGACCTATAATTAATATTTTAAGCCCGTCCTCAATATTGGCAAGGGACAGCTTCTGACGGCTTCCGGCAAAATCCTCCATCCGATATCGCATAATAGGACCCTGGGGAAGCTGAAAAAACAGCGAGAAATACGCCGCCAGAACAACAAATTTCGGCTTTCTGCCAATCTTTCCACGGTACAGATCCGCCTGGAAGGACAGCATTTTAAATATATAAAAGCTTATGCCCAGCGGCAGCGGCAGTTTATAGTTTATAAGTAATATTTTAAATATTAAAAGCGCAGCTATATCTATTAAAACTATGGCTGTTAATATAAACTTCCTGCTTCGTTTTTTATTTATATTTTTTAATAATCCGGAAGCTTCATTTGTTTCCGATAGGCCGAGGTCTTTATTAACTTTTAACAGACCGGTATTTTCATTTAATTTGAAGTATAATACTGCCGCACCGTAATTTAATGTGCATAAAATTATTAAAAGTGGTAAAAAACGAAGATCTCCAAACGCGTAGAATACCAGACTTGCGCCAAAGAGAACCGATGTACGGTATTTTCTCGGTGCAAGAAAATAGATTATTAATACTATAGGTAAAAATCGAGATAAAAAATTAAGATCGGTAAATGCCATATTACGATACTGATATCATGAGGGTTTCTTAGGAACCGTAGAAAAATCAAGCAATTTCGATACAGTTCCCTGGTGTGCCAGCACACTAGTCGTACTTATCAATCTTCACGGAAATATTTCCCTTTTTGGTAGTGCGCTCAATACCACGATATACGCACTTGCCATAGTGACGAAGGGAAATAACATCATCTTCCCTGGGCTCGGCAGCCGGATTCGCTGCAACCCTGCCGTTACAGAAAACCTCCTGCCTTTCAAAGGCGGCCTTTGCTTCACTTCTGGACAGATGAAAAAGCTTTGAAATAATCCCATCCAGGCGCGCTGACGATACCACAATTGTATGAGGCGTCAAAACAGGTGCAGCCTCCACAGGCAGCTCATCAAGCCTGGTACAGGACACATCTGTATGTTTTACACGAAACAGATTGTCCTCAACAAACTGCGCCATGCGTTCCACTACAAATACATATGCACTTCCGTCATGGCAGATAATATCACCCAGTACATCTCTCTGGACCCCTAAGTGCATCAAAGCTCCCAGATAATCCCTGTGACCGGGATTCTCAGAAAAACGCCAGTTTACAGGCGATATCTTCATACAGACTATTGGAAAGGGCACTTCATAACCCATTTCATCGGGATTGCCAAAGCGGATCATCCGCCTCTCAGAAGAATCACTTCCTCCCCATACTCCAATGCGCTTTGGATCACAGACCTCATACGCGCTGCTTATATCTATTGGAGCCAGAAAATCCGTAAAGTAATAGCAGTTGTCGCTTATACTCTGCTGCTGCAGCTCTAAAAATCTTTTGCGAAGTGTTCTGCCGCTATCCATAACTGTAAGCTGTCTGTCCTGTTTATGAACACCATCTAAGTGAAAAAAAAGAAGCCCCAACCCCGCATTAACGCGAAACTGGAACTTCACTACGCGATCAGGGGTTCGAACCCTGGACACCCTGATTAAGAGTCAGGTGCTCTTCCAGCTGAGCTAATCGCGCATTTCCCGTCTCCAGACGGAACAGATAGCATTATACGACAAACATCATAGTTTTGTCAATAGTAAATTTTTATTTTTGACCATTGTATCATCATATTCTGTACTTCCTTGCAATTTCATACAATCTTGGAAGTGTTAAGGAAACATATCCATATCTCCTTGTTTCAGCGATACCTTTTTCGATTAGCTTTTCTCTGTATCTGGAAAAAGTTCCATTTGTCATTGAAAGCCTGCGGCATATCTCACCTGTAGCTACTTCATCCTCAGAAACTGCGCAAACAATCCTTTTCTCATTTGTTGATAAGGATGTCCAGATCTTTTTATATACAAAATCATCGAGCAAATCCTCATATTCGTCAAGGACAGCGTCCATATTTTTGGCACTGTGATTCCAATACGCCACTCCAAGAGCCTGGAATGCAAAAGCATATCCCATAGTCATATTCGAAAGCTCTCTGCCTTTCTCTTCATCCAGTGCAAATATCTCCTGATATTGTCTCGATATCTGGATCATGCTAAGAGGTCCAGTGATAATCTTTGGTGCGCGAAGTAAAAAAGTCAGTGCCGGATCATTTTGAATCTTGGATATATTATCATGGAGTCCTGTCATAATCAGAAAAACCGGGTAATCCTGCCTGACAAAAATCTGAAACTGACTCGCAAAAATCCTCATATTATCATCATGCTGAACCTCGTCAATAGTGATCAGGACTCTTTTTTTCTTTTTCAATTTCCTGAAGTTCCTGTCAATTATCCCAATATAATCATTATCCCTGGAATCTGCATTGATCCCGATCCCAAATCCCGCTGCAGAAACATTAAACCCCTTGCTTAGAAGCTCTGATTTGGAATTGCATGCATCATCTAATCTCAAAGCAAGATTGGACAGCAAATCCATGGTTGGATTAAGATTAATAATGATCCATTCCTTCCTATCGATAAGCTGGTTTGCCACCGTTGTCATAAGCACGGTCTTACCACTGCCCCGTATACCCTCTATAAGGAAAGTCTGGCTAACGGCATTATCGGCGCAAAAAGTACTTATTATTCTGTCGGTGTCTTCGTAGCGCATAATCAGCTTATTCGGCTGTCTGCCAAAAGTAATTGTAAAAGGATTCTCATTTGCCATGTTATCACTCCGTTTGTCACATCAAGCATAGTAATCTTATCATAACTCTATTAAATATGCAATTCTGATCATAACTATAGCAAATATGTGATTCTTGTCATAACTATTCATATTTTATGATAAACGATTAGTCTCTTCTAATCTGGTTTACCATTTCCCATTAATTGGCTTTTTTCTCAAAAATCATCTACTATTTTTTTTCTTAATTTCGACTATTTTAATAGTTCAATAATCACTAATATATTAGTAATTATTGACGATTTTTATAATAATTGCTAATATATTAGCAAAAAAGGAGCTTTTGTATGGAAAACTATGATCAAATACTGTTTGCCCCATCGGATGTTGCAAAAACATTGGCAAAACGCCTGCAAAGGATTAGAAAAAGAAAAAAAATAACGCAACATCAGCTTGCAGCGCGAAGCAATGTAAGCTATGCTTCCCTTTGCCGATTTGAACAGTCAGGATTGATTTCATTAGAATCCTTCATTAAGCTTTCTATGGAATTGGGTGTGATTGATGAGGTTAAGGATCTTTTTACACGCCCGATTTATTCCAGTATAGAGGAGGTTGTAAATGACAGACGCTAAAATGATTGAAGTGTACTACCACAGCAACATTGTCGGTTATTTGGCAGAAACTCCCGACCATATGATTGCGTTTCAATACAGTGATAGCTGGCTGAGAAATGGTTTCTCGATTAGTCCACTGTCGCTTCCTTTAAATAATAATGTTTTTGTGCCACCTGAAAAATGTCGCAATAGATTTGGCGGTTTATTTGGAGTATTTGCAGATAGTCTTCCTGATATTTGGGGACAACTGCTGCTTGACAGACATTTGGAAACATTGGGTATTAGCAGGGATAATGTTTCAACCATGGACAGGCTGGCATATGTCGGAAAATCTGGGATGGGAGCTCTGGAATACCATCCCGCAAAAGAAGGAGATTTTTACATAAATGCTGCCGGATTGAATTATGATCAGATCTCAGAGGAATGTGAAAAGCTACTTTCATCAAAGAAATCTGATCAGCTTGATATTTTGTATCATCTGGGAGGATCCAGTGGGGGAACAAGACCTAAGATACTTTTGACGGAAAATGGAAAAGATTGGATTATAAAATTTCCGGCAAGCAACGATCCATCAATCAGTGGAAAAAGAGAATATGACTATTCGCTATGCGCAAAGAATTGTGGCATCATAATGACAGAAACTGCCTTAGTCGATTCATCAGTTTGTGAAGGCTATTTTAAAACCGAAAGATATGATCGTAAAGATGGAGAAAAAATATTCAGTGTAACTTTTGCGGGATTGCTTGAAGCCGATTTTCGCACGCCATCATGTGATTATAGTACATATATGAAATTAATTCGCATGTTGACCAGGGATAATGATTTTGATAAAGAACAAATGTACCGTATGATGTGTTTTAATGTACTAACTCATAATTTGGATGATCACACGAAAAACTTTTCTTTCCTTTACACAGATGAAAACGGATGGAGACTTGCTCCAGCATATGATCTTACATACAGTAATACCTATTGGGGAGAGCAGACCACTTCTATCTCAGGTAAGGGAAAAGATATTTCAAAAAATGATCTTGTAAAGGTCGGTACTGACGCAGGCTTGTCTAAATCTTTATGCACAAAGATACTGTATGAAATACAGGATAAGTCAAAAGCGCTATCTCAATATCTTGATGGCAGTAATTATCACAAAGTTACTAAAATGTCACCCTCAGATAGAATTTCGGATATTAAAAAGCATATGATCTGAATACATATCACAAATAATCCTCAATCCTCATCTGATAATCTATCCAGCTGGTCTGTGTGGCCTGATGCACCACATCCTCCGGATGCAAGTGACCTGTCAAAAGCGGTGAGTCCGGATCATGAGCCCGCATATTATGACGCACTGCACCTTCATTGGCATTGGCATAGCAGTACCGGCAGAGATGTCCACAGGTATTGTACTGTCCGATATCTCCGGTGATATAGCATGCGCATTCTTTTCGATTTTTAGGATTTGGAGGGGGATTAAGACGAGCGCCGATTGCAGTCTCGAAGGTTTTGATGGTCATACACCCGGTACAATCTGCACCGACAGATTCAAGAGAAGAGCTTTCACCGCATGGCTTTATAACCATGTCATAGGCACCAGCAATCTTGACGAAGGTCTCCGTAAGCTTGATCTGATCCTCATATGACACACTGCGTGCTTCGGGGTAGTTTCTTTTTACTTTGTTATACAAATCTATAAAGCTGATAACACAGGTATTGGTGTATCCTCCAAGGCTTGATACCATATACGAAAAAGCCCTGGTGTGAGCTTCAATTGTCCATTCTTCATTGAGTAATATCGGATCATATCGCCAGCCGATGCAGTTTTTTCCTACCAGATCAGATAATTTCCTGAAAGCCTCGATAACAGAATCCACATCCGGCACATTTGGTTCTATATCTTTTCCATAAGGAGTTATTGTAACAAACCAATATTGATGATAAGGCTTAAGCAGGTCCATATACCTAAGCATTGGCATAGGATTCTTCGTGCAAAAGCCTATAAGATCAACTACATCTGTATTCAGTTCATACCTCGTTACGGCTGTCGGGTTAAACGGATTGCGAACCAGCACATAGCCATCCCGGAGTCTGTTAGCAAACCATTTTGAATAGAATGCCGGGATGTCTGTGCGCTGTCCGGTTTGAATGATCATTTTTACAGGTTCGCAAACATTGCTGCTATTTCATCTGGTGAAAGCATCTTGTTCGGATCGTCGCTTGGTGGCGTGATCTCCGGTACTGGTTCAGGCTCAGGTTCGGGTGCAGGATCTCCACCACTTGCCTGGGCGAACATAGCTGCTATCTCATCTGGTGACAACTGCTTGTTCGGATCATCGCTGGGCGGCGTAATCTCTGGTACTGGTTCCGGTTCTGGCGCAGCCTCAACAACCGGTTCCGGCTCAGGCTCAGGCTCGGGCGCAGCCTCAACAACTGGTTCGGGTTCAGGCTCTGGTACTGGCTCAGGTTCGGGAACTGGTTCAGGAGCCGCTTCCACAACGGGCTCCGGCTCGGGCATTGCTTCTGCTGCTGGTTCGGGCTCTAAAACTGTTTCCGGCTCTGCAACAGGCTCTGCAACGGGCTCCGGCTCTAAAGCTGGTGCAGGGGCTTCCGCCAGGCGGTTGAACATTTTCAACTACAGGCTGCTGCATTACCGGGTTCATCATGGGCTGGGGCATCGGTGCCATCTGCTGAGGCATAGCATATCCGCCCTGCATAGGCTGCATTGCCTGAACAGCCATCATCAAAGGCTGGGCTCCCATTCCTACCTGGCTCTTCTCCAAAGAACTGATTGAATGCTGCATGTTTTTGACAGCATCGTTGACATTTTCAAGCTTGTTTTTGATCTCGCTGTTGCTGGTGTTGATCTCCTGGCGCAGCTTATCAATAATCTGCTCGTTATGAGTCCGAATCTCGGCGTTATTATTATTAAGCTTTTCTTCAAACCCGAATACCTGATTCATCAGCATGTCATTGGAGCTCATCAGGGCATCGGCATTCTCCTTGCTTCGTGAGATAGTAACCTTGGCTATCGCCTTTTGGGCATTGATTATCTCGTCTGTCGGAAGTGAACCGTTTTCCTCCATATCGTAAAGCAAATCCGAAAGCTCTTCAAAATTGCGCTTCAAAACAAGATAAGAAGCCTTCTGAGCCTTGTATATCTCATCGTATTCAGCGTCTTTTTGCTTTTGATCCCTGCGAAGCTGGGTCATCACAAGGCTTGCTAATATACCTACAGATCCGACAAATACTGCCCCGAGAATCACCACTACGGCTGACCAGGTTTCCTGGATCGACAGCATCATTATCGCTCCAAAAAAGCTTAACGCTGCAATCATCGCGCATATTACGATGCACATTCCTATGTTGAGTTCTGATTTTTTGTTGTTGTTTTTTTCTTTTTCCATAGCTTTACCTGCGTTCTAAATTGCCAAACTTGGTGTATTCCGGCAGCCATGCCAGCCTGACAGTACCTATAGGACCATTACGCTGCTTGGCTATTATGATCTCGGCCACTCCCTTTTGCTCGGAATCCTTATTATGGTAGTCATCTCTGTGGATAAACATCACCACATCCGCATCCTGCTCGATAGCTCCCGAATCACGAAGATCGGAAAGCATCGGCCGCTTGTCCTCCCTCTGCTCCAGATTACGGTTGAGCTGGGACAGGGCAACCACCGGCACGCTTAGCTCCCTTGCCAGAGCCTTAAGCGATCTGGAGATCTCGGAAACCTCCTGCTGCTTGGACTCAGAGCGACCGCTTCCGGACATTAGCTGCAAATAATCTATTACAATCAGCTGCAAATCCTGTTCCTGCTTGTATTTACGGCATCGGCTTCGAAGCTGTGAAACCGATATGGCCGGGGTGTCGTCTATTATCATCTTGGATCTGCCCACAGTTGCGGCACCCTCTATCAGCTTTAACCAATCGCTGTCATGCAGATCTCCCGTCCTGATCTTCTGCGCGTCAACCCTGGACTCAAGTGATAAAAGACGGTTTACAAGCTGCTCCCGTGACATCTCAAGGGAAAAAACTGCTACACATTTGTCATCGTGAAATGCCACATATTCTGCAATATTAAGGGCGAAGGCTGTTTTACCCATTGAGGGCCGGGCCGCTATCAGTATCAGATCAGATGGCTGCAGCCCCGCCGTTCTGTAATCCAAATCTATAAATCCCGTGGCTATACCCGTCACATGCCCTTCCATCTTGGAAGCGGCTTCTATACGGTTCAGCGCGTTCATTACAATGTCAGCTATCGGCTCAAAATCAGAAACCCCTTTTTTCTGAAGCAGCGCCAAAAATCCCGCCTCGGTCTTATCTAAAATATCATCTACATCAAGCTCACCGTTAAAGCAGTCATTCTCAATATCCTGGCTGGTCTTTATGATCTGCCTGAGCATTGATTTTTCCCTGACTATACCGGCATAGCTCGCTACATTAGCTGACATGGGTACTGCTGCCGCAAGATCCCCGATAAATGCCGGCGTCGTCATGTCGTCGGGTGCATCCTTTTTCTTAAGAACATCCAACAGAGTAATTATGTCTACAGGCTTGCCGGCGTTGTAAAGCTCTATTATAGCCTCAAACATCAGCCCATACTGGTTATAATAAAAATCATCCCTGACCAGAAGCTCCATAGCTGACACTATGGCATCACTGCTGGTGATCATGGCGCCTATAACCGACTGCTCGGCCGAGAGGCTGCTTGGCATGCTGCGGACAACGGGTTCTTCGTTCACAATTGCTCCTTAATTGCTATTTCTCCAGGACCTTTACCCTGAGTGTGGCTGTTACATCAGGATGCAGGCGCACCTTAACCTCGTGGGTGCCAAGGGTTTTTATGGGCTCATCCAGGATGATTTTTTTCTTGTCGATGTTCTCACTGTATTTGTTACGGATCGCGGTGGCTATTTCCTTAGAGGATACAGAGCCAAAAACCTTGCCTTCAACGCCTGATTTGACCCGGGTCTCAACGCTCCAGTCCGCCATAGCCTTTGCCAGCTCTCTGGCCTGTTCGAGATTTTCCTTTGCCACTTTTTCATTATGCTTCTGCTTTAATTTCTGGTCGTTAAGATTGGCAGGGGTAGCTTCCAGAGCCTGTTTCTTCCTAATTAATACATTCTTGCCATAGCTGTCGGCTACTTCTACTATATCACCCTTTTTTCCATGAGGCTTGACATCCTCTAAAAGTATTACTTTCATATGGTAATTTCTCCTTTTTCTATCATTTCATCCAGGGTATGCTGAATGCGCTCCCTTACAGTGCCAAGGGTCATACCCTCCAGTTGGGCTCCTGCCACATTCAAATGTCCTCCGCCGCCCAGGTGCTCCATGATGCGCTGTACATCAATTTCATCAATGGACCTGGCGGAAATGTACACCTTATTATTAAATCGCGTCAATACAAAAGAGGCCTTGATTCCTACTATATTAAGCAGCTCGTTTGCCGCCTGGGCGCCTACTATTGTAGGGCTCTCCAGTCCTTCCGGCGGACACTTTGAAATCGCAAAGGCCTTACGATACACTTCGGCGTTACGGACAACTTCTGCTCTGGCCTTGTAGGTGTCCATATTCTCACGGAGCAGCTTCCTGACCCTTGTAACCTCGGCACCGCATCTTCTAAGATACGCCGCTGCCTCAAAGGTACGAACTCCTGTCTTGGTCATATAATTATTGGTATCTATTAAAATACCGGCATATATGCAGTCTGCTTCGTTGGGATTGAGATGGATTTTTTCTGAAAAATACTGCAATACCTCGGCTATCATCTCACATGCTGATGACGCATAAGGCTCCACATATGACAACAGCGGATTCTTGATCTGATCCCGGCCCTGTCTGTGATGATCGAATACGACAATATTCTTGGTTCGCTCCAAAAGCTCAGGACTCTCTGTGTAGCCTGGCCGGTTTGTGTCCACTACAACTACCAGCGTGTCATTTGTTAAAATATCGTTTGCCTCGTAGCTGTCTATAAATAGATCATCCGGATAGCCATTGTCTGCTGAAAACAACTCCACAAAAGGTCTTAGGGATGTGGTAACAGTGTTAAGAACTATCTGACAGGTCTTGCCCATTTCACGAGCCGCACAGTAAACGCCTATTGCCGCTCCCAGTGCGTCCACATCTGATATCTGATGTCCCATGCAGATAACGCTTTCCCTGGTTGCCATCATCTCCCTTAGGGCTTCAGCCTTGACCCTGGCCTTTACCCTGGAGCTCTTCTCAACTTCTTTGCCGCGAATGCCATAATATGAAATGTCCCTGCCAGCCTTAACAACCGCCTGTGAACCGCCTCTGCCAAGAGCCAGACCAATAGCAGTCCTGGCATATTCCGCCAGATCCAGATAGCTTTCCCCCTCAGCACCGATTCCGATCGAAAGGGTTATCTCTTTGTCATTGCCTGCCTTTGTGGACTTGATATCCTCCAAAAGTGAGAATTTATCCTCCTCCAGCTTCTTTAAAAAGCGGTTTTGGAAAACGACAAAATATCTGTCCTTATCCAGCTTGCGGACAATTGCATCTGCCCTTTCGAAGTAATTCGTCACTTTTCGGTCAATCACCGCCGTAAGCAGCGAACGCTTTACAGCCTCAACCGCATCAAGTGTATCCTCATAATTATCAATATACACAAGCCCTGTAACCAGGCGCTGCTCCATGTTCTGCCTCTTGTAATCCGCAAGCTCCGTCTCGTCAAAGAGCATACATGAAATCAGCGGCGCAACTCCGGTCTCTTCTATCTGGCCATTAGTGATCTGCGTGTTGGACCTTATGCCAAGCCTGGTCATAGCCACGCGTAAGATCCTGTCATTATAATTTACCTGATAGGAAAAATTCTCGTCGTGTTGCTTAATAATATTTTCTTTTGTGATATCCGGAAATATGGAAGTGATAGATTTGCGATAATTTCTGTCCCGATTTATAACTTCTGAAAAACGGTAGTTCATCCATATGATCCCACCGTTCTCATTGAGAATAGCATATGGCAGTTGGAAATAATCCAAAAGCTCCTTTTGCATGGTGGCATACTGGGTTGCGAAGCGAATCATCTCCCTTTCGAGACTGCGCCTGGTGACAGCAGAAACCACCAATACAATAAGCCAGAAGATGCCTGTTGCAGCTGTTGCAATACAGGCAAGCTTCTGGTCATACATAAACAATCCAAATGAACATAAAAACAATACGCCAATTAAATACAGCGGTATTAAATAGTAGAATTTTAATTTGCCCTTGAATATTATAGTATCCATGCGCGATATTATAATACAGATAGTCCGAAAACTCAAGGTTGTATGGCTGCTATAATGAAGTTCTAACTATCTATCACAACCTCCATAAACATCGCCAATCTGGCAGCGACTGCATCGTCAAATTTTTTCAAATCTAATCCGGAGCGCTTTTCAAACTTTTCAAGTCTGTACAAAAGGGTATTGCGATGAATAAACAACCGCCTGGCGGTCTCGGCTATTGACAGGCCTGTATCAAAGAACATCCTTATTGTCTCGGACATCTCATCATCCAGCGAATCAAAACGAAAATCTCCAAGCTGTTCACTGATATACTCCCTGCAGTCTTCTTCAGACAATCTGCTGACAAGCTTGCCAAGCCCCAGCTCCCTGTAAAATGAAATCCTGGCTGTGGATGAAAACTGCCTGCCGAAAATCTCCGCCGTTACGGCATTGCGATATGCCTCGCCAAGCCTGGATATTCCCTGCTTTGTCTCGTCAAATGATAAAAGCACTGGTATCATGGCATCCGCTGAGAGTGTATCAGCTATTTCTGAGGCTTTTTCCTTGAGACGGGCCTGGGATACGACAGATCGCATCTCTTTGATCAAAATAAGATGGGCGTCATCCCATTCTATTATCACATCACCGCCATCGGACAGGCCTTTTATTATTTCCCCTGCTGCTTCGTCATAGCCTTGAGGAAAATACATCAAAAACAGTGCAAACACTGTATCCTCAGACAGATGATACCTCATCCTGCCGGATGCTTCCGCCTCCCCTGATAAGGTTTGTTCCAGCAATCCACGGAAAAACCCGGCTTTGTCATCCTGATTTTTGTATGGCCTTACAAACATACTAAGGACGGACAGCACCTCGTCCTCGCTTTGCTGTCCGTCCTCTGTAATTTCTATCTTAAGACCTGTATATCTGCGAAGCTCCTCTAACAGCTCCTCCCTGGTGGTCTTATCATTCATATTAATTGGTTATGGTAAGTTCTGTGTCCTTGTCAAAGAAGTGTGCCTTCTCCATATCAAACGCGAAACGAACCTTGTCACCTGTGCGAGCATTGGTTCTGGGATCAACGCGGGCTGTAAGCTGAACACCGGCATAGTCGAAATACAGGAAAACTTCTGCGCCGAGCAGCTCGTAAACACGGATCGTAGCATCGAATACTGTATTAGGAGAAGCATCAATGAACATCTGGGAATCATGGATATCCTCAGGACGGATACCAAGTGTAACTGTCTTGCCATTGTATGAAGTAAGAGCCTTAGCCTTGGATGCGGGAACTGCAAGCTTGGCATCGCCAACAATAGCTGTAACATTACCGCCATTTGCCTCGATCTTGGCATCCAAGAAGTTCATCTGAGGTGATCCGATGAAGCCTGCTACAAACTGGTTGCCCGGCTGCATGTAAAGATGCTGAGGTGTGTCGATCTGCTGAACCACGCCGTCCTTCATAACTACGATACGGGTACCAAGGGTCATAGCCTCTGTCTGGTCATGTGTTACATAGATGATGGTAGCACCCAGACGCTCATGAAGCTTGGAAATCTCGATACGCATCTGAACACGAAGCTTGGCATCAAGGTTGGAAAGAGGCTCGTCCATCAGGAATACCTTGGGGTTACGAACGATAGCACGACCCATGGCAACACGCTGTCTCTGACCACCGGAAAGAGCCTTGGGCTTACGCTCTAAGAGTGCTTCCAGTCCGAGGATTGAAGCTGCTTCCTTAACCTTCTGGTCAATCTCCTCCTTGGGGCGCTTGCGAAGCTTAAGACCAAAAGCCATATTGTCATAAACGCTCATATGAGGATAAAGTGCGTAGTTCTGGAAAACCATTGCGATATCACGATCCTTCGGCTCAACATCATTCATAAGCCTGCCGTCGATCTTGAGCTCGCCGCTGGAAATGTCTTCAAGGCCGGCTACCATACGAAGTGTAGTAGACTTACCGCAGCCGGAAGGTCCTACGAAGATGATGAATTCCTTGTCTTCGATCTCCAGATTGAAATCCTTAACAGCCTCAAATCCGTTAGGATACTTTTTACAAATATTCTTCAGTGAAATGCTTGCCATGATATGTCCCCTTTCCCTTATTTAACTATGAAGTCCTCAAGTGACTTGATAACATCTGCTGATTCTGCGTCATCCTGGATAACCAGCTCAATATCTTCTGAAAGATCCAGTGAAAAAATCCCCATTATAGACTTGGCATCAATAACATAATGTCCTGATACCAGGTCAAAATCTCCATTATATTTGGTAAGGATATTAACGAAATTCTTAACCTTGTCAATTGAATTGATATTAACCTTTATGCTCTTCATTAACAAAAACCTCCCTAAAGTCATTTGCAGCAACTGTCAGACAGTTTACTTTTTTCAATGAATAAAAACAATGTACATCTGCACAAATATTTTTATGTCAAAGGTCAAAAGTCACTACATTTGCTGCTTCTCCAGATGTTGGATCTGGATTTCTCCCTCGGCTGCAATCCTGCGGAATGCATCTATGGTCTCGCGCATTCTGGGGAGTGCTTCCTGGCGGTATTTGCTCAGATCGTCAAGAGCTGCCAGTGTTTCTTCGAAAGAGGCCTTAAGCTGTTCCGGAGAAACCGCAGCTTCTGAAGCCTGCTTTTGCACTTCAACTCCCTGCTCACGAAGCATATGAGATGTGGCGGCAATCATGTTGTTGGTAGTGTCATTTAGAGCGTTTACCTTTTCCAGGACAATTTTTTGATTATAAAGCGCTCCTGCGACGGTAACTGCTGTACGAAGGGCCGTAACTGTTACATTCTGTGCCCGGTCAACAGAACGAATAAGCTCTCTGTTGTTGCGGCGAATCAGCTCCATCGCCACTATTCCCTGCTGATCCACAGTCTGTATCTGCTGAAAATCCTCTATTCTCTGTCGCAGAGGATACAAAATCTCTTCCTCCACGAATCGGATCTTATCCTCATCCTCACCCTTGGCTCTGGCTTCACTGACTGCCTCGGACAAGGCATCGTCCAGCTTGATTCCCAGCTCGATGTTCTTCTGCATCTTTTTTGTCATCTGACGCATTTCAGTTTCTTCTATTTCAAGAGTAACATTGTCCTCTGAAAGCGTCTTTTTGCCCTTTTCAAGGGATTTTACTATTTCAGCTATTTCCGTGTCTGCCGATTTGAACTTCTCAAAGTATCTTCTGGCAGGGTTAAAAAGCTTGCCCATTGGACCTTGCTTTACAAAATCTATCCCTGAAGGATCCATATCCCTCATCCTGATGGTCAGCTCCTCCAGGCCCTTTGCAACCTCTCCGGACTCCCCGCCTGCCTTTTCAAAGCTTCCTACACGCTTTTGAAGAATGGCGTTTTTTGTCCTGCATGCCTTCATGTCCTCCAGTCCAAAGGATTGAATAACATCTGTAAATTCCTTGCGCTGCTCTATAGAATCCAGATCTACATCCATGATGGTTTTCGCTCTGTCCCGGGCGGTGTCTTCGATCATGACCTCCTCTTTGGAGGTGGGTTTTACCAGCTCGTGAACTTCTTCCTGTATTTCTTCTTCTGTCGGTAATTCCAGTGAAAATGCTGACATGTGGCGTAATCCTCCTATTACAATCCTGCATTAAATAACTGCCTTAATTGATATGTTACATCGTCTGTATCAGCGTTGATATTGACACCCTCGTTGATGTTAGACAGCTCCTCCATGGCGGCAATGTCCCCGTTATAGCATATGGTATATACAGGTATTTTCAGCCCTGATACCACACCTGATATATCGCCAAGCTCATAGCCTGTATTGGTCTCTCCGTCACTTAATACAAAAACCATCGGCTTGGCGTCGCCAACCTCGGCAAGCTTCTTTTCCACCATATCCATCGCCACGCACACCGCGTCAAATGTGGCGGTGTTGCCATTTGCAGAAAGGCTCTCAACCGTACCTTTGAAAAGTGACTGCTGGCTCATATCGAATTTGTCTGCTTCAAGCTCAATGGTCACATCATCAGAATAGCTCACCAGTCCAATATAATTATCCACATTGATGTACTGCATTGAATTAATAAGAGAAGCTTTTAGCATATTAAGGGGCTCCCCATCCATGCTGCCTGATACATCCGCTACAAATACACATATGATAGGATCCTGATCCTTGTTTTCCTTGTAGAGCTTCTGGGCGGCTATGAGATCATCTCCACTGTAATCGTAGGACATGGGAGTATAGCCCTCAGGCGTCTGACCAAATCCATCTTCCTTTGCAAGTTTGTCACCATTAGCCCTGCAATAATCGGCAAAGCTTTTTAATATTGCCTGCTTGTCCTGCTCTTCATTAACCGATACCAGAGGATTGTTATGCGGATAGCCATAGGGGACAAACACATATTTCTGAGACAGTGCGCTGTCGCTGCGATAGGTCTGATACTCCGAAACAAATGCGTCGAATGTTCCCCTTTCGGCGGCTTTTCTCATCTGACCCGTCGTCATGGATACAAACGGAATGTTAGCCTGAAAAGTGGAAAAGCCTTCTGCCGCCTTATCAGATAAAATGCTGCCGCTGTCATATGAATCCAGCAGTGTCACCAGAAAATTCATCCCGGCAGCGCTGGAAAACGGATTCGTATAACCCATTGTAATAAAATCATCTGCCGTTGCCTGGGCTATAGTCTGAACATCTACCGATCCGTACTGCTCCTTGATATTGTTGTAGACCTTCTTAGGCATGGCAATTCCGGCGTAGTTCTCCACTATAGAATTGCTGATTTCTGTGACATTGACTCCCTTGGCGTCCATCATCTTGATGAACAGATCGTTGGATGGCGATACCCCATCCGGAATGTATTTTCCAGAGGCTACATAGTCCACCTGCTGCCCTGAAGCCACCGTTCTGAGCCTGACTGAGGCCGGACTGCCGTTTACCTCAATTCCTTCGGAATTATATTTTGCAGCCATCTCCCTTAAAAAACCATCCCTTCCGCTGCCGGTTTTTTCAGATGAGGCAAAAATCTCAGCGTAATTGCTTCCGGTCTCCGGCACCACAATGGACTCATTTGACAGCTCAGGCAGCTCCTGAAATGTGGTATCCTCATCAGAGTATTCCACAGTGCCCTTGGTGGGAGTTCCTGTTATAGGCTCAATTCTCTTTACCATTTTTTCGAGAGTGTTTAGAGCGCTTTCCCTGTTAACTGTCTTGGTGCTTTTACCCAGATTTCTGGAAAGGGTCAGTCCTCCGAATATCGCCGCCAGTACGATCACTCCTATTGCTATTAGAGTTGAAATCTGTTTTCCATTGTTGTTCATACAAGTCTCCTTCTTTTAGGATAAATATCTATGATGTGGTCAGTTGTTTCGCTGCTGATATATGGTCCTAGTTCAAAATAATGCCTACGGATTGTTTTGCGCTTTGCGCTCCCACAATCCATCATGCTAATACGCTAGGAAGGATAATTATACAATTTTACCTGATCGGTCAGCTTTTCTATCTCATCAAGCAGCATGCTCTGCTGATTATCGTCCTGCATACTGTCCTTTTGGGAGGTCAGCTCCACACTCATTGTATCCAGCGCCAGAATAAGCTTCTCGTTTGCGGCGACAGCCGACTCAATCTGCTCTCTGTTCTTTTTGTACAAGGCTATCTGTTTTTCCTGAATATCATCAGGTATGTCATCATTTTTATAATTCTCCAGCTTGGCGTACTCAGACTCGTCAAAAAGCTGCATACGATTCGCCATTCCTACACAGTTGTTAATGGCGGCACTTTTCGCAGCGGAAATAGTGGAAACATATCTGTCATACGCCATGGAGCCGGCCTCGAATTTCATCTCGATCGCCCTGTCAGCCCGGTTCATGGTAAGGGTCAGTCGGTCCAACTGATCTACGGTTGTATCAGCAATTCTGCCAAAGTATTTTCCTCCATGAAAGGATTTTAAAATTGCCCTTGCCTGATTTATGTCCGGTAAACTATCCTGGCCGAACATCAGTCTGCGATTGTCACTTTTTAATATGAGCATATTGCCGTAAAAAAATGAAAAAGCAGACGCTATAGCAATAAAAATCGACATCCCCGCCCTTATGATCGACTCGTCAGTCGGGCGCAGATCCAAAAATCCTTCTGAGTAGGTGAAAACTACCACGGCTACTATTATTATATTTAATAGGAAGAGTTTTATGTATTTATTACTCATGTTAGTTTAAAATTTTTGATTATGTCATCTTATGATATCAGGGTCAAAAGTATTTGCCCCCAACTTATGATACGCAGCAAGCCTCTGCGCTATCTCCGCAAACTGCTCCAACGAAAGGGCTTCACCCCTTACTGTTGGACTATGCCCCAGCGAGACAAGTATTTCTGAAATTTCATCCTTGGAAAGTCCCAGATTCATTCCATGACTTATTCCGTTGACCAGAGTTTTCCTCCTTTGATTGAAGCTGGCGCGTATCAGGTCAAACAGCAGCTTTTCATCATCAACTTCAACCGGTGGATTAGCATGCTTGGTAAGGGTAATTACCGTACTGTCCACCTTTGGCGGAGGGAAAAACGAATCCGGTTCAATGGTAAAATCTATTCTGGGATTGGTGTAGTAGGACACTGCCAGCGTCAGAGCTCCGTATGATTTGGTACCAGGGCTGGCTGTCATACGCTCCGCCACCTCCCTTTGAACCATCACCGTAATAGAGGTGTAGTCCATACCGCTTTCCAGGAGCTTCATCAAAATTGGCGTAGTAATATAATAGGGAAGATTTGCTACTATTCGCTTGGCTCCTTTTTCAGTATCTTTTGGAAAAATATCGTCTAAAGACATCTTCATAATGTCGTTTCTGATAATCTCGACATTATTATACCTTTCTAACTCTTCTTCAAGTACAGGTATCAGATGGTCGTCTATCTCGACAGCAATCACCTTTTTTGCCCGCTTTGCCAGGGGAACGGTCATGGTTCCCATTCCGGGACCTATCTCTAAAACCGTATCATCCTCCCCTACTCCTGCCGCCTCAACAATCGCTTCCGGAATCCCGGGATCCACGAGGAAATTCTGACCATATTTTTTTTGAAAACGAAAACCATGCCTGTGAAGCACCTCTTCCATTCTCCGGCGTTCAATGTAAGCGCTGTTCATCGGTAGTTCACCTTGGAAAAAAGCCTTCTGGCATTTTGGGCTGTAGCTTCTATTACTTCATCCTCCGTTATCTCTCTTATTTTTGCAATTGCCTGAACCACATAGGGCAGATATGTAGAGTCATTTCGCTTTCCTCTAAAGGGCTCCGGCGCAAGATACGGACAATCCGTTTCCAAAACCAATGAAGAAAGCGGAACGCTCTCAACGGTTTCCTTAAGCTTTTTGGAATTTTTGAATGTGACCACGCCACCTATTCCCAGGTAAAATCCCCTTTTGACATATTCGTCTGCTATCTCAGGAGAATAGGAAAAACAGTGCATCACTCCGCGCACTCCGCGATCTATAGCTTCCTTTAAAATAAAAAAAGTATCCTCACAAGCTTCTCTGGAGTGAATTATAACCGGAAGATCACTTTCAAGCGCAATATCCAACTGCTCTTTAAATATCTCCTGCTGCCTTTTTCTGACCTGCTCATCCTTTTCCCAGTAATAATCCAGTCCTATCTCTCCAACTGCCACGGTTTTAGGATCTGATGCATGATTAATTATCCATTGTTTGCCGTCGTCATCTAAAGTGTCAATATCGCTTGGATGAACTCCCAAAGCCGCATAGACAAACGGATATTCCTGTGCCAGATTATAGCTTTCCTTTGCCGAATCCATGGATGCACCGACATTGATTATCGGACCTATACCATGTTCCTCCATAGACGCAAGAAGAGAGGCCCGATCTTCATTGAACCTCTCATCATCATAATGCGCATGTGTTTCAAATATACGCATAACTCTCCCCTCTTATATCAGAAGTGCATTTTCCTCTTCTTAACGCAGTTTATTATATGACCTACTCCGTCGGATGCCAGTGCTATCATCAACTTACTTCGTTCGTTGGACAGTACCAGACTCCAAATCTTTATTTCGCTGGGTATAAAGCCCATTGTTTCTGTATAGGATCAGCAGACTTCAGCTCCTGCCGGCATATCCTTTTCCGGAACCATCAGGCTAAGATCACCGTTTTCATCCTCGGCACACAATATCATGCCCTCAGACATAAGCCCTGCCAGCTTAGCAGGCTTGAGATTGACAAGCACCATTACCTTTTTACCAACCATTTCCTCAGGCTTGTAGTATTTTTTGATGCCGCTTATTATCTGTCTGGTCTGACTTCCGATCTTGACCTTGGAAAGTAGTAGCTTTTTGGACTTGGGAACTTCCTCACAGCTGATGATCTCACCAACCTGAAACTGCATCTTGTCAAATTGATCGTAGGTTATTTCCGCTTTTTGTTCTATGTCTATGCCATCATCGCTGTCTGCGTCAGCTTCTGTGGAATTGTCAGGTTCATCGTTTTTGGCTGTCATCTTTTCAACCTGCTCCATTATTTCCTTCAGATCCAATCTGGCAAAAAGTATCTCCGGCTTATCTGTGACATGGCCTCCATCTGGATAATGTCCAAATGTGTTCAATTTGCCATATGGTATTTCATCGGCTTGAAGCTGTTCTAATATCTTCCTTGATGTGTCAGGCATAAAGCTTTTTAGAAGCGTCGCTCCTATGCTTATTCCTTCCACCAGATTGTAAAGCACACATGCGAGCCTGTCTTTTTTGGATTCGTCTTTTGCTAAAACCCAGGGCTCTGTCTCGTCGATATATTTGTTGAGCCGCTTAAATACAGCAAAGATCTCCGTAATGCAATCTGCTACCCGCAAATCCTTCATTTTGTCCTCACAAATGTCTCTTGCGCTAATAACGACATTTTTAAGGTCATCATCGACTGGTTCGGACACATTTGTATTTTTGACCTCACCACCAAAATATTTGTTGGACATGGCGATGGTACGGTTAACAAGATTACCAAGGGTGTTCGCAAGATCGGAATTGATCCTCTCCACCAGAAGCTCCCATGATATAACACCATCATTTTCAAAAGGCATTTCATGAAGCAGGAAATATCTTACCGCATCAACTCCGAAAATAGAAACCAGATCATCTGCATAGATTACATTGCCCTTGGATTTGGACATTTTACCATCAGCCTGAATCAGCCACGGATGACCAAACACCTGCTTGGGAAGTGGCAGATCCAGTGCCATTAAAAATATTGGCCAGTAGATCGTATGGAATCTTATTATATCTTTTCCGATCAGATGGAGATCTGCGGGCCAGAATTTATTAAACTGCTCTGTAGAATTACCATCAGCATCATAACCAATACCTGTAATATAATTTGTAAGGGCATCCAGCCACACATACACCACATGCTTCGGGTCGAAATCTACAGTTATTCCCCACGAAAATGAAGTCCTCGATACACACAGATCCTGAAGTCCCGGAAGCAGGAAGTTGTTCATCATCTCATTCTTACGGGAAACAGGCTGAATGAACTCGGGATGAGAATTGATATGATCTATAAGCCTGTCAGCATATTTGCTCATTTTGAAAAAATATGCTTCTTCACTGGCTCTGGTAACCGGTCTGCCACAGTCAGGGCACTTGCCGTCAACCAACTGGGATTCCGTCCAGAAGGATTCATCCGGCACACAGTACCAGCCTTCATAGGAGCCCTTGTATATATCACCCTTGTCGTAAAGCTTTTTGAATATCTTTTGAACCTGCTTCTCATGATCTTCGTCAGTGGTTCGAATGAATCTGTCGTAGGAAGAACCCATCATATCCCAGATCCGCTTCACTTCTCCGGCAATCCTGTCCACATATTCCTTGGGAGATACATTCTCCTCTTTTGCCTTTTCTTCTATTTTCTGGCCGTGCTCGTCAGTTCCGGTCTGAAAGAAAACATCGTATCCCTCGTGTCTGCGGAATCTGGCAATGGCATCCGCCAAAACGATCTCATATGTGTTACCGATATGCGGCTTGCCCGAAGTATAAGCTATAGCCGTTGTGATATAATACTGCCCCTTGTTCATGATTTGTTCCTTTTCTATTTCTTGTACTGCTCCTCATTGCTGAAATGCAGCATCACATTGCTTGTACCATCTCAAGCTGTTCCTTACATTACAATGACTGCTGCCTTCCCCTTAAATCCTTAAGCTCCTTAAGCAGAGTCTCAATTTCTTCAAAATCCTCATCCTCGTCATCACGATGAGTGGTATAGTATTCTTTTCCCAGCTCCTTATACAGCTCATTAAGATAGCTTTCCCTGGTTCTGATCTCATAAGCCAGCTTGGCCTTGTCTGAAAGCCTCTTTGCTGTACTCTCAACTTCCTTTCCGGCAATAATTACCGTATCCTGAATAATGTCAAAAATATTATTATCCATAATCCTCTCCCTACTACTTGACAACAATGCAGCCATTCCTGCTTTTTCACACATGTATCTGTTTAATTTGTCTTTTAAACTCATTTTGATACCTCGTTATGGAATTACCCCGTTTCTCTGTTAACTTGTGCAAATTGTTTATCGTTTAATAATATATATTAAATATGCGCCGTACATCGCCACCATTACCAAGCCTTCCCACCTGTTGATAACTCTTTTTGTGATCGAAAAGATCCAAACTATAATGGACACGATCAACAAAACTGCCATATCTATGATATTCTCCCTGATAAAAGGGATCGGAGAAAGCGCTGAGGCCACTCCTAGTATCAGCAGAATATTAAAAATATTTGAGCCAAGCACATTGCCAATAGCCATATCCAGCTCATTCTTCCTTGCCGCAACCAGAGCTGTTACAAATTCCGGCAGACTCGTCCCAAACGCTACAATGGTAAGCCCGATCAATGTCTCCGTCACACCACAGGCTCTTGCGATCTCAACCGCACCTGAGACAACCCAGTCGCCGCCCAGCTTAATAGCCGCCGCACCTCCGATAATAAAGACCAGACTCAGTATCAGTGAAAGAGATTTTTCTCCCTCACTCTCCTCATCATCGGATAGTCTGGCTGATCTGATCATCATTCCAAGAAAGACCACGAAAAGCACTAGAAGAATAATCCCATCCACACGGCTTAACTCTCTGTTAATCAATCCTGTTGCCAGCAGAACCACTGTACTTAATATATAAAAAGGAAAATCTCTTTTTAATACATCAGCCGTTACTTCAAGGTCACATACAATTGCGCATGCCCCAAGCGCAACCATTATATTAAAAAGATCTGAACCTGTTACATTGGATACCGAAAGAGAATTATTGCCTTGGATTGACGCAGCAACCGATACTGAAAGCTCCGGCAGGCTGGTTCCCATCGCCACAATTGTCATACCTATGATAAGAGTCGGTACATGAAACCGCCTGGCAATGGCAGAACTGCCATCCACAAAAAAATCCGCCCCCTTGATCAGGAGTACAAAGCCTGCCACAAGCTCTGCAAACGCTATAACTAAATTCATTATTATCTCTTCTCTAGTATCGGTATTTTAAAATCAGGATGCGCCTTGTAAAAATCATTGACCAGCATTCCTGCCAGCATCCCTGCAACTATTCCGCAGAACGCCCCAACCAGAACATCCGTTGGAAAATGTACGAACAGATACAGCCTGGAAAGTCCGATCATGCACGCCACCACAAGTGCCAAAAATCCCCAGCCCTTGTAGTATCTGAATATGGACACTGCCGCGGCAAAGGAAAATGATGTGTGACCGGATGGAAACGAATAATCATCCGGCACATCCACTAATAGCGCCACACTGGGATCTATCCAGCACGGCCGGTCTCTTTGAACAATATTCTTAAGGATAATATTGCACAGTAAAACCGACAGACACAGCGCCACACAACCGGTCAGTCCAACCCTTTTGTCCTTAACAAACAGCAAGATCGCCAGAATTACGATAATCCAGAAGATTCCCTTTTCACACATCATGGTAAAGGCAAGCGCCACCTTGTCCATGACCGGATCGTGTAAATTTTGAAACCAGTATAATATATCAAATTCCCAATCCATTTACTTCCACCTTCGTAAATTTCTTTTTGCCTTTTTTCAGAATAAATTCTTTGGAAAAATCCTCTGTACTAAATGCATGCCTGGGATCAGTAATCTTTTCCCCGTTCACCGATACGCCGCCCTGCTCTACTGCCCGTCTGGCCTCATTCTTGGAGGAAGCCAGCTTGGACTTCACCAGAAGATCCAAAAGTCCTATAGCATCGTCGTTAAAATCATCCGCGTTGATAGAAGCTGTCGGCATATTCTCTGATGAACCTCCGGAGAATACCGCCCTGGATGCCTCCCTGGCTTTGTCGGCTTCTTCCTTGCCATGAACGAGGGCAGTAAGCTCATGAGCCAAAAGATCCTTTGCCTCGTTAAGCCTGGCTCCCTCCCAGTCTTCCATCTCGCTGATCTGCTCCAATGGCAGGAAGGTCAGCATCTTAAGGCACTTGATAACATCGGCATCGTTCACATTACGCCAGTACTGATAAAAATCATAGGGTGAGGTCTTGGCAGGATCCAGCCAGACAGCACCATTTGCAGTCTTGCCCATCTTTTTGCCTTCGGAATTTAACAGCAGACAAATCGTCATGGCGTAAGCGTCCTTGCCGAGCTTGCGCCTTATGAGCTCCGTTCCGGCAAGCATATTACTCCACTGATCGTCGCCTCCAAACTGCATATTGCAGCCATAATCCTGGTACAAACGATAAAAATCGTAAGACTGCATTATCATATAGTTGAATTCAAAAAACGACAGCCCACGCTCCATACGATTCTTGTAGCACTCTGCCGCAAGCATTCTGTTTACGGAAAAATGAGTTCCCACTTCTCGCAGCAGCTCAACATAATTAAGATCCAGAAGCCAGTCAGCGTTATTGACCATAAGAGCCTTATCGTCACTGAAATCAATAAATCTCTCCATCTGTTTTTTAAAGCAGGCAATATTGTGATCTATTGTCTCTTTTGTCATCATCTGACGCATATCGGTCCTGCCGGAGGGATCACCTATCATTCCGGTTCCGCCACCCAGCAAAGCTATAGGCTTATTACCTGCCTCCTGCAGCCTTTTCATCAGGCAGAGCGCCATAAAATGACCCACATGCAGACTGTCCGCAGTCGGATCAAACCCAATATAAAATGTCGCTTTTCCCTCGTTAATCAGATTCTTAATGTCCTCTTCGTCCGTTACCTGTGCTATGAGCCCTCTGGCAACAAGCTCATCATATATCTGCATAAAAGTGATTCCTTCCTATCATTTTTATTATTGCTGAATCAGCATCAGTGACATGCCGGCAATTTCTTCATCGCTGATCACTGCTGACAGATTACCTGCGGCATCATATCTGGCATATGGATTGTCAAAGGTGATTCCCTTTGATTCCAAATAAGCTATCGCTCTTCCCAGATGATATGTTCTGAATGCAATATGTCCTCTGGTACCTGGTCCTCCGGGACGGATGCTCTCAAAGAAGTTTCCAACTACAAATCCATCCACATCGTCAAACATTTCCTCGTCAAATATCCTGGCAACCTCCAGGGCTGCATTATGGGCTTCTTCGGTTTTATTGAAATTAAGTCCGATATGATCAAAGGAAAAACCAAGCATAAGCCTGACTGCTCTCATACTCTTATTAGTAATTCCCTGGATATCTGAGAATTGAATCATCTGGGGAGTCGCCATCCAGTTGCCGGCTACCGCCAGAACCTTGTTGGACTTGAGGTAATCCGCTACATTTTCTTCATTGATTCCACCGCTTGGCATGAATTTAAGACCTGGATAAGGCTCACTCATCGCCCTTAGCGCCCGGATTCCTCCATTGGATTCCGCAGGGAAAAATTTAACCAATGAAAGCCCCAGCCGAAGAGCTGTCTCAATATCTGTAGGTGTGGAAATACCCGGTATAACCGGGATGTCCTTTTCCAGGCAATACTCCACAACATCAGGATTAATACCTGGACTTACAATAAATTTGGCTCCGGCCCGTACCGCTGCGTCCACCTGATCGCGATTTAGTACTGTTCCCGCTCCGATCAGCATGTCCGGAATGGCGTTGGACATAAGCCTGATGGAATCCTCTGCCACATCAGTCCTGAATGTGACCTCCGCCATAGAGATACCGCCATCAGAAATAGCTCTGCCTATTGGTATGGAGTCGATGGCATCGTACAATGTCAGCTCCGGCAAAACCCCCAGCTTTTCGATTCTCTTAAATATCTCATGCATGATCTGTCCCCTTTTTTGATATACCCCTTTTTTTACAGTGTAAGTTCTGTGACTTAATGACACATTATACCATAAATGCAGTATAGTTCATAGATAAATCATATTCTACATGGTATAATTGTCTCCCAACTCATACCTTTTTCCCTGGTCAGCTTGCGGGATTCATCGAGAGGCATAGGTCTGGCAAAATAAAATCCCTGTGCTTTTTCACAACCTATCTCCCTTAAAAACTTAAGATGATCCTCAGTCTCAACTCCTTCTTGTAAGGTTTCAAAACCCATTTCTCCTGATGCGAGAACCACATGCTTCAACAGGTCGCCTGTTTTGGGATTGTTGTCAAAGGACCTCATAAACTGCAGATCCAACTTAAGGACATCAAACTCATAATCCACCAAA
>CAJOFQ010000011.1:0-37463 GCA_905233955.1 uncultured Lachnospiraceae bacterium
ACTATACTCTGGCAGTGAACATCGTTATTCAGATCGTACACAACCCCGGTTTCGGTTGCTACCACTTTGGGACGCAGCGGATAATCGGGGTTGTTTTCTACAACCTTGCCGTATTCGCCATTAGAAAGCCTTACAATGCTGTCAACCGGATACAGAATTACACTGGTAAGGAAGCTCTTCATGGCCTTCATATCCAGGTCATCTGTCATAGTCATAATGATCTCTATTGCGTCCTTCTTGGGAAAGCCTTTTTTATAGGGGCGTTCCGTAACCAGAGCATCATATACATCTGCAACAGAAATAATGCGGGCATAGGGGTGGATCTTGGTGCCTCCTACAGCCATAGGATAGCCTTTGCCGTTCATCTTCTCATGATGCTGCAGAACACCGCTCTTTATTCCGGTGGAAAAGCCACTGCTGCTTTCTAATATTTTATAACCATACAGAGAATGGAATTTCATCTGATGAAATTCTTCGTCGGTAAGCCGGGATGGTTTGTTAAGAATAGTCTTGGGGATCTTGGATTTGCCTACATCATGCAGAAGGCCGGCGATGCCGATCTCACGGATCTCGTCCCTCTTAAGACCGTATTTTTTACCTATTATCATGGACAGGGAAGCCACATCCACACTGTGTTTGAAGGTGTATTCGTCAGAGACCTTGAGCTGAGCAATATCTATGGCTACAGCGTCATACTTGGTAATGGCGCGTGTGAGTTCGTCAGATACATTGTTAGTAGTTTCCAGGAAGCTCTGGGATTCGGTATTGTCAAAGAGGAACTGAACGCCCTCGCCAACACGCTTTTTAACATCTTCTCTGAGAGATACCTTGACAGGATCATCCACCCTGGTGCGTTCGACGGCACGCTTGGCCTTGTCCGACAGAGGAACGCTGAGACCATCTTCTTCGCCTTCCTGGATGATGATAGAATTGATGCCATGCTCTTCGAGATACTGGATATAATGACCTTCCAGTTGGGTGCCCTGCTGTATCAGAATACGACCGCTGGCGTCGCGAATCTGCTGACCCAGCTTCATTCCCTCTTCCAGCTTCCGGATACTCACCCTCTTTTGAGTAATAGCCACGATATGTCTCCTTTTTTATCACACACACACTCCAAAGGGAGAGTATAACATAAAAAATGTGAAAATGATAGTAAAATGAGGGGGATTTTATTACTTGACAAAAGCTGTGCACTTTGGTAATATAGCTTTTGCGTTTGATTGCGGAGGTGTCGGAACTGGCAGACGAGCTAGACTAAGGATCTAGTGGCAGCAATGTCGTGTGGGTTCAAGTCCCATCCTCCGCATTTTAATTTGTATATGCGCACGAGTGGCGGAATTGGCAGACGCGCAGGCTTCAGGTGCCTGTGGTGGTTTACATCGTGTGGGTTCAAGTCCCACCTCGTGCATTGTGAAAAGGGGTTGTCGCAGAAGCGGCAACCCCTTTTCATAAACCCACGGGGGCCCTTGCCCCCAGTGGGTTTCCCTTTCAGGGACTAGGCGCTTGCAGCGCCGTCGCCGTCCCACCTGATTCCGGATATGTCACGGGGCCCATGCCCCCAGTGGGTTTCCCTTTCAGGGACTAGGCGCTTGCAGCGCCGTCGCCGTCCCACCGTTTACCGAGAGGCATTCCCAGAGATGCCGGTCGCCGTACGGAAACAGATCATAAAACACAGTCTGATATTTATTAGTCCGAAGAATACCTGAGCATGCAAACATAGTCTCATCCCACACCGTAAGGAAAAAACAAAAACAAAGAGGATACTCCCTACATGACCGTAGTAAAGGGTCGTTAACCCACCAACATTTGACAATTTGAGTGATAAGATGCACAATAAATCATACCTGAATACCCGACAGAACGAAGCTATGAGAAAAGCTATGAGAAAATATTTTTCTGGACGCGGGTATACGCCAAAGGAAGTGAGAGGAGAATGCAATGCCCCTTAAGAAAAAACCGGTCAACGGAATGAAGGACATAATGCCGCGGGAGAAGGAAATCCGCGACTATGTCACACGGGTTATAACAGATACATACCGAAGCTATGGCTTTACTCCAATAGAGACACCCTGCATGGAAGACATCCGCAATTTGTCCAACAAGCAGGGCGGAGAAAATGAGAAGCTCATATTCAAGGTATTAAAGCGCGGAGAGAAGCTGCGGCTGGACGAAGCAAAGGACGAAAGTGATGTAGTGGATTATGGGATGCGCTACGATCTAACAGTGCCACTATCGAGATTCTATGCCAATAATGCAAACGAATTACCAACCCCCTTTAAGGCACTGCAGATAGGAAGTGTCTGGAGAGCTGATCGACCACAGAGGGGACGCTATCGCCAGTTCACACAGTGTGATATAGATATATTGGGAGACGCTACGCCCCTTGCAGAGATAGAACTGATCCTTGCCACAACAGCCACACTTGGCAAGCTGGGCTTTAAGGGATTTGAGATCCGCATCAATGAGCGCCGGATACTTAAGGCCATGGCCATATATGCAGGATTTTCGGATGAAGCACTGGAGGATGTATTTATTACGCTTGATAAGATGGATAAGATCGGAATAGAAGGCGTAAAAAGCGAGCTGAATGACCATGAATATTCCAAGGATGTGGTAGAAAAATATATCGGATTATTTAACGAATTAGAAGGAGAGCGGGATGTAAAAAAGGCGCTGTCCATATTAAGAGAACACCATGAAGGAATGCTGCCTGATGAAGCATCGGACAGGCTGAGAGAAATAGTGGATGCGGTTGAAGCGGCCAAGGAGGCGGATTTTTCACTGGTATTTGACCCTACATTGGTGCGGGGGATGAGCTATTATACAGGAACTATTTTTGAAATATCCATGCCCCAGTTCGGTTCCAGCTGCGGAGGCGGCGGCCGCTATGATGAAATGGTAGGAAAGTTTTCTGGGCATGATGTGCCGGCATGCGGATTCTCCATAGGCTTTGAGCGCATAATTCTTCTGTTGATGGAATCCGGATTTACCATACCGGGACAGTCAGATAGAAAAGTATATCTCATAGAGAAGGGATATCCAATGGACAAGCTTTCAGATATCATGGCGAAGGCAGCCGCAGAGCGCAAAAATGGCACACAGGTTTTGATAGAGTGGATGAATAAAAATAAAAAATTCCAGAAAGAAAAGCTGACAAATGAAGGCTACAATGATTTTGTGGAATTTTTCAAAAGAGACGCATAAATATAAAAGACATATAATTTGAAGGGAGCAATACTAACATGTCGGAATCCATTAAGGGAATGCATCGTACCAACAGGTGTACCGAGGTTACATCAGAGTTCATCGGACAGCAGGTTACGCTGATGGGATGGGTACAGAAACGCCGTAATCTGGGAAGTCTGATATTTATAGATCTAAGAGACCGCAGCGGATTGATGCAGGTTGTATTTGACGAACCGAAGACAGGAAGCGAAGGCTTCAAAAAGGCAGGAGAGCTTAGAAGCGAATATGTAATTGCCGTAACCGGCACAGTGCAAAAGCGGACCGCAGCCATCAATCCCAACCTCAAAACCGGTGACATAGAGGTTATAGCAGAAGACCTCAGGATATTTTCTGAGGCTGATACACCTCCATTTCCCATAGAAGAGAATATCAACACCAAGGACGAGCTTCGACTGAAATACAGATATCTTGATCTTAGAAGGCCTGATCTGCAGCGAAATCTTATGCTCAGAAGCAGGGTGTGCAGTGTAGTTAGAAACTTTTTATCAGAAGAAGGCTTCCTGGAAATAGAGACACCGATTTTGCAGAAATCTACTCCTGAGGGGGCCCGTGATTATCTGGTTCCCTCCAGAATACATCAGGGCAGCTTTTACGCGCTTCCACAGTCACCCCAGTTATTCAAACAGCTTCTTATGTGTTCTGGCTTTGACAGATATTATCAGATAGCAAAATGCTTCCGTGACGAGGATCTAAGAGCTGACCGTCAGCCGGAATTTACACAGATTGATATGGAGCTTTCCTTTGTAGAAGCAGAGGATGTCATGGATGTTAACGAAAGGCTTTTGGCGAGGATATGGAAGGAGATAATGGGACAGGATATCACACTTCCCCTTCCGAGAATGACCTGGCAGGAGGCCATGGATCGCTTCGGCTCTGACAAGCCCGACACCCGTTTTGGTATGGAGCTTGTGGATGTTTCAGAAATAGCTGCCGGAAGCGGTTTTGGAGTTTTTGAAGGAGCGCTGGAAGCAGGCGGAAGTGTAAGAGGAATCAATGTCACAGGCCAGGGATCAATGTCCAGAAAGCAGATAGACAAGCTCGTTGAAGAAGCGAAGGGCATTGGGGCCAAGGGCTTGGCGTGGCTTGCATTGGGAGATGACGGTGCCGTCAAATCTTCTTTTGCAAAATTCATATCCGAAGAAAAAATACAGGAACTGATCCGGGCTATGAATGCGTCAAATGGAGACCTGCTCCTGTTTGCAGCGGACCGTAATAAGATAGTGTGGGAGGTTCTTGGAGCGCTTCGGCTGTCACTTGCAAAAAGACTTGAACTTATAGATGAGAGTAGATATGATTTTCTCTGGATAGTTGATTTTCCTCTTTTTGAATGGTCTGATGAGCAGGGACGCTATCTTGCTATGCACCATCCCTTTACCATGCCCCGTGAAGAGGATGTGGCTATAATGAACACAGATAAAAAAGGCGAAGCCAGAGCAGAGGCCTATGACATAGTATTGAATGGAACTGAACTGGGAGGCGGTTCAGTGAGGATTCATCAGGCCGATGTCCAGGAGGAGATGTTCAAGGCTCTTGGTTTCACATCTGAAGAAGCCCATGAGAGATTTGGATTTTTGCTGGATGCTTTTAACTTCGGAGTGCCGCCTCATGCAGGGCTGGCATATGGATTGGATCGTCTTATCATGCTGATGGCAAAAACGGATTCCATCCGCGATGTAATTGCGTTCCCCAAGGTCAAGGATGCGTCTGATCTTATGACAGATGCTCCGGCGGCAGTTGATGAAGCACAGTTGGATGAACTGGGACTTACATTGAAGCAGAAATAGACCGGCAATAATTTTCATCAGGATTTGTTATGGCAGACAGCAGATATTATTACACAGAATCAGAGGAGAATTTCATAAGAACACTGCCCATACCTTTGATAGTCAGTCAGTACTACGAGGGGTTCTATCATATAATTGCCATTTCTGATGCAATGTGTGAACTCATGAGATGGGACGAGGAGACATGGCGTTCCAAGGTTACAATGGAGATCCCCAGAGAGCTCAAGACCAAAAAGGATGGCAGGGAGATTTGTCTGGAGGGACATTCCTATTCTATAGAGAAGGCTGATTCGCTTCTGTGGTATGTGGTGTTTTCAGAGAAAACCAGTTTAAGAGGGCTGTTTAGTTCCCATAGCAACAGGTATACCTTGCAGAAGTATGCTATGGACAGGATTCTGGATACTACCCAGGATTGCGTTTTCTGGAAGGACAAGCACCGCAGGTTTGTGGGGGTTAACAGGGCTTTTCTCAACGCATATGGACTGGACAGCGCTTCAGAGCTGATTGGCAAAACTGATGAGGACATGGGCTGGCATCCTGATCCTGAACCTTTTCGTCAGGATGAATTGGATGTGTTAAATGGCAAGAGTATACGATTTGCAAGGGGGCAGTGTGTAATAAGGGGACGAACCAGGGATATTCTTGCATCCAAGAGTCCTCTTTACGATGGAGAAGAGATAGTAGGTCTGGTGGGAAGCTTCATAGATATCACTGATCAGGTCAACCAGCGAAGGGATAATGAGCATCTCATAGAAGAAAGAGAAGTGGCATTGCTGGAAGCAGAGCATGCCAAAGACACCATGAGCCAGTTTATCATGCGTGCCAGCCATGAAATGAGGACTCCCTTAAATGCGATACTGGGATTTACCCAACTGTCCGAGGGAATCACCGATTCCGACATATTAAAGGACTATCTTGCCAAGATCCGTGTGTCCAGCAACATACTTGCTGATCTGGTTAATGATATTTTAGATATCAGAAAGATGGAAGACGGTTCCATGCAGCTTTATCCTAAGCCCATGATCCTTACGGATCTTTTAAGGGATCTGGACGATATGGTTGGAGTTCTGGCGAGTGCCAAAAAGATTAATTTCATTACCGAGATCGGTCAGATCGATCATGAGTTTGTGATCTGTGACAAGGTCAGATTACAGCAGATTCTTATGAATCTTTTAAATAATGCCGTAAAGTTTACTGATAAGGATGGAACAGTTTCACTTACTGTCAGCGAGAACTTTATTAGAGAGGGAGTGTCACAGTTTGTTTTTACTGTCAGGGATACGGGCTGTGGAATGAGTCCTGACTTTATAGGGCGCATTTTCCAACCTTTTACCCAGGAGAACCGCGACGCCGCCAAATACGGTGTGGGAACCGGGCTGGGAATGAATATTACCAAGCGTGTTGTGGATATGATGCATGGCGACATAGATGTGGAGAGCCAGGAAAATATAGGTACCATTTTTACTGTAAGATTGCCCTTGACACTTTCTGATATCCAAGAGTATCATAGTACTGTAGGCGATAGACCGGTCAGGGATACAACTTATTCCATAGCCGGTAAGAGACTGCTGGTGGTGGAGGACAACCTCATCAATCAGGAAGTTATCAAAGGCATGCTCGAGGTAGAAGAGCTGATCTGCGAGGTTGCTGATGATGGGGATATAGCCCTTGAGATGTTTGGCGATTCCCAGCCTGGCTATTATGAAGCGGTATTGATGGATATTCATCTGCCGGGAATGAATGGCTATGAGGTTACAAGACGCCTCAGGAGCATGCACAGGCCGGATGCCAAGACCATACCTATTCTTGCCATGTCAGCAGAGGTTGTAGATGAGGTGGTTAGGGAAAGCAGGGCTTCGGGGATGAATGATTATCTTCCCAAGCCCATTGACATGAAAAGGTTAAAACAGATTCTCCAGACTTATCTGAATTACAAATGATTTAAGGTATCACATTTACGGGGGATGAGCTATGACATTACGAGAGATATACGAAGGAATAGGGGATTACGATCGTATGACTGCCTGCATTGCCAAGGAGGAGAGCATACGCAAGTTTTTAAAGATGTTTCTCAAGGATGAGAATTACTCGATTTTAGAACGAGCCATGTCAGCCAGTGATGTTGAGAGGGCGTTTTATGGTGCGCACACCATGAAGGGTGTATGTCAGAACCTGTGCCTTACCCATCTGTATGAGCAGGTGTTTGTGGTAACGGAGGAACTAAGAGCCGGGAATCTGGAGGGGGCAAGAGAACATATGCCCGAATTGAAGAAGCGATACAATCAGGCAATAGAGCGGATTGAGACAATGGATGAATAGGTGTTGCATTAGCTTAAGGAATCTGTCATAGTAAGATGGATTCCTTTTTTTGATACAGGTGGCAATATGAGCGATTGGATAGCGGTAGTTGACGATGATGTAACAATACTTGGGGTGGCAAGACAGGTACTTGGCGCCAATGACATGCGTGTCAGCTGTTTAAAGTCAGGCGAGGAGCTTCTAACATTTTTGGGCGAGAACTCTCCTGACATTATACTTTTAGATATTCATTTGCCAGGGATGGACGGAATAGAGGTGTTGAATATTCTTCACTCCATGCCGCAAAGATCACATATTCCCGTCATAATACTGACAGGTGATTCAGACAGCCATACAGAGGCCAGGGGACTGGCATCAGGGGCAATGGATTTTATCGCCAAGCCCTTTGTACCGGAGGTTTTGCTGCTTCGTGTAAAACATACCCTGCAGCTTGTAAGATTTCAGGCAGCAAGTGATAATCCGGATACGCACGATGTATCCAGGTCGTCATTTTATGACGAAGGAACTTTGGGGGCTTCGTATCATGACGATGAAAAAGCGTATGAGCTTTTATCCAATCTAAGGGAGAGGGATGTTCAGGAAGGTGGAATGCTGGTAACTTACTCCCAGTTTAGATTGTTGTATCATTATCTGGTGAGAATAGAGCAGAGCTGTAATTTTGAGAGCAGGCTTTTAATCCTTACCCTAAGAAGCAGTGAGCGCTCGGATGAGGAGCTTGATATACTTACCGAAGCTCTTACCAAGGCAGCCAGGAGAGCATTAAGAACCGGGGATGTGGTAACAAAAGAAAGCGCTTCATGCGCTCTTGTAATGTTGTTTGACACAGACCAGGAGAATGTTGAACGGATCAAGGAACGAATTATAGAACGGTGGAATGAAACAGGCGACAGGGCCGGAGTAGAAGTGACATATGAATCCGAATGGATATAAAATGAGAAAAGACATTCCTCTGGCTGAGGAAGAACACAGTGAGCGTGAGTACATTAATACAGCTCATCTTATGGTCCTGTTCTGTGAGACTTTTTTCGGACTGATCCTTATTGCCGAAGATATATTTTTGGGCTGGGAGAGATGGGTAATACCGCTTATAATATTTGAGCTGGTGATATGCTGGTGGCTTCATCTGGCCCAGTCTTTTACGCCTGTGCGCAGGCTTCGTTTTTATGCCACAACAGAGTGGATCACATTTTTCTTTTACGGTGTGCATCAGACCAGCTTCTATGACTTGTCGTCAGTCATGGTGGTTATTATGCTGATTTTTACCATGACCGGAGAACTGGATATAGTTTATTCAGGCATGGTTACTTATTATCTGACTATTCTCTATGATCTGATCTTTGTTCCCGGAGACAGGTTTTCCCTTACGATTCTTAATGTTACCCGTATTCTGCTGCATATTGCAGTAATTACGCTGGCGGGTCTGATTTCCAGGAGTATGATTTTACGCCGCAGAATGCAGGAACGGGGTTTCAGGGATCAAATTGCCATTTTGGAAGAAATGAATCAGCAGACGGAGGATTTTTTGACAAATGTATCCCATGAGCTTAGAACTCCAATTAACGCGGTTATGGGAATTTCTTCGGTGCTGTATAAAAGTGAGAATGATTCCAAGAGAAAGCGCAGCCTAAGATCTATCAGGGAAGCGGGCGTCAGGTTATCTGATCAGGTAGGAGATATACTGGATCATACCGAGATCAATACCGGCAGGCTTACAATAAGTGAAGATGAATACATGATATCCTCTGTGGTCAACGATCTTCTTACGGAGATCCGTGGAGCATCAGGGGATGTTGATATGCTCTTTGATATAGCGGCGGATGTTCCATCGGTACTAAAGGGCGATGTCAGGAAGGTCAAAAAAATAATAAGGCATCTTGTGGAGAACTCCTTAAAATTTACAAAGGATGGGGCGGTATATATCGGTATAGGTGCCTTCAAAAAACCATATGGCGTCAATCTGCTTATAAGGGTGAGTGATACTGGAATAGGTATCAGTGAATCAGAGGTTGAGCAGATTACGGAACAGTTTTATCAGACCAACAGCGGCAGGAGCAGAAGCGCCGGAGGCTTGGGCCTGGGACTTTCGATTGTAGCGGGTCTTACAACTGCTATGGAGGGGTTTTTGACCATCAAAAGCAAGCCTGATGATGGAACATCAGTATATGTCACCATTCCCCAAAGGGTTGTGGACGAAGCGCCATGTCTGGCTGATGGGGATTTGACAAGATGTGTCGTGGCATATTACGACAGACCGGAGACTTATCAGATCACCAGGGTATGGGAATTCTACAACGACCTGGTTAACCACCTTGCCCAGGGCCTTAAGATTACTGTCCACAGAGTTACGGATATAGCTCAGCTTGAAGCATTAAAAGCCCAGACATCACTTACCCATGTATTTATGGGATGGGCGGAATACAATAAGGATATGGATTATTTTAACCGTACAGCCGATGATGTTAATATAGTAGTTGCGGTTGATGACTTTTCCAGAATATCAAACAGCAGCGGGATTCATTTTATCAAGACTCCGCTGTCAAGCTTTTCGGTTCTTAAGGCTCTTGCCGGCAGCAATGAAATAATTGACTTCAAATCCACCGAGAACAAACAGATGATATGTCCGGGTGTCAGTGTTCTGGTAGTTGATGATGAGGTTATGAATCTGGTAGTAGCCAGAGGCATTTTTAAGGATTATCAGCTTACGGTTGCGACGGCGGAAAGCGGTGAAGAGGCCATCAGGCTTTGCAGAGAGCACACTTATGATATCATCTTTATGGATCATATGATGCCGGGGATGGATGGTGTCGAAGCGAAGAAATATATTTCCGGAGATGATCCTGATCACAGGATGAAGATAGTTGCACTTACGGCTAATGCTGTAAGCGGAGCCCGTGAGATGTTCTTTAATGAAGGCTTTGACGAGTTTATCGCCAAGCCGCTGGAGAACAGAGAACTTGAGAGGGTTCTGAAAAAACTGCTTCCCTCTTCTTCCATAAGGTATATAGAATCAACACATCCTTCCATAACTGATGCGTTGCCGAAGGAGCAGGATAAGCCGGTCAGGGCCCGGAGCAATCCGACCCTTGAATCACTTGAAAAGACAGGTCTTAATGTTACAAAGGGAATAGAGTACTGCATGGGTCATGAGGATATGTACATATCCCTGCTTAAGATATTTGTAGAGGATGCCATTAAGATGACAGATGAGCTTTTGGATGATTCTGCCATGGCTTCAGACACTGTAGCAAGAAGAACTGCCATAGAGACAACAGCCAGGCTTTTGGGGGCAGATGCCATTGCGGGGCAGGTGTGGGATATTTCACTGGATGAGCTTTGCAATAATATTAAGGAGCTTTCGGATTCAATAGACCGGATATTGTCCCACAAAGCTTCAGACAGCAAGAAGGATGAGAGCAGCCTTATGAACACATGGCTGGGGCTGGGCGAAGCGCTTAGAACCTATGAGGCCAATCGTGCCCTTGATTGCCTTGCGCTTATAAGGGATGGAATTTCTTCCGAATACAAAGTTACTTCTGTTCTTGATGAATTAGAAGGAAAAATTAAAAACTATGAATTTACCGCGGCTCTTAATCTTTTTAAATCGACAGAACTGAGTGATACGCAGCATTCACACCTTGCAGAAAACCAGGGGGAATAATTCTTGAATAAGCTTAAGTCCAGGATCAAATACATACAGGATCCTTCCATAACGACGCAGGATCGGATGTTTCGGATTTTAGTATCGACAAGCCTTTTGATATTGCCCGCAGTAATGGTATTTGCCGCACTGGTGGGAGAAGGCGTCCAGGTAGTTGTAATGCTTGGGCTTATTTGGTTTGCAGTTTTTTTGATGACTATGTTTTCTGTGCGTACCGGCAAGGTAAATGCAGCAATTTATATTACAGGGATCCTTATAATTTTTGTTGCCCTTCCTGTGGGGTTTTTCTTTGGAGGCGGTGTCAATGGCGGATCGCCGGTGTGGTTTGTATTTAGTTTTGTTTATACCTGTCTGTTTTTATCAGGTTCAAAAAGAAAGCTTTTTTTAATACTTAATGCCTGTGTGGCTACGCTGTGTTATCTTCTGGCAGGATGGTTTCCTTCGCTTGTTTCGGGACACTCAAGTGATCTGGCGTATTTCGATTCCTATTCCCAGATCATGCTTTTATCCACTATCATTTGCGTGATGATAATTTTTCAAAAATCGGCATATGAGGAGCAAAACAGATTCTCCGAGGAGCAAAAGCGTAAAATAATAGAATTAAACGAGACCCAGAATCATTTTTTTTCCAGCATGAGTCATGAGATAAGGACCCCGATAAACACTATAATAGGTCTTAATGAGATGACATTAAGGGAGGAAAATCTTTCCGATGAAGTAATAGAAAATGCTATTAACATCCAGGGCGCCAGCCGGATTCTGTTGTCCCTTATCAATGATATTCTGGATATGTCTAAAATTGAATCCGGACAGATGGCAATAGTTAATATGCCCTACGATACAGGGGCCATGCTGTCCGAGATAGTCAATATGATATGGAGCAGCGCCAAAAAAAAGGGCCTGTCACTGCATGTTAATGTTGACCCGGCACTTCCGGCGGTAATGAATGGCGATGAAGTGCGAATCAAGCAGATTTTGATTAATATCCTAAGCAACGCTGTCAAATACACTAACGAAGGTGATATTACACTTTCTGTTATGTGCAGAAAAAAAGACAACGATACAGTAATAGTTACCTATTCAGTTGAGGACACAGGAATAGGAATACGCAAGGAAAGCATACCTCATTTATTTTCCGCCTTTCGCAGGATGGATGAGGACAAAAACCGTTACATTGAAGGTACCGGGCTTGGCCTTTCCATAGTTAAGCAGTTAGTGGATCTTATGGGAGGGGAGATAACTGTTGACAGCATCTACACCAAAGGTTCCAAATTCGTTATAACTCTGGAGCAGTCTGTAGAGGATTACAGCGAGATTGGTGAGATCAATCTGGAAGCAGACAGAACAGGCAAAAAACGAAAGTCATATCAAAAATCTTTTGAGGCTCCCAAAGCCAGGATACTGGTAGTTGATGACAATGAAGTCAATCTTTTGGTCGTAAAAAAACTCCTTCGCCAGACCGGTATCAAGGTAGATACTGTTCAAAGCGGCCAGGAGTGCCTCAAGGAGACAATGCGCATATCATATGATCTTATATTTATGGATCATCTTATGCCCGGGATGGACGGAGTGGAATGTCTGCATGCCATCAGGACCCAGACTACAGGCTTGAACCGTGAGACTCCCATAATAGCTCTTACAGCCAATGCTGGCAGCGATATGGTTGCCATGTATGAAAGAGAAGGGTTTGATGATTGTCTGTTAAAGCCTGTGGATGGAGAGAGCATTGAAAAAACTGTTATAAAACACCTGCCTGCGCAGTTGGTTGTGACCTCTTACGAGGGAGAGAGTGATATGCTTTCGGATGCCACCGTAAAAAAGATCATAGCCAAAAGGTCGGTGGTTATTACTACAGAAAGTGTCTGTGATCTTCCGGAAGAGGTCATTAAAAAGAATCGCATTGAGATTATGAATTATTCCATTCACACTGAAGGTGGAATATTTCTGGATGGTATTGAGATCAATGGCGACGGAGTACTGTCTTATCTGGAAAAAATGGGCAAGAACGCAGGTACGATGGAACCGGAGGTTCCGCAATACATAGAATTTTTTGCCAGAGCCCTTGAGAGTGCCCAGCATGTAATTCATATCGCTGCAGGCAAGGGTACAAGTGGAGCTTACCCCAAGGCTATAGCAGCCTCATCTACCTTTGGCAATGTTACAGTTATTAATTCAATGCAGATGTCCTGCGGACTGGGGCTTTTAGTACTCAAGGCCTGTGCCATGGTTGGGCAGGGAATGATGGCCAAGGATATTGCGGAAAATATTATGCGTATGCGAACAGATATACACACCGGATTCCTACTGGACAGCACAAAATATCTAAAGCGCAACGGCCGTATTCCTACCAGGGCCAATGTTATTTGCGAGGCCTTCATGCTTCATCCGGCTGTTATGATGACACCGGAGGGAATGCGCATGAAAAGGCTGTATCCCGGCAGGAGAAATGCTGCATGGAAGCACTACATCAATAGTATTCTAAGGGATCCTGCTTCCATAGACAAAGGCATACTTTTTATAGCCTACTCCGGACTGAATAATCGTCAGCTTGACGAAATAGAAGAGCTTGTCAAAAAGAAGATCAGCTTTGAAAAGATTGTAAGACAGCGTGTATCAGGCTCCAGTGCCGTAATGTATGGACCGGGTACATTTGGGCTTGTTTTTTCAACTTTTGCGCAGCAGAGGTGATAGATTATGGCAGATGTTCTGGTAATAGACGACACTCGGATAGAGAGGGTTTTCCTGTGCAGTCTGTTGGAGCGCCTGGGGGTGAGTTCCGATGAGGCTTCAAGCGGGCAGCAGGGGATAGATATGGCAGGAAGCGGCAGCTACAGGCTGATATTTGTTGACGATGTGATGCCAGGTCTGGATGGAGAAAGCACGCTTAAGAAGATTAAAAGCATTAAGCCTGATACACCGATTGTTATAACAGGAGAAAATAATTCATCAGATTCCATGTTCGTCTTGAAAAAACCTGTAGAATATCGTAGACTTACAGAGATACTGCAAAAATATCTGACATTTTCACCGGAACATTACAGTCACTCTCCCTTGGAGGGACTGTTGGATATTTCGTTGGGAGAGCGTTTTTGTGGTTCAAATGAAGGCTTCAGGGAGGCTCTGGCAGTGTTTTATGACACTCTCAAGGCCAGATCTTGTGAGATCGAAAAATACTATAATGACGGAGAATGGAAGCTGTACACCATCAAGGTTCATGCCCTTAAGAGTTCATCCAGAATAATAGGAGCGAGTTCCCTGTCGTCCTTTGCCGAAGAGCTGGAAGAAGCAGGCAAGGAACAAAATATTGACAGGATCACAAGGGACACCCCAAAGCTTTTGGAGGACTACAGGAAGCTTTATGAACCAATTGGGGAGTATCTGGGAATTAATAATACCGCAGGAGACGATTCGGACGACAGACCAGAAGTACCTGCCGGCAAGCTTGCAGACGCGTATGAATCCATGCCGGAGTTTATAGAACAGATGGATGTTGACCTTATGGAGATGGTACTGGATTCTATTGAGGAGTACCGTTTGCCCGAAGAGGACGCCAAGGTTATCGGCAGGATCAGAGAATGTCTTACGGAACTGGATTGGGATAGCATGACAGATATTTTAAAAAAGAGGAGAGCGGATTCATGAGCGAAGAAGCTAAGAATAAATTGCCGGAAGAAGAAAATAAGGCTGCAAAGCAGCCTCCCAGGCTTTTAATAGTCAGCGAAGCAGAGACATTTTCAGTCAAGGGTTTGGAAACCAGGCTTGAGGGGATCGGTGTAGATGCTGATTTTGTGATCACCAAGCTTAAGAACCTGGAAGAGAGGGCTGACGAGGCTCAGATGTTTGTATTCTATATGGATCAGTCTGTGGGGAACAATCCCGATATACTGGTGTTTTTAAATGACACCTGCACAGAAAAAGAGATCCAGATGATCCTTATAGGTACCCGTCTGGAATACGAAGCTGTCATGAATTACTTTGACCGCAAAAATGTTCTTGAATGGTTTGAAAGACCCTTGAATATGGAGAAATTCTTAGAGAGGGTAGATACTTATTTTGAGGCTGCATCCATTGAAGCCAGAAAAAAGAGTATTCTGATCGTGGACGACGATGTGGCTTACATGCAGATGATACGCACCTGGCTTAAGGGCTCTTACCGTGTCGGTATGGCCAATTCCGGCGCCCAGGCTATAACCTGGCTTGCCAAGAATGAGGCGGATCTGATTCTTTTGGATTATGATATGCCCATCACATCTGGACCCAAGATTTTAGAGATGCTCAAATCCGAAGCAGAGACAAGCACCATTCCTGTTATGTTCTTAACAGGCAAGGGGGATCGTATGAGCATCCTTCGTGTACTTAGCTTAAAGCCGGCTGATTACCTGCTCAAGACCATCGACAAGAAGGGTCTGCTTGAGAAAATGGATGAATTCTTCCAGCACAAAGAAAAAGGAGATAGAGGAGAACACTGATGAGTTCGATTTATGACCTGAAAGTATATATTAATCAACAGCAGGGCAGCATCCTTGAGTTTGATCCCAAAAACCACAGCTATACAATAGAGGTTCCCAGGGATTGCTTTGCCCTCAGGCTCCATGTGGATTATGACCCGGCGTACTATATCAGAATCACTGCCGATCACGATGCCGGTCGTTTTCAGACAGAGGATCTGGATCCTGCAATGGGAGATTATCTGGCAGGAACTGAAGTCCCTTTTTACGAATATTATGACGGTTATCTGCTTCGTCTTGACAAGCGAAGGTCAGCGTTAAGATGCGATCTGGACATGAATATCAGTGTCGAGGCAGGGTCATATGAGCTGGGCAGCGAAAGCTGGCAGATCAGGCTTATTAGAAGGGCAGACACTGCGACCATGGATCTTTTTACCATGGATTCATTTTGGGATGATGAATATAATGTCAGGGTACCTTATGCGCTTTATGTTCCAACAGATTACGATCCTGACAAGAAATACCCGGTAGTTATCGGTCTTCACGGAACGGGTGAGATGATAGAACCCCTGGAGGCGATGCTGGAAAAAATGGAACTGGGTACAGCCTGGGCCAGGGATTCCGAGCAGGGACACAACCAGTGCATAGTTTTGATACCACAGTGCATCCAGCATTATGATGAGGAGGACAACTGGGTATCGCTGGTTCAGTTTATTCACGGGCATTCCAATTCACCCTTCTGGCCCCTTCCGCAGCTTAAGGCGGTGTGGAATCTGCTTAACATGTTAAAATCCAGGTACAGCATAGACGATAAAAGGGTGTATCTTACAGGTATGTCCTCCGGAGGCTTTGCATGTTATGTTATGGCTATGGATCATCCAGGCGCTTTTGCGGCAATTGTGCCGATTAGCTGTGCTGCCAATCCTGAGCGGATCAGTGAGCTTAAGGGTGTACCCATGTGGATATTCCATTCTGATGACGATCCGCTTATAGTTCCGGAATGGTCGCTTAATCCGACATTACAGAATTTAAGCAATGCAGGTGTAGAGTATCGTCTTACCAGATATCCTGCCAAGCAGGTGTTCTGGCAGTCGGGGCATTTTGCCTGGGAGGTTTGTTACCACGACAAGGAAATGAGGGACTGGCTTTTTGCTCAAAAGCTGTCTTGATTATTGACATCAAAAAAGGGGGGATACTTTATGGCACAGCAATTATATCCTTTGAGTATTGGCCAGCAGGTTCAATATCTTCCGATAAAGAAGACAGGAAAGCAGGGCTACGCTAATATCTGTGTTTTTGCCGGAATCCGGGGACCGATTGATTTTGGACTTTTAAAGCACGCCATTCAGGATGAGATAGCAAGAGCCGATTGCCTTCGTATCAGGTTTACTGCTCCTGACGAGAACGGCGATATCATGCAGTATATTGTGCCACATGATCCCAGGGACATACCGTTTTTGGATCTGTCATATATGTCCATGGCAGAGGCGGACGCCTATCTGCAGGAGATGTCATACAAGGAATTTAACGGACATGACATTCCCATGGTGGAATTTACCATGGTAGCCCTTCCGGAGGGCTTTAACGGTACCTATATTCATATTGACCACAGACTTACTGATTCATCAGGATTAATAGTCAATGTCAATGACACTATGGAGATATACTGCCATTATCGCTTTGGTTCGCCTTATCCCCAGCCTCTGGCATCCTTTGTGGATGTATTGCAGAAGGATCTGAAAAAAGCCTCCAATACCAAGCGTCAGGAGAAGGATGAGAAATTCTGGCGTGAGATGCTTGAGCGTGACGGAGAGCCTATTTATTCCGATGTACAGGGTATAGGCGTACTCCAGGAGAGCCGCAAGGCTCATGGTGACAAAACTCTCAGGGCAGCAGATCTGGAGATGAAAGACAGGTCTTTGGGTGTAGCGAATTTCAAGCTGGAGCCCGAGCCCACACAGGCGATGGCGGATTTCTGTCTGAACCATAATATTTCCATGAATAATTTAATCCTGCTTGCCATGCGTACATATCTGTCCAAGATGAACGGTGGTCAGCAGGATATCACCATCAGGAACTATATTTCCAGGCGTTCCACACATGATGAGTGGACCAGCGGCAGCAGCAGAACTTTTTCATATCCCTGCCGTACCATTATTTCTCCTGATACAGAATTTTTGGATGCAGCTTATGAGGTTCAAAGCTTCCAGAACAGCGTGTATATGCATTCTAATTTTGATCCGGTGAGGGTGGATGAGATAATTAAGGAATTGTATCCTACGCCTGATAACACTACATATATCAGTATGTCGCTGACCTATCAGCCCATGCCGGTGCGTATGCAGAACGAACATCTGGCAGGCTATGAGATCCGCACTACATGGTATCCCAAGCTCGTATCTTCCAAGAAGATTTATCTTACTGTTACCCACAGCCCGACAGATGGTGGTCTGGTATTTACCTTCCACTATCAGAAGGCGTCTCTTACACAGAAGGATATTGAGCTGGTTTATTATTACATGATGAAGATTCTTTTCCGGGGAATAGACGAACCGGATCTTACAATTGGGGAAATGATATTAACACTGTAAAAAAGTGTATTAAGAGGAGGTAAAAATGAGCGAGAAGCAAAAAGAAGATTTTCTGGCAATGGTGGCAGAATACAGCGATTTCGAGGTGGAAGAGATCACAATGGACATGCGTTTCAGAGAGGATCTCGGATTCAATTCACTGAATTTCATGACTTATCTTGGAGATCTGGAGGATGTATTTGATATTGAGATCGACAGCGATGAAGTTATGAATCTTTCTACTGTGGGTGATGCCTTAAAATACGCGGAGGAGCTGCTTAATCGGTAACATATATGATACCAGGGTCAAAAGGCCAAATCATATTATAAAGGGGGGAAGCTTCAATGGAGAAAAAACACATTATTCCAACAGTCATTGAGAACAGCGCATCAGCCTTTGCCGACATACCAGCGGTGAGATGGCTGGTAAAAAAGGAACTTCATGAGAGGACATACAAGAAGCTTGACAGTGACCGTAAAAAGGTTTGGAACGCTCTGGCAAAAAGGGGTTTTGCCGGAACACATGCATCCATTATAGGGGCAAGCTCTTATCCATGGATTGCTTCCTACATTGGTCTGGTCAGCGGTAACGCAGTTGCAGTGCCGCTTGACATTATGCTCCCTGAAGAAGAGCTGTGTGATTTATTTAACAGATCTGATTCCGAGCTTCTTTTCATAGACCCAAAGCTCAAGGGAATGATTCCTACGATGCGCTCATCCTGCCCCAAGCTGAAGCTTGTTGTTATATTGGATGAGGGGGAGTCAGATAATGCAGATGGTGATGAGATTACATTCGCAGATCTCATCAGGGATGCTTCAGATGATCCCATTTCAGATGAATACATTCCACAGGAAGACGATGTATGTACATTTATCTATACATCCGGAACCACCGGCAAGAGCAAGGGAGTTATGCTTACCCAGCGCAACCTGTATGATGATATGGACAATGTTGTTATAACTGCCGAGCCGGGGATGGTTATGCTTTCAGTGCTTCCGATTCACCACGCTTACTGTCTGGTGATGGATTGGCTGATGGGCTTTTCCAAGGGAGCGACCCTTGCGATCAACGATTCTTTGATGCATATGGTGCGCAACATAGGCAAATTCCAGCCGCGGATAATGCTGATGGTTCCTTTGATGATAGAAACCATCTATAAAAAGCTTGCATCACTTGATCCTTCCATTCCGAAGCTCGAAGCCGGCAAGAGTGTGTTTGGGCCTAACCTCAAAACCATATATTCCGGCGGAGCTCATCTGGATCCATATTATATCGATGCAATGGCCCAGTACGGTGTTGAGATTTGTGAGGGGTATGGCATGTCAGAATGTTCACCCACCATCAGCACCAACGGCGAGCTTGGCAACAGACCGGGCTCAGTTGGACTGCCATTAGCGAATTTTGAAGTTAAGTTTGAAAATGGCGAGCTTCTGGTACGGGGTTCATCTGTTATGAAGGGATATTATCAGATGCCCAAGGAGACTGAAGAGGCCCTTAAGGATGGATGGATGCACACAGGAGATTTGGGTCATATAGATGAGGACGGATTCCTGTACATTACTGGCCGCGCCAAGAATCTTATTATCCTTTCAAATGGCGAGAATATTTCTCCTGAAGAAATTGAAGGGGCGCTGGCTTTGGAGCCGCTTATCGGAGAAATCGTAGTTACAGGTGAGAATAACGGACTTACAGCCAGGATATATCCTGATTATGAATTGGCAGAGCAGAAGGGCTTATCCGCCGACGAGCTTAAGGACAGTCTGCAGGAGATTCTGGACAAATATAACAAGCGCCAGCCCTCATATCGTGCGCTTACAGGACTTGTTATCCGCAAGTATCCGTTCCTCAAGAGCTCGACTCGCAAGATCAAGCGTCCAATGGCAGAAATAGATGAGCCACCTGAGGAAGAATAGAGAAACGGATCGTGCAAAATAAAATAAATTATAACCTCATTCTGGAAGAGACAATAGCTTCCTGTCAAAAACAGGGCATAGTGCCAGAGGTGATGCTCCACTCCTGCTGCGCGCCCTGTTCCAGCTATGTTTTGTCTCTGCTGGGAGAATATTTTCGGGTCAGGGTGTTTTACTATAATCCTAATATTTATCCGGAAGAGGAATATCGGATGCGTGCACGGGAACAGGAGAGGTTTATAGCCAAGTTTCCCACCAGATATCCGGTGGATTATGTAGAAGGAATTTATGACACAGACCAATTTTATGAAATGGCAAAGGGTCTGGAGGATGAGCCTGAACGGGGCGCCAGATGCCACAAATGCTACAGGCTGAGGCTTTCTGAGACAGCAAAGCAGGCTAAAAGGGATGGCTTTGATTATTTTACGACTACTTTGTCCATATCCCCTCAGAAGGATTCAGCGGTTTTAAATGAGATTGGTCACGAAGTATCAGAAGAATACGGAATACCATATTTGTATTCCGATTTCAAAAAAAAGGATGGATACTTAAAATCCACAAAACTATCCGCCGAGTACGGTATGTATCGCCAGGATTATTGTGGATGCGTATTTTCCTATAATGAGAGGAGTTTTCGATAAATGGCGCAATTATGGGGCGGACGCTTCGAAAAAAGTACCGATGAGGAAGTATTCGCTTTTAATGCATCAATCAATTTTGACAAAAAGCTTTTCAAAGTCGATGTCCAAGGGTCCATGGCTCACGCAGCTATGCTGTGCAAGTGCGGTATTCTTACGGAAGATGAATACCGTTCTATCAGGGAAGGTCTTGAAGGAATATTAAGGGATGTTGAATCCGGAGAGCTTTTAATAACATCGGAATACGAGGATATTCACTCATTTGTCGAGGCAGTGCTGACCGATCGTATCGGAGACCCCGGCAAAAAGCTCCACACGGGGCGCAGCCGCAATGACCAGGTGGCGCTTGATATGAGGCTTTTTACCAGAGCTGACATTGACGAGAAGGATGGTCTGCTGTATGACCTGCTTAAATGCTTGAATTCGCTGATGCAGCAGCATATGGATACAATAATGCCCGGCTTTACTCACATGCAGAAGGCTCAGCCTACCACATTAGCTCATCATCTGGGAGCATATTTTGAAATGTTTCGCAGGGATCGTGAGAGGTTAGCCGACATAAGAAAGCGGATGAACTACTCACCGCTGGGAAGCGGAGCGTTGTGCGGTACCACCTATCCTTTGGATCGTGATATGACAGCGAGCGAGCTTGGTTTTGAAGGGATTACCAGAAACAGTATGGACGGCGTTTCAGACCGTGATTATCTGGTGGAGTATTTGACGGCGCTGTCGCTTATTATGATGCATTTGTCCAGGTTCTGTGAAGAGATTATTATATGGAACAGCGATGAATACAGATTCATTGAGTTGGACGATGCTTTTTCCACAGGATCGTCCATTATGCCCCAGAAGAAGAATCCGGATATAGCGGAGCTGGTCAGGGGCAAGACCGGCAGGGTATACGGGGCGCTTATGAGTATGCTCGTAACCATGAAATCTCTTCCGCTGGCATATAACAAGGACATGCAGGAGGACAAGGAGCTTCCATTTGATGCGATGGAGACTGTAGCGTCCTGTATCAGGCTTTTTACAGGAATGATAGAAACAGCTTCATTTTCGTCAGAGCGTATGCGAAGCAGCGCAGGCGGAGGCTTTACCAATGCCACGGATCTTGCGGATTATCTGGTTAATAAGGGTGTACCCTTCAGGGATGCTCATGGTATAGTGGGCCGTGTTGTCCTGCATTGTGTAGACAGGCAGAAAAGCATCGAGGAGCTTTCCATTGAGGAGTTTAAAGGCTTCTGTGAGCTTATAGATGATGATGTATATGAGAATATAGCCCTGGAGAACTGTGTTAGAAGACGCATTACCAAGGGAGCGCCGTCGAAGGATGCTATGTCAGATGTAATAGCTGAGAATACGGCTTACCTGGATGTCAGTAACGAGGGGCGAAGTCCCTTTTGACCCTTGTATCACATAAATGTTTTTTAGAAAGAAGAGTTATTATGAGCGACAAGAAAAGACTTAAGGCAGCGGTGCTGGGAGCTACAGGTATGGTTGGACAGAGATTCATAGATATGCTGTCGGAGCATCCCTGGTTTGAGGTGACTACGGTGGCAGCCAGCCCCAGAAGTGCCGGCAAGACCTATACCGAAGCTGTGGAAGGCAGATGGAAGATGGACCGTCCCATTCCGGAAGCGATACGAAATCTTGTCCTGATGGATGTGGGAGAGGTAGAAAAGGTAGCCTCATCTGTGGATATTGTATTTTCAGCCGTGGACATGACAAAAGAGGAAATACGCAATATCGAGGACGCTTATGCCAAAACCGAGACTCCTGTAGTATCCAACAACAGTGCTCACAGATGGACGCCGGATGTGCCAATGGTGGTGCCGGAGATCAACCCGGGTCATCTTGAGATTATAGAGTACCAGAAGAAGAGACTTAATACAAAAAGAGGCTTTGTAGTAGTAAAGCCCAACTGCTCGATTCAGTCCTACGCTCCGGTGCTTACAGCGTGGAAGAAGTTTAAGCCTTATGAGGTCGTGGCTACAACCTATCAGGCTATATCAGGAGCAGGCAAGAACTTTGCCGAATGGCCCGAGATGAACGGCAATATTATTCCGTATATTGCCGGTGAAGAGGAAAAAAGCGAAAAGGAGCCGTTAAGGATCTGGGGCAGCATACAGGATGGACAGATCGTTCCCGCAGACGATATAGTTATCACTAGTCAGTGCATCAGAGTTCCTATTTTGTATGGACACACAGCGGCTGTCTTTGTCAAGATGAAGGAGAAGCCTTCCAAGGAAGAGCTGATAGAAACGATGGAACAGTTCTCAGGAATCCCCCAGGAGAGGGGATTGCCCAGTGCTCCGAAGCAGATGATACAATATCTGCATGAGGATAACAGGCCTCAGGTGGCTTTGGATGTCAATTATGAAAACGGCATGGGGATATCCGTAGGACGCTTGAGAGAAGACAGCATTTTCGACTGGAAGTTTGTAGGGTTATCACATAACACTTTAAGGGGTGCAGCCGGCGGGGCTGTACTGTGCGCGGAGCTTTTATACGAGTTAGGCTACATTGACCAAAAATAATAACTATAAGGGAAGTTTCAAATGATTAAAAGAACTACCGAACTAAAAAGGCTGCAGAAGCTTTATGAAGAAAACGGCAGCAGGCTGGTACTGCTGTATGGTTCCAACAGAAGTGAAAAATCCCAGCTTATACGCGACTTCTGTAAAGGCAGGGCGTATTTCTATTATTGTGCCAGAAACGCTTCCTCTCGCAAGCAGATGGAGCTGTTGAAGCACCAGATTGAATCAGAAAACAACATCACTATTGAAGGCAGCGGGTATACAGACTGCCTTGGCGCTTTTGTCAGGTCACAGGGTTCAAAATCAGTAATTATCATTGATGAATTTGCCCGGATAGCAAGGCGGCAGCCTGAATTTTGGGATGCGGTTATAGAACTTTGCGATCCTAAAAAATCAGGTCGGGATGTTTTGGTAATTCTGGCCACGGAACAGCTTATCTGGGTCAGAAAGGATATGGACAAATCTTATTTGGGAAGAAATGTAAGATTTGATGATCAAATATTTTTACATGATCTGTCATTTCTGGATGTGGTCAGGAATCTGCCGGATTATTCGGTGGCTGACGCCGTCGCTACATATGGTATCATAGGCGGAGTTCCGGCCTATGTAGATTCCTGGGACGCAAAATCATCTGTCAGGGATAATGTTATCCGGATGGTGCTGGATGAACGGGGTTTCCTCTATAAGGAAGTGGAATCTCTTTTTGCGGCTGACCTGAGAGAACCGGAGGTGTATGATACGATCATGTCGTCAATGGCATTGGGACTTGAGAAGCTTAATGAGCTGCATCTTGCTACAGGATATTCCCGAGCCAAGATATCAGTATATCTTAAGAATCTGGCTGCATTGGATATAATAGAGAAGGTAGTGTCATTTGATACAGGCGGATGGGAGAACGCCAAAAAGGGCATATACCGTATCAGCAATCATTTCATGGATTTCTGGTTTCACTTTATTTATCCGCATTTGTCAGAGCTTACTATTATTGAGCCTGAAGAATTCTATGATACATATATAGCTCCCAGGCTGGACGAATATCTGCGCAGATATTTTGTGGATGTCTGCAAGGAATATCTGGCGCTGCTTAATATGGTAGGCAAGGTTCCCATTCATATCGAAAAGCTGGGTACATGGATCGGCAAGCAGGGAACCATAGATGTAGTTGGCAGGGACTCCATCAGAAACAGTGTGGTGGGAGTTACCAATTGGGATGCTCCGATGCTTACCTATGACCGCTATGAGCAGCTCATAAGTGACATGAAGAGCGCCAGGATCAAGGCCAGTGTTATCTATCTGTTTTCTGCAAAGGACTTCGATGACAGGCTCAAAGCCCTGGAAAAGGAACCGGACTCACATGTGGTTCTGGTGGACATGACTGAATTGTAAAGCTTGCGATTTGAAGCCTGCTATGGTATACTGTCGCAGTTGTGGAGTTAGCAAACAGGAGGGATAATTCATGAATAATTTAAAAAGGCTGGCAGCTCTTGCCTTGGCACTTTGCATGAGCACAGCTATGCTTACTGCATGTGGCGGCAGCAGTACCGGCAGCGTATCTGATGATTCTACAGAGGCATCTGAGGAGACAGAAGCAACCCAGGATGATGCAGCAACTCAGGAGACGGATTCCGAGGCTCTTGTTATGGCGACCAATGCTACATTCCCGCCCTACGAGTATGTTGAAGGCAGCGAGTACGAAGGCATTGATGTGGAGATCGCAGGCAAGATAGCCGAGAAGCTTGGCCGCACACTGGATATTAAGGATGTAGAATTTGATTCTATCATCGGTGGGGTTCAGAGTGGAAAATACGACATGGGTATGGCTGGAATGACTGTTACTGATGAGCGCAAGCAGAGTGTTAACTTCTCTGAATCCTACGCCACAGGTATTCAGTCCGTTATTGTGGCACAGGACAGCGAGATTGCATCCGTAGATGATCTTTCCTCAGACACCAGGATAGGCGTTCAGCAGGGTACTACAGGTGATATCTATGCATCTGATGATTACGGCGCTGACGCGGTTACTGCTTTCAAGAACGGAGCAGACGCAACACAGGCATTACTTACAGGCAAGGTAGATTGTGTCATCATTGACAATGAGCCTGCCAAGGCGTTTGTGGCTGCTAATGAAGGACTTAAGATCCTGGATACCAGCTACACCGAGGAGGAATACGCCATCTGTGTTTCCAAGGAGAATGAAGAGCTTTTGGATGAGATCAATGGTGCTCTTGAGGAGCTCAAAGCAGACGGCAGTATTGACGAGATCATAGAAAAATACATTCCTTCAGACGCACAGTAATGGTCCGGATTTTTCGGAACAGTTTTAAAAGCGGCCAAGCGATCCGTTTTATGGACGCTTAAGGCCGCTTTTTTGGAGAGACAGATATGTGGGAAAAATGGCAAGCTGATTTTCAATTAAACTTTATCGACAATGACCGCTGGCTCATGCTGGTCAGAGGACTTATCGCTACACTTCAGATCACTGTTGTGGCGCTGTTGATTGGCGTGGCAATAGGCGTTCTGGTGGCGGCAATCCGTTCAAGCTATGACAAGAATAAGGACGAAATGAAACGCCGGGGACAAAAGAGCTATTATGTGCTGTGGTTTTTCAACCTGTTGTGCAGAATATATCTTACTGTAATCAGAGGAACGCCGACAGTTGTTCAGCTTTTGATAGCTTATTTTATTATTTTTGCTTCATCCACTAATTCCCTTGGAGTTGCCATGTTTGCCTTTGGCTTAAACTCCGGGGCTTATGTTGCTGAGATAATCAGAGGCGGCATCATGTCCATTGATGAGGGACAGTTTGAAGCCGGAAGCTCCCTGGGTTTTCATTATGTTCAGACTATGTGGTATGTAGTGGTTCCCCAGGTCATTAAAAATGTCCTTCCCGCGCTGTTTAATGAATTTATCGTTTTGATCAAGGAAACCTCTGTGGCAGGGTATATTGGCATCGAGGATCTGACCAAGATGGGTGATCTGATCCGAAGCAGAACCTTTTCCGCGTTCATGCCCCTTTTAGCAGTGGCAGGAATCTATCTGGTTCTCGTAATGGGACTTACAGCTTTAGATGACCGACTGGAGAGGAGGCTGAGAAAAAATGAAAGATGACAATGTGATAATCCGTGTTGAGCACCTGAAAAAATATTACAGCGATCACACGATACACGCCCTGGATGATGTGACAATAGAGATCGACAAGGGAGAAGTTATCTGTATTATCGGACCCTCCGGCAGCGGCAAATCAACACTGCTTCGATCTTTGAATCTTCTGGAGATGCCTACCGCCGGACATATTTTTGTGGAGGGGGTTGACATTACAGATCCGAAGACGGACGCCAATCTGCACAGGCGGAAAATGGGAATGGTATTTCAGCATTTTAATCTTTTTCCCAATATGACAGTACTTAAGAACATGACAATTGCCCCGGAGAAGGTATTAAAGGAGAATCCCCAGGAGGTCAGAAGCCGTGCACTTTCACTTCTTGAAAGGGTCAATCTGCCTGACAGGGCAGACGCCTATCCCAGCCAGCTATCAGGTGGGCAGAAGCAGAGGATTGCCATAGTTAGGGCACTTATGATGAGGCCGGATATAATGCTGTTTGATGAACCTACATCGGCACTGGATCCTGAGATGGTAGGAGAAGTGCTTGATGTTATGAAATCACTGGCAGCGGAAGGAATGACAATGGCGGTGGTGACTCATGAAATGGGTTTTGCCAGGGAAGTGGCTGACAGGATTGTGTTTATGGACGCAGGCAAGATATTGGAGACAGGTTCTCCTGATGAAATATTTGAAAATCCAAAAAGTCCCAGGCTCAAAGATTTTCTGGCCAAGGTGCTGTGACATTGAAATATTATATAAAATCATGTATCATGTGATGCAAGGGTCAAAAAGTAAGGTTTTTCATGCAGGCATGAAAATTTGTGGCTTTGCGATCTGCAATAATGAGCAATAAAAACAGGAGGCAGATAATGAATGACGAAACCACTTTCCTTATATTCATGGGATTTATAATTCTGTTAGTGGTTGTAGTTGCCGTAGTCGCCGTGGTTGCCAGTGTTTCAGGAGCTGTGGCGGGCATAGTAGATGACGAGGAAGAGGAAGACTGATAAGCCTATGAAAAAAATCATCATAGCAGCTCACAAGCCTTATGCTTTTGTTCACGATGATTTGTATCTGCCGCTGCAGGTAGGTGCAAAAGGCAAGGATGAAATACTGGATCTTAGCACCATGTATATGAAGGATGGCAAGGCTTATGGCGAGACCATCATGAGGGATGATATTGACGACAACATCTCAGATAAGAATCCCGGCTACTGTGAATTGACGGGGCTGTATTGGGCGTGGAAGAATCTCAAGGATGCTGATGTGGTTGGTCTGGTGCATTACAGAAGGTATTTTACCGCCAAGTCAGCAGTGTTTTTACATGGTCATGAACCCTTACGCTGTGTACTCACCGAGGGCGAGCTTAATGACCTGCTGCTTCAATATGACATATTAGTACCAAAAAAAAGAGTATATGCAATAGAGACCTTGTATTCGCATTATGCTCACACTTTTGATGCCTATCAACTGGATAAGACATTACCCATAGTACATGAAAAATATCCTGAATATGTTCCTTTTGTTAAGAAGGCTTTTGGCCAGCGCTGGGGGTATATGTTTAATATGATGATAATGGAGCGCAAGGATCTGGAGGATTATTGCAGCTTTTTATTTGATATTCTTTTTGAGCTTGAAGACCAACTGACCCGGGATGGATATATGGATGGGTTGTCTGACTTTGAGGCAAGACTGTTTGGAAGGATAAGCGAGATACTGTTTACCGCCTGGGTGCTTGGAATGAGATCCAAGGGACGGCGTATAGGAGAGGTGGGCATAGTTCACACCGAACCAGAAGATTGGCCAAAGAAGGCCACTGCTTTTCTTAATGCCAAATTCCGCGGCAGGAAATATGGAGAGAGCTTCTGATGAAGGTATCGGTTATCACACCGTTTTATAATGGCAATGCCTACATAAGGGATTACGAAGAGATGATGGCCGCCAATGAGCGGTCATTGATGCCGGGGGATGTATTAGAGGTTATTCTGGTTAATGACAGCCCCGGCGTCGCAGTGGGCTTGTCAGGAATTTACGCCTCCAGACCCAACTGGCGGGTTATTACCAACCAGAAAAATGTGGGGATCCATGCATCCCGTATTCACGGTCTTTCAGAGTCGTCAGGGGATTATGTGATTTTTCTGGATCAGGACGATACATTAGAAGAGGATGCCATAGCCAGGTGGCTGGTGCTGGCAAGGGAGCTTATCAAGGGAACTGATCAGAGGCTGTGCTATCAGGTTATGGTGGCTAATGCCCTGTTGGAACAGAAAAACGGGGAATTAGTTCCCTGGTATCGAACCGAATACCACAAGCGCCAGATTGGCAGACTAAAAACCTATGTAACAGTCGGAACCCAGATCATGTCGCCTGGACATTGCATGATGGCAAGGGAGATAATTCCCAGAGAATGGCTTACACATGTTGTGACAGAGAATGGAGCCGATGATTATTATCTGTGGCTTTTATTATTGGACAAGGGCATAGATTTTACATACATGGACGAACCTCTTTATTACCACCACCGCACCGGTGATAATTTGTCCCAGGATACCGAACAGACTGACCTTTCCACACAGCAGTGCATAACATATCTTTCCGACTCGGGCTTTTCGGAGTGGGCGCTTAATCTGCTGTCCAGACAGACGCAGTACAAGGCAGCGTTCCGCAGGGGAAGCATATTTCAGAAGATATGGTTGTCGGTTGCAAATTTTGATCTTGCTTTTACTAATTTCTGGTTCAAGCTAAGAACCCATACTCCGCCGGGGTTTAACCGATGAACCCCGCAATAGCCGTACTAATGGCTGTATACAACGGTTCAAAATATATTAGAGCCCAATTGGATTCAATTCTGTCCCAGACATATCTTTCAGGGGTGACCATTCTTATTCACGATGACGGATCGACCGATGATACGGTGGATATAATAGAGGATTATCAAAGGCGCTTTCCTGAGATTATCAGGGTGGATGGCGGAGCACCCACGGGCAGTGCCAAGGATAATTTCTGGTACATGCTCAGTCTTATGGACGCGGATATCTATTTTTTTTGTGACCAGGATGATATCTGGCTGCCTGATAAGATTGAAAAATCTTTAGATCGTCTTTTGAATTTGAAGTCTGATTGCAGATGTGTATTCTGCGATATGAAGGTGGTTGACGAAGCTCTCAATATAATTGATGAATCTTTTTTACATTATAACGGCAGGGATCCAAGGGTATTAAAGCCTGGCAGGATTCTGATCGACAACCCTGCAGCCGGAACCTCCATGTGTTTTGACAGGGCTCTAAGAGATCTGGCATTGTCTGTTGATTTTGATCTTAATGGAATTGAGATGCACGATGGATTTCTGCTGGCGATGGCGGCGCTTTGCGGCGAGGTGGAATTCATTGACGAGCCGCTTGTACTATATCGTCAGCACGCTGATAATGATATGGGAGCGGCGCGCCAGGAAAGCATTATTCAGAGAATAATAAGAAATGCGCGCTCTATAATAAGCGGAAGTTTTTTTTCTGACAAAAAAGCGTTTTTAAAATTGTCACAGAGCGCGGCAGGAGAGCTATCAAGACTTGATTGTCTGGAGGAATCAAAGAGGACAATCCTAAAGACCTATGCCAGTCTTTCCGGGCTTTCTCCCATTAAGCGGATTTTATTTTTGAGAAAAAACGGCTTCGACAGAGCCAGGCATACCTGGTGGTTATATATATTATTTTTGCAGTCTAAGATTGATACACAAAAAGGAGCGTAACATGAAAACACTTGCCAAGACCTATGATCCAAAGGGGATTGAGGATCGTCTGTATAGTAAATGGGAGGAGAAGGGATATTTTCATGCCAGTCCCAACAATGCAAAAAAGCCATTTACGATTGTGATGCCTCCTCCAAATATTACGGGACAGCTTCATATGGGCCATGCCCTGGATAACACTCTCCAGGATATACTTATTCGCTTTAAGCGTATGCAAGGATATGAGGCTCTGTGGCAGCCCGGTACAGATCACGCTTCCATAGCTACTGAGGTCAAGGTAATTGAAGCTCTGAAGGAACAGGGAATAGACAAGGCTGACCTGGGCCGTGAGGGCTTTTTGGAAAAATGCTGGGAGTGGCGCAGGGAATACGGCGGCCGTATAATAAAGCAGCTTAAGAAAATGGGATCTTCCGCCGACTGGGAGAGAGAGCGCTTTACAATGGACGAGGGCTGCTCCGAGGCAGTGGAAGAGGTCTTTGTAGATTTTTACAAAAAAGGCTTTATATACAAGGGTGAACGGATCATTAACTGGTGTCCTGTGTGCCAGACATCCATATCTGATGCCGAGGTTATCCACGAGGAACAGGAAGGCTTTTTCTGGCATATCAATTATCCTATAGCGGATGAGGAAGGCAAGTTTGTTGAGATAGCCACCACCCGACCGGAGACTATGCTGGGTGATACGGCTGTGGCTGTGCATCCTGATGATGAGAGGTATAAGGATATCATTGGCAAGGAAGTTATACTTCCTTTAGTCGGCAGGAGAATTCCTGTAGTAGCTGATGAATATGTGGACATGGAATTTGGTACTGGCGTTGTGAAGATAACACCGGCTCATGATCCTAACGATTTCGAGGTTGGAAAGCGCCATGATTTGCCTGTAATCAACATACTTAACGATGATGCTACTATCAATGAGAACGGCGGAGTATATTGCGGACTGGACCGCTACGAGGCCAGGAAACAGGTTGTAGAGGCTCTTAAGGAGCAGGGGCTTTTGATCAAGGTCGAGCCTCATTCCCATAATGTAGGTACCCATGACAGGTGTCACACCACTGTCGAGCCTATGGTCAAGCCTCAGTGGTTTGTAGCTATGAAGGAGCTTGCCAGGCCTGCCATAGAAGCCCTGTCAAAGGGAGAGCTTAGCTTTGTTCCGAACCGCTTTGACAAGACCTATCTGCATTGGCTTGAGACTATAAGGGACTGGTGTATTTCCAGGCAGCTTTGGTGGGGACACAGGATTCCTGCCTGGTATTGTGGAGACTGTGGACATATTACTGTAGCAAAAACATCCGAAGCACCCTGCAGCTGTCCAAAGTGCGGCAGCAATAAGCTTACTCAGGATGAGGATACTCTGGATACCTGGTTTTCGTCTGCCCTGTGGCCGTTTTCCACATTGGGCTGGCCCAAAGAGACCGAGGAGCTTAAATATTTTTATCCTACAGATGTGCTCGTTACCGGTTATGATATTATTTTCTTCTGGGTAGTAAGGATGGTATTTTCGGGGTATGCCCACACCGGCAAGTCTCCCTTTAATACCGTATTGATCCACGGGCTGGTAAGGGACGACCAGGGACGCAAGATGAGTAAATCCCTGGGCAATGGAATTGATCCGCTTGAGGTAATTGACCGCTATGGCGCTGATGCCTTAAGGCTTACTTTGGTTACGGGCAATGCTCCGGGCAATGATATGCGTTTTTACTGGGAGAGAGTTGAGAACTCCCGCAATTTTGCCAACAAGATATGGAACGCTTCAAGATTTATAATGATGAATCTCGAACAAAAATCAATCAGCGAACCATCTCTTGACCAGCTTAAGTGCGAGGACAAGTGGATTCTCTCAGCAGTCAATACCCTGGCATCTGAGGTGACAGATAACATGGATCGTTATGAGCTGGGTATTGCAGTTGGCAAGGTTCATGATTTTATATGGGATGAGTTCTGTGACTGGTATATCGAGATTGTAAAGCCCAGGATATACGGAGATGACGAGGATAGTGCCAACAGCGCTTTCTGGACCCTTAGAAGCGTTCTTGGCAATGCCTTGAAGCTTTTGCATCCTTTTATGCCCTTTATTACCGAGGAGATATATACTACTTTGCTTCCCGGGGAAGAAAGCATCATGATTTCTGACTGGCCCGTTTACAGGGATGATTGGAATTTCCCTCAGGAGAGCGACAAGATCAGAAGGATCAAGGAGCTGGTAAGAGGCGTTCGCCAGATTCGTACCGATATGGATGTTCCGCCTTCCCGCAAGGCCAGGCTGCTTATTACCTCTGAGGATGAGAGCGTAAGGACTGTATTTTCGGAGCTTGTACCTGTATTTTCAGGTCTTGCCTATGCCAGCAGTGTGGAGGTATCCGAAGGAAATGGGGATGGGGATGATAACGCAGTATCAGTTGTAATACCTGACGCTGTGGTTTATATGCCTCTTGAGGATCTTGTAGATTTTGAAAAGGAAAGAGCCAGGCTGGAAAAAGAGCGCAGCCGTCTGGAGAAGGAGCTGAAGCGCTCCAAGGGCATGCTTTCCAATGAATCCTTCCTGTCCAAGGCTCCTGCCGCCAAGGTTGAAAATGAGAAGGAAAAGCAAAAGCAATACGAACAGATGATGGCAGATGTTGTGGCAAGGTTGGAAGCTTTGAAGTGATCTCAAGGATAATACTATGATAGATTTTGAAGAAGAATTAAAAAAATTTCAGCCCATACCTGATACTTCAGAGGTGGTCAATTCTATTTACGAGAGGGACCTTACCGATATGGTAGACATCCTCAAGGAAATGATAAAGGAGCAAAAATGATCTGCTTCAACTGTGGCAATGACGCGGGAAATGAATACCAGTGTCCCTATTGCGGTGCCAGCCAGAGTGCCTACCGCATGATCGTTGCAGCGTCTAACCGGGCCTATAATGAAGGCCTGGAAAGTGCGCGTGCCAGGGATCTCTCCCAAGCTGTGGAGAGCTTGAACAGGAGTGTCAGGCTGGACAAATATAACACCATGGCCAGGAATCTGTTAGGGCTTGTGTTTTTTGAAATGGGTTTGAGTGCCTATGCCCTTAGAGAGTGGGTTTTATCCAAGAATCTCCAGCCCCAGGACAACCCGGTGGATGGCTATCTGGCAATAGTTCAGAGCAGAGGAGTCTTGAACCGTCTGGATCAGACGACGCAAAAATACAATCAGGCTATTGCGTACTGCCGCCAGGGTAGTACAGATCTGGCTCGCATCCAGCTCAAGCGCATAATAAATACTAATCCCGGAATGGTGCAGGCAGCCCAGCTTCTGGCATTGGTTTTGATCAATGACGGCAAATACGAGGAAGCCAGAAAGGTTCTGTCACAGGCAGCCCGTATCGATAGCCACAATCCGACTATTATTCGTTATATGAACAGTATACGATCGGAGTTAAAGGACAAAAAGCGGAGAAGGCGCACCAGAAAAAATCGCCGGGCGGATACGGACTTTGCCGCAGCAAATGAGCTTGCAGCCGTTCCAAAGACAGGCATTTTGGATATTATAGACCGCAACGGTAACGGTTTTATCAATATTTTAACGGGTGTCGGTCTGGGAGTTTTAGTGGCGATGTTTTTAATCGTTCCCACTATGCGTCAGAACGAGAATAATCGTACCTCAAACGCTCTTGTTTCAGCCAATAAAGAAGCAGTAAGCTCTGCGAATAATATTGCATCCCTGGAAAAAGAGGTTGAATCCCTTACAAAAGAGCTGGACAAATACACCGGCATGGGAGACCTTAAGACTTCGTATGAGAAACTGTTAGAGGCGGATACTGCCATAAAGGACGGCGATCAGGAAAGTGCCCAGGCCGCCATAGCAGTCGTTAATGAAAAGCTTCTGGATGCCCAAGGGAAGGCAATTTACGAGACGGTAAGCCATGACATCTTCGAGAACGCCGCCAAGCAGGCTTATGCCACAGGAAGCGCAGCTTTCAGGGCCAGGCGATATGAGGATGCAATTACTGATCTTACTACGGTGGTGGAGTTTGATCCAAAGTACAGTGACGGATACGCTCTGTACTATCTGGCACAATCATATGAGAATACAGACGATTTGGATTCGGCTATTCCATATTACAAACAGTTTGCGCAGCTTTTTCCCCGTACTTCCAGGGGGCGTGCAGCCGCGTCCAAGGTAGAAGCCTACGGCGATACGGTTGAGCCTCTTGAGTCTGAAGCGGATGCGGCGGAGGATTCGACGGACACAGCGACAGGAGAGAACAACCAATGACCATAAAGCAGATGGAATACATAGTTGAGCTGTCCAGAACCCGTAATTTTAACAGAGCAGCGGACAACCTTTTTATTTCCCAGCCTGCACTCACCTATCAGATCAAGAGGGCCGAGGAGGAGCTGGGTTTTTTGATATTTCAACGCAGCGGCAAGGGTGCTATGCCTACTGAGGCCGGCATACATTTTGTTCAGACTATATCCCGGCTGCTGGAGGATTATAACGCTACGGTGGATGACTGCCGCAGGAGGGGAAGGGAGCATGAGATAGCTGTTAATATTGCACTTCCCCACAGGCTTTTTGTGCCTAAATTTAACGAATGGAGAATAGCCTTTGAGAGCGCCTATCCGGATTCTCCTGTATTGATCAGGTACTACGACTCCGATGAAGGCCTGGATCCTGATGTCATGCAGAATATAGATCTGATAATCAAGCCCGGGGAACAAAAGGGCAGGCATATGAACGGCTGGAGAGAATACAGTGTAATGGATGGCTACATGGGAACAGAGGAGCTTGCCATAACGGAGAGCAAGCCGACAGAGGATTCCCAGGGGATTGTATGGGTTCCCTACAGCGCCAGACCGGTGGAGGTACAGCTGTTGGGACGGCAGGATGAAAAGCGCAGGATTGTACATAGTTTTATAGATGTTTTTTGTGCAAAATGATACCTACAAGCACGAGTGGTGAATGGATTTTTGCACTGGTATCATAAATTTGTGACTTTTTGACCTTGTATCACATTGGTACAGGGTGTATAATATATATCCGACACAACATATTGTGCTTTTTTGTCTGACGGATAACAATATTTAGTAGCAAATCCCTCATATGCAGGGTTTCATAAGGAGAAAGCATGGATACTTCAGAGACAATCAGGGTACGAACTAATGTCATCAAGCGCAATGGCCGCGAGGTGGATTTTTGCGAGGACAAGATAGTTGGCGCCATTGAAGCCGCCAATAAGGAGGTTTCCGGGATACACCAGCTTAACCGTTTTCAGATTCAGGCTGTGGCTGATAAGATTGCCAAGCAGGTGTCCGAGTACACACATGCGGTCAATGTCGAGGATATCCAGGATATGGTGGAGACCGGCATTATGGAGATGCGCTGCTACGAGGTAGCTCAGAAATATGTCCGCTACCGTTACAAGAGGGAGCTGTCCCGCAAATCCAACACAACTGATAATGGAATTCTGGCGCTTATTGACCAGCTCAACGAAGAAGTCAAGCAGGAGAATTCCAACAAGAATCCTGTCATCAACTCCACCCAGAGGGATTACATGGCAGGTGAAGTATCCAAGGATCTTACTAGGCGTGTCCTTCTGCCTGAGGATGTTGCCAAGGCTCATGATGAGGGCATCATACATTTTCACGATACGGACTATTTTGCCCAGAGGGAGCACAACTGTGATCTGATTAATCTGGAGGATATGCTTCAGAACGGCACTGTTATTTCCGAGGCAATGATAGAGCGTCCTCACAGCTTTTTTACTGCCTGTAATGTGACCACCCAGATTGTGGCCCAGGTTGCGTCCAACCAATACGGAGGCCAGAGTTTTTCATTGGCGCATCTGTCTCCTTTTGTGGATGTAAGCCGTCAAAAGATCCGCAAGCAGGTCATAGAAGAAAGGCGTGACTGCGGAGAACCTTTAGACGATAAGATCATAGACACTCTTACAGAGAAGCGTCTTTTAACCGAGATCAAAAATGGTATTCAGACCATTCAATATCAGTTGATTACACTTATGACCTGCAATGGTCAGGCTCCTTTTGTTACACTTTATATGTATTTGGATGAGGTGCCCGAAGGCAGAGCCAGAGACGATCTTGCGATGTGCATTGAAGAGGTCTTAAAGCAGCGCATCAGGGGTGTCAAGAATGAAAAGGGCGTATGGGTTACCCCTGCATTTCCCAAGCTTATTTATACACTGGATGAGGACAATATTCACGAGGATTCCAAATACTACTATCTTACGCAGCTTGCTGCCCAGTGTACAGCCAAGCGCATGGTTCCGGATTATATTTCTGCCAAGGTTATGCGCCAGCTTAAGGGCGGGGATCTCTACACCTGTATGGGCTGCCGCAGCTTTTTGACACCTGACAGGTTCACAGATACAGGTATTGGCAACATAGAAAACCGCGGCAATTACCGCCCTGGCGAGCATCGTTATTACGGGCGGTTTAACCAGGGTGTGGTTACTATCAATCTTGTGGATGTAGCATGCACCTCAGGCGGCGACATGGACAGCTTCTGGGGGATTCTGGACGAGAGGCTGGAGCTTTGTCACAGAGCTCTTAGATGCAGGCACGAGCGTTTAAAGGGTACCATTTCTGATGTCGCACCCATACTTTGGCAGCATGGAGCCCTTGCAAGACTTGCCAAGGGGCAGCGCATTGATGAGCTTTTGTATAATGGTTATTCCACTATCAGCCTGGGTTATGCGGGTTTATATGAGATGTGCCACAGAATGCTTGGAGTTTCTCATACCGACCCCATGGGCAAGGAATTCGCTCTCAAGGTCATGCAGCGCATGAATGACAAGTGCGCAGAGTGGAAGGCAGCGGAGAATATCGATTATTCCGTTTATGGAACTCCTTTGGAATCCACCACATACAAATTTGCAAAATGTCTCCAGAAGCGATTTGGAATAATTCCCGGTGTTACAGACAAGAACTACATTACCAATTCATACCATGTTCATGTAACAGAGGATATAGACGCCTTTGACAAGCTTGCTTTTGAAGCAGAATTCCAAAAGCTGTCTCCCGGCGGAGCCATAAGCTATGTTGAGGTTCCCAATATGCAGAATAACATTCCTGCTGTTTTGTCCATAATGCATTTCATATATGACAACATAATGTATGCTGAGCTTAATACCAAGTCAGACTATTGTGAGATCTGCGGTTATGATGGCGAGATTGAGATCATTGAGGATGACAAGGGCAAGCTTATCTGGGAATGCCCCAATTGCGGCAACCACGATCAATCCAAGATGTCCGTAGCCAGACGCACCTGCGGTTACATTGGTACACAGTTCTGGAACCAGGGCAGGACGCAGGAGATCAAGGATCGCGTGCTGCATGTAAGTACGGGGACTTTGTAAATAAAAATTATAAAACCCAAAAAAATTTTTTGAAAAACAGGAAAAATAAACAATTGAGCATAATTTGACTTTGCTAAAATCCAAAAGCAAGATCAATCTTGATTCTTGTACATGGCCCACTCATAGAACGGCTGTAGAGAAAACTCACGGTATTCGGG
>CAJOFQ010000011.1:37528-38256 GCA_905233955.1 uncultured Lachnospiraceae bacterium
TTGATATCCGAGCGGAGAAGGAGTCTGCTATGAATATCGTCGATTGGGACAGAACTTACTTTATGACTAAGTATTATGTTCGTTAGACATTAGTAAGAGACACATCAAATGACTTTAGAAGACCTTCAGAAAATTAGATTTTCTGGAGGTCTTTTGCGATGTTCACCCCTAAAACTCGGAAGAGTGTCGGAACGATGTACTAATGTCCTATGCAACTATCGTATGAGTACATAGATACGCATTATGATCTGTCGAATTCGATGGTTCATTATATCTGTTTTTTTCCAAAGGTAAATTTACGCTGTCTTTGTGACAGCGGGATATTGAAAAATTCAGATCCCGTGTTATAATGTAACCATATAAATAAGTCATGCGGCATTGCTGCATAAAATCATACCCGGGGACGGACAGAACCGTTCCGTATAAATCCAAGCAGATGCCATTGGCATCGGCAACCATGCCAATAAGCATGGAAGGATAAAAAATAATGGGCGCTGCCCCGATTGATAATGAAAATTATCAGGGGAGGGCAAGCGGCACCTTCCCTGTTTTTAATAGATATTTTTACTGTTTATCTTAACAGAGGAAGGAGATCAAGAGAAGTGAGACAATGGAAAGAGCATGAGTTTCTGTCTTGTAACCGATGGTATCATGCAACAAGTAAGAAGTTCTTCGACAAAATCATCCATGATGGGATTAAGGCTGACATAAACCGTCACTCCGAACTG
>CAJOFQ010000012.1 GCA_905233955.1 uncultured Lachnospiraceae bacterium
TCGTCCATCAAAATCTACAGCAACCCCTCTACACAGGCTCTTAACTCATTCATATCAGCTGTAGGTTCGAACCTCGCAGCTACCTCTCCTGATTTGTTTACCACAAACTTGGTAAAGTTCCATTTGATATCAGGATTGTCCTTGTAGTTCTTGTCTATTTTTTTGAGCATTACGCCCATTGCCAGAGCCTTGGGTCCCTTGCCGAAGCCTTCAAAGCCCTTTTTGCTCTTGAGAAAGGTGTATATGGGAAGCTCGTTATCACCATTTACCTCGGATTTCTTCATCTGAGGAAACTGAGTGTTGTACTTAAGTGTGCAAAACTCATGTATCTCTTCATCACTCTCAGGTGCCTGTCCGGCAAACTGATTGCAGGGGATATCCACTATTTCCAACCCCTTGTCATGAAGATCCTCGTACATCTTCTCTAAAGGCTCATACTGCGGTGTAAAGCCGCATCCTGTAGCAGTATTAACTACAATCACTACCTTGCCCTTAAAATCGCTCATCTTAAGCTCTTCGCCATTTGCTTTTGGTACAGAATAATCATAGAAACTGTTCATAGCATCCCCCTTTTTTGCTTTTGTCAGTTACACATCTAAAAACTGAATTAATCAGTACTTCCTTAACTATGTCTAAAACGGTTTGTCTAATGCATCAACACCACCGTTTAAAACAATCGCCCGTATAATATCAGCAGTGATATCAGCGGCGCGCAGAGCGTGTTCCCTAAGCTGTTCCTCCTCACGCGCCCTGCGGAGATTCGCTGCCATTTCTTCTTCTTTTTTTCGCTTGTTTAAAATGCGTTCCTTTTCCAGGCGCTTCTGATGCGCCAGGCGCTGTCTGGCCATGTCCCGCATCTCTTCCTGTCTGATAATAGCATCTTCATTGCCAAGCACCCTGGGCGCGGCATTGTAAACCGGCTCCTTTTGGCTGTTAATATACGCCTCCAGCGCTCTGTCGTAAGCATCAATAAGGTAATCATATGCTTCCCTGATCACCAGAAACGCCTCCGGTGAATGACTTTCATCATCAGGTCTGGAATCCGGATGATACAAGGCTGCCATCCTTCGATAAGCGCCTCTGATATCGTCCTTAGTGGCGTTCTGGTCAAGTCCCAGGACTGAAAGCGCCTCTATCGGTGTCGTAAATTGACTCAAAGTCTGATCACATCTCCTATCAAATACAGCGAGCCAAAAATCAGCTTGCTGCTGTAAACATCTGTATGAATAAGCCTGTCATAGGCTTCTGCCGGTGACGGGATATATGTAACAGGAATCCCGGCGGCCTCTATACGACTGCCCCACAGCCTGCCATCTGAAGCATCCATGGCCTGCGCATGTTATAACAGCGCTTTTCATAATGGACAAAAAAGGTTCAATTATCCCAATAGCATCCTTGTCAGAGACAATTCCTATAAGACAGTCAAACTTCTCTGTGGGATATATAGCCTTGATGCTGTCAAACAAAGCTGCGGCACCCTGAGGATTATGCGCCCCGTCAAATATCACAACAGGCTCTCGCATTCTATCACCGGATACCTTAATATCCGCATCTGGCAAAAGGGATGACAATCGCCTTATATGAAGCCTGCCGTTGGGAGCCTTTAGCTGTTCTACGAAATGTACATCCTCTCCCAAAAGCCGCATCGTAAGGACAGCATTTTTGAGGTTTTCTCTCTGATATGTCAAATAAATATCAGGATAGTGAATTTTAATCCAGTCATCAACACTGCTGTTATCACAAGCCCTGATATATGAAATGCCCTTATCCCTACAGTAAGCCTCCAAAGCTTTAAGCGCCTCATCAGGCATCTCCGCCAATACTACCCTGCCGCCTTGCTTGATTATTCCTGCTTTCTGAAGAGCGATCCCGGAAAGGGACTCTCCAAGTATTGCAGTATGATCCAGTCCGATACGGGTTATGACGCATACTTGGGCTGCAGAACCCTCTCCGTCACCGGTAAGAGCATTGGTGGAATCCATCAATCCGCCCAATCCGGTCTCTATTACCAGATACTCGCATTCCTGTTCCTTAAACCAGTACAAGGCCAACAGCAGTAAAATATCTGAAACAGTTACTTCATCCTCTGCCAAAAGCGGCCTTGCCAGACGAATAAAATCCGCCTTTGGAATGGGCTCTCCATCCACACAAATTCGCTCAACCGGAGATATCAGATGCGGAGAGGTGTATAGCCCCATCTTGTGGCCATTTGCCCGAAGCATTTCTGATATGTAACTGGCTGTAGAGCCCTTGCCATTGGTTCCTGCAACATGAATTATCTTAAATCCCTTGTGGATATTCCCATGGCTGCTAAGGAGGCCCTTCATTATCGTAACTCCCGGAAGCCTCTGGTACATACCTCTGGATGAAATTGCCTGCCATACCTCTTCAAAGGAAAGCTCTTCCAAATTCAGACCACCATAATAAGTCCGCCATCATTGGCATACATGGTAGATACTCCGCGGGTGTCAACTATATGGATCTTTTTGAACACTGCTCTTTTTTCCACTTCTTCCTTGAGCTTTAATGCCCGCTCCAGACAATTACAGTGGGAGATTGCAAGTACCTTCTCAGAACAATTCCTGGTAACCTCTATCATGCAGTCAGCCATTTTGGAAATAGCCTTGTTCATACCACGCACCTGGGCAAGCTTGGTTATGGTTCCCTCGTCTGTGGAGGCCATTACAGGCTTGATATGAAGGGTATTGGCTATTTTCTCCTTGAAAGCCGACATACGGCCATTTTTCCTGAGGGTCTCAAGTGTCTCCAATACAAAAAATGTATGCTGCTCTGAAATATATTTTTCAACAGTCTCCACTACTCTGGAAAAGGACATCCCTGCCTCTTCGCATTCTGCCGCCTTCTGACCTATCAGGGTCTGTCCTATGGAGGCAGATCTGGAATTAAACACATGAATACACTTGTCGTCGTGAGCTTCTTCGTACATGCCCTTAGCTACAACTGCACTGTTGTATGACCCCGACAACTCCGCTGAAAGTGTCACAATATAAACATGCTCTTTCTCGTCAGAGTGGTTATTATTCCCCGGGATAAACTTACCTATGTGCTTCGAAATCGCTTCTAAGTATTTGCCCGGTGACGGACACGAGGATTTTGGCCCCTTGGGGGACGCTTTGACCTTGCCAAGAAAGGACTTCTGATCAAAGCTCTCGTCGTCTATTATAACTTCTCCATCAACTTCAAGGGTAAGAGGAACATTCATAAATCTCTCATCCTCAAGCATCTCCGGAAACAGCTCTCCGCAGCTGTCTATTATTACCCTGTACATCAAAACTCCCTCTATAAAACCGCCGATCATATCTAAGACACTATATATTCCCCTGCAATCCTGCTACCGAAAACCATGTACCGGCACACTAAGGATATTCTACTGTAAGAACCTTTGTGTCCCTGCTCTCCATGTATGTTATAGAAGAAAGCCCCTCACAGTAGTCTGTAAGATGTCCCTCATCTATGAAAAACCGCTTCGCCCTGTCGTACAGTTCCTGGTTGGAGAACTTAACCGAAACCGTCTTCTGGCTGTTATAGTAGCCGTTGGACAGAGCAACCCCGATATTCTCTTCCTCCCAGGAAGAAAACATCATGCCCTCTCTGGCAAAATAATTATCCTTTGTCGATATACACTCCGGAACGAAGATAATATCGTCAATCTTGTGTGTATGTAAAAGCTCTTCTGTTGTAATATTCAAATAGGCATAGTTGATATGCTTGACAGTCTCGCTGTTGCCATCCAGATACATACTGTTGCCCCAGGTGGTATCTAAAAAATAATAATCACCATCCAGCATTACCAAATTCCAGGCATGAGCTATGTCCCTCGCCTCGCCGGTAACTATCATAGACGGAATATCCAACTGCTGAAGCAAATAGTTGGTTGCGTCCGCATAACCCTGACAGACCGTAGCTTTGCCCAAAAAAACTGATATTATATTCTGGTTGTTGCTGCTGTCCTTGTCGTAATCCACCTTGTCTATGAGAGTTTCAAAGACATATTTGGATTTGGTATAATCGTCCGCATCCGAGGGCAGCTCTGCGAGCCATTCCTCAACTACGGTATCAATCCGCCTCTGAGTGTCTCCCCTCTCATCACGATCCATAGTATATGTGGGTTCAAAAACAAATCCCAATGTCTCATTACCCTTGCCATAGGTCCTGTAGGAGTAGCCATTAACCCAGAACAACCCTCCGTAATCAGCCATCACTGCTGAAAACGCGGTATCGCAATCCTTTGGATCAATCGTGGAAAGCGCAACTTCCTCCTCATGGGTCAGTATACAATCGAGCATCTGATCATATAAAGGGCGCAAATCCTCCCGCAGATTCTGATATGCAAGCCTGTCCTTTGATACACTGGTAACATCCTCAGGATTGCCTATCATCGCCGATACTATGCCGCGCTCAACTCCATCAAATGCCCTCTCGACCGGGGCGCATCCGCTCAACAAAGCAGTAAATAGCGCCATAACACAGATAAGAGCTGTTAAATGCTTTTTTTGATTAATTAACAAACAGGACCCCGCCTGTCGATACATCGTGTAAATGTCACACAATGCTCCGCCATCACGAAGTCCTCTACTGTGATCCTTATGAAATAACCGTAACATTCGTTGCCTGCGGACCCTTTGTACCCTCTGTCACTTCGTATTCAACCGATGCGCCCTCTTCGAGAGTCTTGTAGCCCTCCATGTTCAGGCCTGAAAAATGAACGAATACATCGTTACCATCTTCGTCGGAAATGAATCCGTAGCCCTTCTGGTTGTTGAACCACTTTACTGTTCCTTTGTTCATGATATTACCTCACCTTTGCGTGAATAAAAAATGTATCTAAAGCATACTAGCATAAATGTTCATAAATAGCAAGTTCCTATATCAGACTAAGCCTTGTTTGAAGCGAGATAGACCATCTACCAACTGTTCTCTTGGACATGCAATATTCATCCGCAAAAAGTGTCTGCCGCAGGACCCATAGGATTCTCCTGCATTGAGTTTTAATCCTGTGGTCTTTAATATATGCTCTGCCAGGGTTTTGCTGTCGTCAGGCTCTATCTGGCTGCAATCCAGCCACAAAAGATATGTCGCATTGGATTCGCATAGTCTGATGTTTGGAAGATTGTTCTGAAGGAACGCCCTTACTATCCTTTTATTTTCAAAAATATAGCCTCTGAGATCATCCAGCCACTCTCCGCCCTTGGTATAGGCTGCAATTACTGAATCTATAGCAAATACGCCAGGCTCTGTAAGCCCGTCATTATTGAGCACTCTATGAGTCCTTGCTCTGATACCTGCATCAGGTACACATACACAAGCCGTAGCCAGACCTGCAATATTGAAGGATTTGGATGGAGAAAGTGTTACTATTGAATTATTTCTGCATTTATCGGATACAGAAAGGAATGGTATGTAAGATGTACCCGGATCAGTGATGTCACAATGAATCTCGTCACAAATCACGAGAACGCTGTGCTTGTCAGCAAGTTCTCCAACACGCTCAAGATCCTCTGATGTCCAAATATTCCCTGTAGGATTATGAGGACTGCATAAAAGCATTATTGAAGCCTGTGGATCCTGCATTTTTTCTTCCAGGTCAGCAAAATCCATACTGTAGACGCCATCCCTATATACAAGTTCATTTTCCAGAATCTGTCGGCCATTATTAGTAATGCAGTTAAAAAACATATTATACACCGGCGTCTGAATGATAACCTTGTCGCCTGGCGCACTGAATCTGCGTATGCATGAAGAGATTGCCGGTATTACACCGGTAGAAAACATAAGCCATTCATTTGGAATATCCAGGTTATATCTGTTCTTCCACCACAGCTGATAGCTCTGCTTCCATTCTTTGGGCAGTATTGAGTAGCCAAATACTCCATGAACGGCTCTTTTTTCCACTGCCTTGCGTATGGCAGGAGCACTTGGAAAATCCATGTCCGCAACCCACATCGGATTGCCCTTGGGCGGTAAAAGCTCCCATTTAAGGGAATTAGTCTTGTATCTGTCTATTCTTTCATTGAAATCATATACCACTTGATGTCCCCCTTCTTGCACTCGCCGCATCTTGCAGAGCGATTTTATCAAAGCCATTCCCTGTAAGTAAAAAGGAGTCGTAAAATAACGACTCCTGTTGGATTGCGATTGCACTTTTATGATTCAAGGACAAAATATCTATTGACCCTCGTATCATTTTGCTCACACTAACTCAAGAACCACCTCAAGGGCTCCATCACCCTTCCTCTGGCCAATCTTAATTATACGGGTAAAACCGCCGTTCCTGCCGGCATATTTGGGTCCGTATTCATCAAACAGCTTAGCTGCAAGATCGACCTTCTTGGTGTCACGGCGCTTCTCACCCTTCTCCGTTACCGGATAAAGAACCTTCCACATCTGATGACGGGCGTGAAGGCGTGAAGGCTTGTCCTTCTTGATAGTCTTATCTACAGTGTCGTAAACTGTGCGTCTCTTGCCGTCAACAACTTCCTTGACACGCTTACCATCCTTGTCCTTACGGGGAACCTTCGCCTGAATAGTAACCTCTTCGAAGTTGTCACGCTCACGAATACCAAGTGCTATCAGATGCTCAGCAATCTTCCTGACTTCCTTAGCCTTAGCTTCTGTTGTCTTAATTCTGCCATGATGAAGCAGATCCGTTACCAGACCTCGCAGAAGAGCCTTCCTCTGTGAAGAGGTTCTGGATAATTTCCTGTACTTTGCCATAATAATTCCTCTCTATCGTGCTTGTAGTCTTACCGATAAAAGTGTCAGATGGCTTCACCCTCTCTGAAGTGAAGTCCCATCTCTGATAGTTTCTCAACAACCTCGTCAAGAGATTTCCTTCCAAGGTTGCGAACCTTCATCATCTCGTCCTGAGTCTTATTACAAAGCTCACCTACTGTCGAGATACCTGCCCTCTTAAGGCAGTTATATGAACGAACTGAAAGCTCCAGTTCTTCAATCTGCATCTCAGTGATTCGATCCTTATCCTCACTGGCAGATTCATTCATCACCGTGATATCCTCGGCTGCATCTGAAAGATTAATAAAGAGGTTAAGATGCTCATTCAAAACCTTTGCAGCCAGACTCAATGCTTCCTTGGGCTCAAGTGTGCCGTTGGTCCACACATCCAGCGTAAGCTTGTCATAGTCGGTGACCTGACCCACACGGGTATCCTCCACTAGCATATTGACACGCTCAATGGGAGAATATATGGAATCAACTGCTATTACACCAATAGGTGTGTCTTCGTTCTTGTTCTTGTCCGCACTAACATAACCGCGTCCATTTGTGATGGTAAGCTCCATGTTAAGCTTGGTGTCTGCTCCGCCATTAAGGTTAGCAATTACCAGATCAGGATTCATGACCTCAATATCTGAGTCAAAATGAATATCCCCGGCTGTTACAACACCCTCACCTTCATATTCGAGATATGCGGTCTTTTTTTCTTCCGTTCCCTTGCCATTGTTGCGAAGCGCAAGATCCTTAATGTTCATAACGATCTCAGCCACATCCTCCTTCACTCCCGGAAGAGTGGAAAATTCGTGGCGAACACCCTCGATCTTGATCTGACTGACTGCTGTTCCCGGAAGAGTGGAAAGCATGATCCTCCGAAGAGAGTTACCAAGAGTAATGCCGTAACCTCTCTCTAAAGGCTCAACCTCGAAACGGGCATATTTCCTGTCCTCGGACTGTTCCTTAATCTTGATAGTTGGTTTTTCAAATCCAAACATATATTAGACCCATCTCCTTATTAAATTAAAACGATACAAATGCGAAATGCTGCCAAAGTGTATTACTTAGAATACAGCTCGACAATAAGCATCTCGTCAACAGGTACATCAATCTGCTCCCTGGAAGGAAGCTCCTTGATATTACCCTGAAGGGTCTCTTCGTCAAAATCCATCCAGTCAGGAACTACACGGCCGCCTGTGGCCTCGATTATATCCTTAACACGCTGCATGGATTTCTTCTTCTCAAGTACTGCAATAACATCGCCCGGCTTAACAAGGTATGAAGGAATATTAACAATCTTGCCATTAACCGTGATAAACTTATGTCCAACCATCTGGCGTGATTCACGCCTGGTACGGGCAAGACCCATTCTGAACACAACATTGTCCAGACGGCTCTCTAAAATGCGCATAAGGTTCTCACCTGTCATGCCCTTCATGTTATCTGCTCTGCGATAGTAATTGCGGAAAGGCTTCTCTAATACACCATAGATGAATTTAGCCTTCTGCTTCTCGCGAAGCTGAAGTCCATATTCAGAAATCTTGCGATTAGAACGGGTCAGCTTGCGCTTTGATTTTTTATCTACCCCTAAAAATGCCGGCTCTAAACCAAGCGAACGGCATCTCTTCAGAATGGGGGTTCTATTAACTGCCATACATGCCTCCTTATAAACTGAAATAAATCTCTGCCGTCAAACTCTTCTGCGCTTAGGCGGGCGGCATCCGTTGTGGGGAACAGGTGTAACATCCTTAATAGAAAGAACATCAATACCGCAAGCATTAATCGCGCGAATCGCTGCCTCCCGGCCTGAACCCGGTCCCTTAACAAACACATCTACCTTCTTTAAACCATGGGGTAGAGCTGCCTTCGCTGCTGTCTCAGCCGCCATCTGTGCGGCGTACGGAGTAGATTTCCTTGAACCTCTGAAGCCAAGACCACCGGCGGACGCCCATGAAAGAGCATTGCCCTGTGTATCAGTAAGCGTCACGATAGTGTTGTTAAATGACGCCTGAATATGTGCCTGGCCATGTTCAACGTTTTTCTTCACACGCCTGCGCGTGGATTTGGATTTCTTCTGTGCCTTTGCCATAAAAACTAACCTACCTCCTAAAGTATTTCGTTATTTCTTCTTATTAGCCACTGTACGCTTAGGTCCCTTGCGTGTACGGGCGTTTGTCTTGGTGTTCTGTCCGCGTACCGGCAATCCCTTCCTGTGACGGATTCCACGGTAGCATCCGATCTCCTGAAGACGCTTGATATTGAGGGCAATCTCTCTTCTAAGATCACCTTCTACCATGTAGTCTTCCTTGTCGATAACATCAGAAATCTTCTTGACTTCCTCGTCAGTCAGATCCTTAACGCGGGTGTCAGGATTCACTCCGGCAGACTCTAATATCTTGTTGGAGCTGGTCCTGCCAATCCCGTAAATGTATGTTAATCCTATCTCGATCCTTTTTTCTCTGGGTAAATCCACTCCCGCTATACGAGCCATTTCTTATCCTCCATGCTTGAAGCATTGTAAGCTACTACTAGTATCAACCCTGTCTCTGTTTGTGCTTGGGATTCTCGCAAATGATACGAACACTGCCCTTCCTGCGAATAACCTTGCATTTCTCACAGATAGGCTTCACTGATGAACGAACTTTCATGGGGATTCCTCCTTTCCAAAGTTGTATAATCATCTATTACAAGGGACCCCCGTGAGCGAAGTCCGCAAAATATTATACTCTCATCAAAACTGAATGTCAAACATTAATTCCTTAATCACTTTGCTCTCCAAATGATCCTGCCTTTGGACAAATCATATGGCGACATCTCGACCGTAACCTTGTCTCCAGGAAGAATACGAATATAGTTCATCCTGAGCTTCCCACTGATATGAGCCAGGATCTGGTGCCCGTTTTCCAACTCCACCTGAAACATTGCGTTAGGCAGCTTCTCAAGTACCCGTCCTTCGACTTCAATGACATCCGCTTTTGACAATTTATTTATCCTCCTGTGGCTTGCGCCGAATCTTAATGTACTGTCTGATAATATTCCGAACTGACTCATCCGTCCATCGCTCTGTAGCTTCAGCTTGGGCCGCCAGCACTGCAGGAACATTTTTTATGAGCTGCACATGTGTCTTTCTCTTTCGCTTTGGCTGATCCACCAAGCGGTTTGCTCCGTTGACCAGGTAATAATCTCTGTCCTCCTCACCAAGAAGTACATATATCTGGCCTTTGTCGTGCCCCGCAATGGATTCTGCCATCCGAAGTACCATATGTTAAGCCCCTAAGATAGCCTGAATTGCTGAGAAAACATCCTCCATGGGACGGGTTCCGTCAACTGTACGAAGAATATCTCTCTCCTGATAGAAATTGATCAAAGGCTGTGTCTGTTCATGATATACCGAAAGTCTGTTTTTAACAGTCTCTTCCTTGTCATCATCCCTCTGAACCAGTGGCTCGCCGCACTTGTCACATATTCCTTCCTTCTTAGGTGGAATCGAAACTATATGATATGTAGCTCCACAATTCAAGCATGCGCGTCTTCCACTCATACGGCCAATGATATTGTCATCCGGTACATCCACATCAATGGCAAAGTCCATCTTCTGGCCGATGGCATTCAGGGCATTCTCAAGTGCCTCTGCCTGAGGGATAGTACGGGGAAATCCATCCAGCACAAAACCATTAGCGCAGTCATCCTGCTTGATCCTGTCCATAACCAGATCACAGGTCAGCTCATCAGGAACCAAAGCGCCTTTGTCCATGTATTCCTTTGCCTTCTTGCCAAGCTCTGTACCCTGCTTGATATTAGCGCGGAATATGTCTCCGGTTGAAATATGGGGTATGCTGTAATGATCAGCTATTTGCTTGGCCTGTGTACCCTTACCTGCGCCGGGGGCGCCTAACATGATAATCTTCATTGAGTGCTCTCCTATTCTGATAAGAATCCTTTGTAGTTACGAACCATCATCTGGGATTCAATCTGCTTCAAGGTCTCAACAATAACACCTACGATAATGATGAGTGAGGTTCCTCCAAATGATACATCCGCATTGAACAGTCCGTTAAACATGATTGGCAGAATGCAGACTATTGACAATCCTACTGCTCCGATCAGGATAATATTATTAAGTACACCTGTCAGATAATCACTGGTAGGCTTGCCCGGCCGGATGCCCGGTACAAAGCCGCCCTGCTTTTTCATGTTGTTGGCAATCTCCAAAGGGTTAAATGTGATAGATGTGTAGAAAAACGCGAAAGCAATAATAAGCGCCACATATACCACTGCCCCGATTGTGTACACCCAATTGTTAGGATCAAACCAGTGAGACTGGCTCATACCGTTTAATACCTTACTCCAGAAGCCTGTTCCGTTCTGCTTGCCCATCAGGGTAGCTATTATTACAGGGGTCTGCAACAGAGACTGGGCAAAGATAACCGGAATAACACCGGCTGTATTGACCTTGAGAGGAATATGAGAGCTTGCTCCTCCCACCTGTCTGCGGCCCTGAAGCTTCCTTGCATACTGTACCGGGATCCTGCGCTCAGCACACTGTAAGATAACAACCAGAACCACTATTGCAAGTATTATAGCCAATATGACAACTGCCGAAAGTGTGCCCTTAGCTATTGTCTTGCCCTTTACAAACTGCTGATACAGCGTGGCAAGGTCACTTGGAATACGGGATACAATGTTAATGGTCAGGACTATTGATATACCGTTTCCGATACCATGCTCTGTAATCTGCTCGCCAATCCACATCAATACAGCGGAACCTGCTGTAAGAACTGTTATCAGCAAGATTACATGCAAAGCATCATAAGACTCCAAATAACCGCTTCTTCCAAACCCTATTGCCATGAAAAGGGATTCCAAAACAGAAAGACCAACTGTCAGATAACGGGTTATCTGTGTCATTTTCTTTCTGCCCTGCTCGCCGTCACGCTGCATCTCTTCCAGAGCCGGGAAAGCTATGGTCAGAAGCTGCATGATAATGGAAGCAGTAATGTATGGAGTGATATTCAGTGCAAAAACCGACATCTGCTCAAATGAACCACCGGTTATAGCATCAAAGAAGTTCATTGCTCCATTAGAGTTAGCGAACAGATCCTTGAATACATCACTGTCAACTCCGGGAACAGGAATCTGTGATCCAAAACGAACCACAACCAGCATAAACAGTGTAAAATAGATCCGTTTTCTTAAGTCTTTTAACTTGAATGCGTTAATCAATGTCGCAATCATCAGATCACCTCAGCTTTTCCACCGAGCGCTTCGATTTTTTCTTTTGCGGAAGCACTATAAGCGTTGACCTTGACATTTAATTTCTTGGTCAGTTCTCCATTTCCTAAGACCTTAACGCCATCCAAAGCTTTCTTGATGGCACCAGACTCTATAAGCGCTTCGATAGTTACTTCATCACCATCATTAAAACGACTGTCGAGATCAGAAAGATTGATCGCTACTATGTCCTTGCTGTTACGGTTATGAAAGCCCCTCTTGGGAATACGCCTGTACAAAGGCATCTGGCCACCCTCGAATCCGGGCCTGGTTCTTCCGGAGCGGGCCTTCTGACCTTTGTGTCCCTTGCCGGCTGTCTTGCCATTGCCGGATCCGTGGCCTCTGCCCCGTCTGAAATTATTGCTGTGCTTGGCACCCTCTGCAGGGCTTAAATTGGATAAATCCATATCGCACCTCCAAAAATGTTTCGATTATATCTCTTCTACTTTGACAAGATGTCTGACTCTCTGAATCATTCCTCTCGTCGCATCATTGTCCGGCAGTTCAACTGTCTTGCCGATCTTCCGAAGCCCCATCGCTTCAGCCGTCTTTCTATTCTTGGGTACGGCACCGATGGTGGATTTTACCAGAGTAATGCGTAATTTCTTATCTGCCACTTCTCTTTCCTCCTCTAACTCGCTTTATCCAAGAATCTCTTCTACGCTCTTACCACGAAGCCTAGCCACCTCTTCAGGAGACTTGAGCTGGGAAAGAGCATCTATTGTAGCCAGTACAACATTCTGCTTGTTGGATGAACCCAAAGACTTGGTACGAATGTTGCTGATACCTGCAAGCTCGCAGACACTTCGCGCAGGACCGCCGGCAATAATACCGGTTCCTTCAGGAGCCCTCTTTAACAGGACAGATGCACCTGTGTGCTTGCCAATGATGTCGTGAGTAATACTATGATTCTCATCGAGCTTAACTGTAATGAGCTTCTTAGTGGCGTCTTCCTTGCCCTTGCGGATTGCTTCCGGGATCTCTGTTGCCTTGCCCAGACCGGCGCCAACATGACCATTACCGTCACCTACCACAACAAGCGCTGTGAATCGCATGTTACGACCACCCTTTACCACCTTGGTAACGCGCTTGATCGCTACAACATTCTCATTCAGCTCCATCTCGCTTGTATCAATAATTGTGCGTTTCATTCCTTTCCTCCTATGAAATGCCAGATTGGTCCGGCTCCCTAAAACTCAAGCCCGGCTTCTCTTGCAGCATCAGCGAGAGCTGCTACCTTGCCGGCGTATATAAAGCCGCCTCTGTCAAAGATAACTGTCTTAATACCCTTGTCCAAGGCACGCTTGGCAATCTCAGTACCAAGAGCCTTAGCAGCCTCAATATTATTAGTCTGCTTTAATGAAGCCTTGAGTGCTGCCTCTACTGTAGAAGCTGCCACAAGTGTATTACCCTCGGTATCATCTATGATCTGAGCATACATATGACTGTTGCTGCGGAATACAGCAAGCCTGGGCTTCTGGGCAGTACCGGAAAGGTGATAACGCATCCTTTTATGCTTTTTTCTGCGGATTTCCGCTCTTGATTGCTTTTTTATCATGAATTCCTCCTTGCGTTATTTCTTTCCTGCCTTGCCGACCTTGCGGCGGATTACTTCATCTGCGTACTTGATACCCTTGCCCTTATACGGCTCAGGGCGTCTCTTATCGCGAATCTCTGCCGCAAACTGACCAACCTTCTCTTTGTCGATTCCTGAAACGGTAATCACATTACCCTCGACCTTGCTCTCAATGCCTTCAGGATCCTCCATCTCAACCGGATGTGAATAACCGAGATTCAATACAAGCTTTTTGCCCTGCTTATTGGCACGATATCCCACACCGTTAACCTCAAGCTTCTTCTCATAGCCTGATGTAACACCTGTTACCATGTTGTTAAGCAGGCTTCTGGTAAGCCCATGAAGGGACTTCATTTTCTTGATGTCATTAGGACGCTTTACTACCAGATTGCCCTCCTCCATTGAGATCTCCATCTCAGCGGGAAGAGTCTTCTCCAGAGTTCCCTTGGGTCCTTTTACCGTCACATGATTATTTTCTGCAATGTCCACCGTAACCTCGGCGGGAATCGCGATTGGCATTCTTCCTACTCGTGACATGCCCGTACTACCTCCTTACTAACGCTATATGGCGTTTATTTGGCATTATAAAAATGCAATATTTTATACTATACTACCAAACAAAGGCGAGAACCTCACCGCCAACCTGCTCCTTGCGGGCAACCTTGTCAGTGATAACACCCTTGTTAGTGGACAAAATTGCTATTCCAAGACCTCCAAGAACTGAAGGTATATCTTCCTTACCTGCATATATACGAAGACCAGGCTTGGAAATTCTCTTGATACCTGTGATAATCTTGTCCTTCTTCTCACCATCGTACTTCATGGTGATGTGAATATTCTTGAAACTGCCTTTATCGACAATATCATACTTTGCGATATAACCTTCATCTACCAGGATATCCGCAATCTGAACTTTAATCTTGGAAAGCGGTATATCTACTGTGTCATGCTTGGCCGTGTTGGCATTTCGAATCCTGGTCAGCATATCCGCAATCGGATCACTCATTGTCATTTTCGTTCCTCCTGATGAATTATGAATCCTACCGTGTATTTCGCCTACCAGCTAGCCTTCTTAACTCCGGGGATCTCTCCCTTATAAGCAAGCTCGCGGAAGCAAACTCTGCAAATTCCATATTTGCGCAGATAGGCATGCGGTCTGCCACAGATTCTGCATCTGGAATACTCTCTTGTAGAGAACTTCTGCTTGCGCTGCTGCTTGACTTTCATTGCTTTCTTAGCCATTTATCTTCCCTCCTGTTTTGCAAAAGGCATACCAAACAATCTAAGCAATTCGCGTGCTTCTTCGTCTGTATGTGCCGTGGTGACACAAATAATATCCATACCCCTTACGGCATCTACCTTGTCATATTCTATCTCCGGGAAAATAATCTGTTCCTTGATTCCAAGGGAATAATTGCCTCTTCCATCGAAAGAATCCGGATTAACACCGCGGAAGTCCCTTACTCGGGGAAGTGCGAGATTAACCAGACGATCTAAAAACTCGTACATCTTCTCACCGCGGAGGGTCGTCTTACAGCCAATCCCCATACCTTCACGAATCTTGAAATTCGCAACTGACTTCCTGGCCTTGGTAATAACGGATTTCTGTCCGGTGATCGTTTCCATGTCCTTCTGTGCCGATTCCAAAATCTTTTGATTCTCTCTGGCCTCGCCGACACCCATATTGACAACGATCTTCTCGATCTTAGGCACCTGCATGATGTTCTTGTAAGCGAACTTCTCCATCATTGCAGCCTTGATCTTGTTATCGTATTCTTCTCTAAGTCTGCTCATCCTCTTGCTCCTTCTTTAATCGATGACCTTGCCGGTCGCCTTGGCATAACGGACTTTTTTGCCGTCTTCAACTTTGAAGCCTACTCTTGTGACCTTGCCATCGGCGAGAAGCATAACATTTGAAATGTCTATCGGGCCTTCCTGTTCCACAATACCGCCAGTCTGGTTCATCATAGAAGGCTTGGTATGCTTCTTGATGATATGAACGCCCTCTACATAAACTTTGTTCTTCTTGCGGTCAACGGCGATAACCTTGCCCTCGTTGTCCCTGTCACTGCCGGATACAACCCGAACCATATCGCCCTTTTTTATCTTCATTGATGCCATTGCTTTCCTCCCTAAAGGTATCTGCGATGATCTATAGCACTTCAGGCGCTAAGGATACAATCTTCATAAAATGCTTCTCACGAAGCTCCCTTGCAACCGGTCCAAAAATTCGTGTGCCGCGCGGTGTCATGTCCTCTTTGATGATAACTGCCGCGTTTTCATCGAACTTGATATAGGAGCCATCCTTACGGCGGGCACCCTTCTTGGTGCGAACTACTACTGCCTTGACTACATCGCCCTTCTTAACAACGCCGCCGGGCGTTGCATCTTTTACGGTAGCTGTAATGATGTCGCCGATACCTGCGTATCTTCTTTTGGAACCGCCCATTACGCGAATGCAGAGGATTTCTTTTGCGCCCGTATTATCTGCCACGCGCAGTCTGCTTTCCTGCTGAATCATAATTATTCTCCTCTCTTTATTTCGCCCGTTCCATAACTTCGACAAGCCTCCAACGCTTTGTCTTGGAAAGGGGACGCGTCTCCATCACGCGAACTGTGTCGCCGATATGGGCATCGTTTTTCTCGTCGTGTGCCTTGAGCTTATATGTACGCTTTACAATCTTTTTATACAGGGGATGCCTTACATTGTCGCGTACCGCAACCGTAATGGTCTTGTCCATCTTATCGCTCGTGACAACACCTACTCGTGTCTTTCTCAGATTTCTTTCTGTCACGGTCTGCTCCTTTCCGCTATGCGTTTGCCTTCTGTGTGATCACAGTCTCTATCCTGGCGATATTCCTGCGAACCTCGCGGATACGGGCTGTATTTTCAAGCTGGTTGGTCGCGTTCTGGAAACGAAGATTGAACAGTTCCTTCTTTGCGTCAACAAGCCGCTGATCCAGTTCCTGTGCGGAATAGCTCCGCAGATCCTCTATAAATGATGTCTTTTTCATTATGCTTCACCGCCTTCTAAATCCGCACGCGAAACAACCTTGCATCGGCACGGGAGCTTGTGGGTTGCAAGGCGAAGCGCCTCCCTGGCCACATCCTCAGGAATCCCGGCAATCTCGAAAAGAACCCGGCCCGGCTTAACTACGGCTACCCAGTAGTCCAGAGCGCCCTTTCCGGAACCCATTCGTGTCTCAGCAGGCTTAGCTGTGACAGGCTTGTCGGGGAAGATCTTGATCCAAACCTTACCGCCTCTCTTGGCGTGACGGGTCATAGCCACACGGGCTGCCTCTATCTGGTTGGACTTGATCCAGCACGGTTCTAATGCTACTATACCATATTCACCATTGGTGATCTTGTTGCCGCGGGTTGCTTTGCCGCGCATAGTCCCACGGAATTGCTTGCGATGCTTTACTCTCTTAGGAATTAACATTTGCATTCGCCTCCTTCCTGCCATGACGCGCCGGACGATTGCCGCCTGTAGTCTTCTTCCTGGAAGGCAGAACCTCGCCCTTGTATATCCAAACCTTAACACCTACCTTGCCGTAGGTGGTATCCGCCTCAGCGAAACCATAGTCAATATCCGCGCGCAGTGTCTGAAGAGGTATTGTACCCTCGTTATAAGTCTCGGTACGAGCCATATCTGCTCCGCCCAAACGGCCTGCACAGCTTGTCTTGATTCCCTGAATGCCAGCCTTCATACTGCGGCTCATGCAGGATTTCATGGCGCGGCGGAAAGAAATACGATTCTCAAGCTGCTGAGCAATATTCTCTGCAACCAGCTGTGCGTCACGATCCGGACGCTTAACCTCTTTGATGTCGATGGAGATCTTCTTCTCTGTAAGCTTCTGAACCTCGCCACGAATGCGGTCGATCTCTGCTCCACCCTTGCCGATTACGATACCGGGCTTAGCGGTGTAAACTATAATCTTCACTCTGTCGCTGGCGCGCTCTATCTCAACCTTGGAAATTCCGGATGCGTACAATTTCTTCTTCAAAAACGAGCGAATCTTGTGATCCTCGATGAGGTAGTCAGCAAAATCCTTGCCGCTGGCATACCATCTTGAATCCCAGTCTTTTATGATCCCAACTCGTAAACCATGGGGATTAACCTTCTGACCCATTTGTATTGTCCTCCTTACCTTACTCGGCTTCGTCTAAAATAATCGTAATGTGGCTCATACGCTTCTCAATTCTGTATGCCCTTCCCTGCGCACGAGGGTGGATCCTCTTCAGTGTAGGTCCTTTGTTGGCATAGCACTCTGCGATATATAACTTGTCGCGGTCGAGCCCCATGTTGTTCTCCGCATTTGCGATAGCGGATCGAAGCAGCTTCAGGATAATGGCTGATGCCTTACGAGGGCTGTACAGAAGGATACTCTCCGCCTCGGTCACGCTCTTGCCGCGAATCGCATCCAGCACAAAGCATGCCTTTGTGGTAGAAACCCTTGCGTAAGACAGCTTGGCGGACGGACGGGTCTCCCTCTTTGTCTCGTTCCGTTCACGCTTTATCTGACTTCTATGTCCTTTTGACATTTTTGCGTACTCCCTTCCTTATCGAACTGATGACTTTCTGTCGTCCTTGCTATGTCCACGATAGGTTCTGGTCTGAACGAACTCGCCCAGCTTGTGACCTACCATATCTTCGGTAATGTAAACCGGCACATGCTTACGGCCGTCATGAACCGCTATGGTCAATCCCACAAACTGTGGGAAAATAGTAGACCTGCGAGACCATGTCCGAATAACAGATTTGTCGCCGGAGGCATTCATAGCATCAACTTTTTTTAATAAACTCTTGTCCGCAAAAGGTCCCTTCTTTAAAGAACGTCCCATGAAATACCTCCTTAATTACTTGATGCTGCGTCCATCGCGACGACGAACGATCAGCTTGTTGGATTTCTTGTGTTTCTTTCTGGTCTTAAGTCCCAGAGCAGGCTTGCCCCAAGGAGTTGAAGGACCGGGACGGCCGATAGGAGCCCTTCCTTCACCACCGCCATGAGGATGGTCATTAGGGTTCATGGCGGATCCACGAACTGTAGGCCTGATACCCATATGGCGCTTGCGTCCTGCCTTACCGATCTTGATAAGGTTGTGGTCGCCATTGCCCAGACGGCCAATGGAAGCCCTGCATATAATCGGAACCATACGCATCTCGCCAGACGGAAGTCTGAGTGTAGCGTACTTACCTTCCTTCGCCATAAGCTGAGCACTGTTGCCGGCTGAACGAACCATCTGTCCTCCCTTGCCGGGGTGCAGCTCAATGTTATGGATCAGTGTACCTACCGGTATATTCTCCAGAGGCAGGCAATTGCCAGGCCTGATCTCAGCATCGGGACCGTTTGATACGGTCATTCCATCGGTAAGTCCTTCCGGAGCCAGGATATAACGCTTCTCCCCGTCTGCATAGCAGATCAGTGCGATATTGGCTGTCCTGTTAGGATCGTATTCGATACCGATTACCTTAGCCGGTATTCCGTCCTTGTTATTGCGCTTAAAGTCAATCACACGATAATGTCTGCGCTCGCCGCCTCCACGGTGACGAACTGTGATGCGCCCCTGGTTGTTGCGGCCGGAATTCTTCTTGATCGGCGCAATCAGCGACTTCTCAGGGGTATTTTTAGTAATCTCCGAATAGTCGGAGCCCGTCATATTCCTCCGGCTGGGAGTATATGGTTTATATGTTTTGATACCCATGCTGCCAGTCCTCCTTACAGTCCTGCAAATAACTCAATGTCCTTAGAATCCTCGGTGAGCTTGACAATAGCTTTCTTGGCCTTTGCCGTTCTTCCCACTACCATTCCTCTGCGGCGCTTCTTGCCCTGAAGATTCATGGTGTTGACTTTCTCAACGATGGTTCCTTCGAACATCTTCTCGACAGCTTCTTTTATCATCTGCTTGTTAGCTTCGGGATGCACCAGGAAAGTATACTTGCGATCCGCCATCTCCCTCATGCTCTTCTCTGTAACAAGCGGCTTAAGTATTACATCGTAATATAAAACTCTGGCCATTACGCATACACCTCCTCTACACTCTTGAGAGAATCCCTGGTCAGTACCAATGTCTGATATTTCAGAATATCATAGACATTAAGACTGTTTGTCTGGGTGGTCTTGACCTGGGGAATGTTTCTAGCACTCAGGATCACATTGCTATCTGACGAATCCAGAACAAAAAGTCCCCTGTCAATATTGAGATTCTTCATCATAGCAGCAAAATCCCTGGTCTTGATGTTGTCCATCTTAAGACTGTCCAAAACAATGAGCTTCTGCTCGTGAACCCTGGATGTCAACGCGCTTTGAAGAGCTGCACGCTTTTCCTTCTTGTTCATCTTCAGAGAATAATCTCTGGGAGCGGGAGCGAAAACAACTCCGCCGCCCTTCCACTGCGGTGCACGGGTGGAACCCTGACGCGCATGTCCTGTTCCCTTCTGTCTCCAGGGCTTCTTACCGCCTCCGGATACCTCGGAACGATTCTTTGCCTTCTGTGTGCCCTGACGACTGTTAGCTAAAATCGTCGTCACAGCCTTGTGAAGCAAATGCTCCTTGATCTCAACGCCAAAAACGCCATCTGACAGTTCAACTGTCCCGACTTCTTTGCCGCTCATATCATATACAGCTACCTGAGCCATTGCCTAACCTCCTTGCTTATAATAAAAACGATAACCGATTTATTTGCTGGTTGTCTTGACGCTTTCCTTGATAGTGATAAGAGACTTCTTAGGTCCGGGAACTGCGCCCTTCACCAGAATAAGGTTCTTATCAGCGTCAACGCGTACTACAGAAAGATTCTGAACCGTTACACGGACAGCACCCATCTGTCCGGGCATACCCTTGCCCTTGAACACGCGGCTGGGGGTAGAGCAGGCACCGTTGGAACCCTGATGACGATGGAACTTGGAACCATGAGCCATCGGTCCTCTGTGCTGACCCAGGCGCTTAATGGCACCCTGGAAGCCCTTACCTTTGGAGATGCCGATAGCATCAACCTTGTCACCCTGTTCAAAAATGTCAGCCTTGATCTCCTGTGCGGGCTGATATTCACTGCTATTCTCAAAACGGAACTCTCTTACAAAGCGCTTCGGCTCAACGCCAGCCTTGTCAAAATGTCCCTTGAGTGGCTTGTTAACTCCGTGTCTGTGAGCCACATTCTTATGTCCTGCAGCATCCTTGGTCTTGACCATAACAGGCTTGTAGCCATAGCCTACCTGTACTGCTTCATATCCATCCTTCTCAATGCTCTTGACCTGTGTTACCACGCATGGTCCGGCCTCTAAAACCGTAACAGGGATAAGCATTCCTTCCTCATCAAAAACCTGGGTCATACCCAGCTTTGTCGCAAGAATCGCTTTTTTCATATTGCCTCCTTATAGAACGATCACTTCGTCTTCATCTTGATGTCAATATAAACACCCGCAGGCATCTCCAGCCTGGAAAGAGCATCCACTGTCTTCTGGGTGGGTGTTAAAATATCAATCAGGCGCTTGTGAGTACGCTGCTCAAACTGTTCCCTTGAGTCCTTGTACTTGTGGACCGCACGCAAAATAGTTACCACTTCCTTCTTAGTAGGAAGAGGCACCGGTCCGCTAACCTGTGATCCGTTCTTGCGAACTGTCTCGATGATCTTCTGTGCGGATGCATCAACCAGCGCATGATCATACGCCTTCAGTGTGATCCGCATCACCTGTTGTGTTGCCATTTTATCCTCCTTTTTGAACGATACACGCTTCCGGGCGTATCATCATATCCACACGCCTACGCGTCAGCGGTTCATTAATAACAGCTTTACAAATATAACAAAAAACTCCTGCCTAAGCAAGAGTTTTTTGATTGATAATGTATTTTTTCGGATACAATCCCGTCCGAAGGGAGATTACATCATTTGCTAAGGTCAACTTTGCGAACCGCATCCCTGACTGATAATGTACGGCCAGGTGAAACTGAAAGCTCATCAACTCCCATACGAAGGAAGGTCTCGGTAAGGGTTGTGTCCGCTCCAAGCTCACCACAAATTCCTACCCATGCTCCGCCTTTGTGGCCATTCTCAATAGTCATCTGAATAGCTCTCAAAACTGCAGGATGGTGAGGATCGTTGATGTTCTCAAGCTTGGCGTTCTGCCTGTCTATAGCCAGAGTGTACTGGGTCAGGTCGTTGGTTCCGATTGAGAAGAAATCAACTTCCTTGGCAAGCTCCTCAGAAAGAAGAACTGCAGCGGGAGTCTCAACCATGATACCAATCTCAGGATCCTTGTACTGTACGCCTGCGTCGTCTAATTCCTTCTTGACATCAGCCAGAATATCCTTGATCTGATGAACTTCGTTGACAGAAATGATCATCGGGAACATGATACCCAGGTTGCCATAGTAGGAAGCTCTGAGGAGTGCCCTAAGCTGAGTCTTGAAAATATCCTGCTGTGTAAGGCAGATTCTGATGGCCCTGTAACCAAGAGCAGGGTTCTCTTCATTACCAAGATTCAGGTAATCAACCTGCTTGTCAGCTCCGATGTCAAGTGTACGGATGATGACCTTCTTGCCGGCCATGTTCTCCAAAACTGTACGGTATGCCTTGAACTGGGTTTCCTCAGAAGGGAAATCGCTGCTCTCAAGATAGAGGAACTCGCTTCGGAAAAGACCTACACCCTCTGAACCATTCTCAAGAACGCTTGCAACATCGCCTACACCACCAATGTTGGAGTACAGATGTATGCTGTGACCATCAATGGTCTCGGTGGGCTTGTCCTTGAGTTCCTGAAGGAGCTTTTTCTTTTCTAATTCTTTTTCTAATTTCTTCTTATATAATTCGATGGTGGTGTCATCAGGGTCAATTATGAGCTTGCCCTCTGTACCGTCAACTATGCCCATCTTACCATCCACATCCTCAGGGTAATCCACTGATATCAAAGCAGGTATTCCCATGGTACGCGCCAGGATAGCTGTGTGGGAGCTGGTGGAGCCATGACGGGTAACAAATGAAAGTACTAATGATTTGTCGAGCTGAACTGTCTCAGAAGGAGCAAGATCATCAGCTAAAAGAATGGAAGGCTCAGTAGCTGTAAAACCGCTGTCTCCGGCATCCTGAAGGACTGCCACTACTCTGTTGGAAACATCCAGCACATCTGCTGCCCTGCCCCGCATATATTCATCGTCCATATTAGCGAACATATCCGAGAAGTTATCGCCTGTCTTGGCTACAGCAAACTCTGCATTGATGTTCTCATTCTTGATGATATTCTGAATGGACTCAATATAATCCAGATCGTCCAGGAACATCTGATGAACTTCAAATACCGCAGCCTCAGCCTCTCCGACTTCTTTCTTGGCCTTCTCATACAGACCCTTAAGCTGATCCTGCGCCCCAACACGAGCCTTCTCAAAACGCTCAAGCTCTGCATCGACATCATCAATCTTGGTACGCTTAACTACATTATCTCTTTTCTTGTAGATTGAAATGCGGCCAATAGCAACGCCGCCAAATACACTCTTGCCGGTAAGTTCCATTGAATTCCCCCCTTTAAAGAAACTTCAGGAACAACAGAGGCGGGAAGTAAGACCCCCCGCCCGCCGTTGATAGTCTATATGCTAAGCAATCAAAGATTCTCTTTGAAGAACTTCTCCAATGCTTCTGCTGCTTCTGCTTCCTGATCGCCGTCTGTACGGATGGTGATCTGCTGTCCCTGCTTAACGCCAAGACCCATAACTCCGAGGATACGCTTAGCATCAGCTTCCTTACCATCCTTAATAATGGTAACTGCGCAAGGGAAACCTGCTGCCTGCTTCACAAACAATCCTGCCGGACGAGCGTGGATACCTTCAGGATCAGTAATTGTGTAGTTAAACTCTTTCATGATTTTTCCTCCTTTGTAATTCAATAATTCCCGTTCGCAAGAACTTAGTGAACATTGTATCAGTTTTCACTAAAAAATGGTAGAGTTTTTTTCAATTTTTGTAAAAACTGATTACCATTCACGACTTATCCGAAAGCCTTATATGAACCTCAAGCAGTGAATGGCAATGTGGGACGGTGGCCTTGCGGCATTGAAAGTACCGTCCCACTCCACATAATATACACTTCCTTCCGCAACCGCGCAGCACTTATTCCCTTACGGGAAGTGCGCGGTTCGTTCATGAATGGTAACAAAATATAATCAAGCCTGTGTAAGAGCTGCCTTCAGTGCGTCAAAATTCGCCTGATCAGCCGGTGTCCTGCGTGTGCGTATGGTTACAACCGGCTCTAATATATTGCAGTTCTTGAAGCCTTCGATGTACTCGCGCATCTTTTTGCCTGATGCCGGTGCCCATGAACCATTTTCGATGATGCCAAATGTACGGTTCTGGAAATTCTTAATAGACAGATGATACAAAAGGTCGTTCATCGTCGGGAAGAGCGCTCCATCGTATGTTACCGAAGCAAGCACTATCCTGTCGTACATAAAGCACTTCTCGACGGCTTCCGATACATCCTCAGTATTAAGGTCTATAACCTCAACAGTCTCCCCTGCTGCCTTAAGCTCCTGGGCAAACTGCTCAACCGCAGCTATCGTATTGCCATGGAGGGAAGCGTGTAATAACAGCACTCCCTTTTCCTCGGGTTCGTAGCGTGACCACGCGTCATATTTGCCTAAATAATAAGAAAGCTCCTTGCCCTCTTCCGGCAGCACGGGCCCGTGAAGCGGCGCAATCTTTTGAATGTCAAGGCCTGATGCCTTCTTAAGAAGTGTCTGAACGGACGGACCATATTTGCCGACTATATTAAAGTAATAATGTGTTGCCTCGTCAATCCAGGGAACATTGTTGCAAAGAGCACCAAAGGTTCCAAAGCCATCTGCGGCAAAAAGGATCTTCTCATGACTCTCGTAACTTACCATAACCTCGGGCCAGTGAACCATTGGAGCCATAACAAAAGTAAGGGTATGAGCACCAAGCTCTAATGTATCCTGCTCCTTGACAGCTGTAAAACGGCCACTTACATCGGTATCAATAAACTGCGCTATCATCTGGGAAGTCTTGGCGGAACCCACGAGAGTAATGTCAGGGTACTTGTCAATCGCCGCCTGAATGCTACCTGAATGATCCGGCTCCAAATGCTGGATCACAAGATAATCAGGGGTTCTTCCGCCCAGAGCCTCGTCAACATTCGAAAGCCACTCATCGGTCCTTCTCCTGTCGGCGGTATCCATAATTGCAATCTTATCATCCAGTATTACATAAGAGTTGTAGCTTATGCCCTCATCAACAGGATACTGATGCTCAAACAGTCCAATATCCGTATCATCCACTCCCACATAAAGAATGCTCTCTGAAATCTGTTTCATAAATTCTCCCTCCTGATATATATGTGTATATTATTAAACAAGGGGCAAAAGGTGTTTTGCCCCTCATTAATGGTCTTAGGAACTGTGAAGAGTATCATATATCTCGCTCATATCCCTGATAAGTATAAGGGCAACCTCAGTCTTATCGTCCTTGATCCTGACAGGCCTGATCGTCATCTCGCACCGGTCTCCATTCTGCTGGCGAAAGATCATTCTGCGGCAGTCCTTGATATTGGAAAATGCAGTACCAATATAATCACGAGATACCAACGAAAGAACTTCGTCTATATCATCCTTGTCGACAACATCTCTCATGATATCATCGTATTCTTCACTCCAACGGATAACCTTGTATCCAGCCACCGCCACCATGCTTTTTGACAGCTTAAGCGCCAGGGAACAATCATGATTAACATCCATCAGATAGATAGCCCTGAAATCATCAAAAATGGTGTCCTGCAGTTCCTTTTCCGTGATCTCGACCTGAGGAGTCTGCTCGTCATCACCGCCAAGCCCAAACTTGGAAAAATTGGCATTCGGGTTAACTATACCCTTGTGGATGATAAGATATTCAAAATCCTCCACCGACATGGGCTGGTAGAAGAAATACCCCTGGGCATAATCACAATTGAGCTGGCGTAAAAATTCAAGCTGCTCCCTTGTCTCAACTCCCTCGACAACCACCGGCAGATGCAAAAGCTTGGCCATTTTGACAACTGATTCCAGTATCTCAAAGCCCTTGCGGTTCCCCTCATCCAAATCCAGGAACATCATGTCGATCTTTAGGACATCAATATTGACATTGGTGAGCATATTAAGGGAACTGTAACCACTGCCAAAATCGTCCATAAAGATTCTGAATCCCAGATCCTGAAGGGTGTCAACAGCGTTATTAACAGCTTTGAATTCCTCGATATAGCTCGACTCAGTTATCTCGACCTTGAGCAATTTGGGATCTAAGTCGTATGTGGTAGTAAGCTCGCGAATCACCGCGGGCAGATCAAATGTATAAATGTCAATTCTGGAAACATTGATGGAAATAGGAACCGGTGTATTACCTTCGTCGATCCATTTGCGAAGCCACTTGCACACCTGCTCCCAGAGATACAGATCCAGATCAGAAACGATATCATTTTTCTCCATTACAGGGATAAACTTGTATGGCGGTATGAGCTCGCCATTATGGATCCATCTGGCCAGAGCCTCTGCTCCAACTATCTTACCTGTCTCAATATCACATTGAGGCTGCAGATAAAAGGTAAATTCCTCGTTTCTAAGACCCTCAAGAGCCGCTTCGAGCCTGTCAGACTCCTCAACCACCTCATCAAGCATGGCGTGATCATATTCACAGATGCGATCCCTGTAATTGCCCAGACAATGGCTGGCCGCGATCATCGCACGGTCGTACATATCCTCAACTGCCTGCCCCGGCTCATCAATTATGTAGACACCAAATACAGGTAAAACACCCACACCTATTCGAAGGTTCTTGGCTCTGTTGACCAGACGGTTCGCTATGGCAGCAACCTTGCCACGGTCGTATGGCATTATAAGAGCAAAATCATCACCGCCCAGATATCCTGACAGAGCTCCGTCGCTTTTTTCGACGAGGCGCAGCTGCTCGGCCATGTCACGGAGCATATCGTCCCCCTTGGCACGCCCGTAGGTATCGTTAAGCATCTTAAAATGCTCGATATCTATAGCAATAACACAGCATTGTACCTCCTGGCGGGCAAGATAGTGTCTGGCCTTGTCAAAAAATACTTCGTTGGAAGTAAGCCCTGTAAGGGAATTGATGCCATTAACCTTGTCAGCGACACGCTGGAGCTCATCCATGAGCTTGCGCTGCTTGTCATAGAGGGCAATGGTACTGGCTACGCGAAAAGCCACTATAGTGAAATTAAATGGCTTCATAATGTAGTCAATGGCACCCAGGCGATTCGCTTTTTGGATGTAATCCTCAGAATACTCGGCAGTGATCATAATGACCGGAAGCTTGGTTATCCAGCCCCTTTCATTCATCGCCTCAAGAACATCAAAGCCGTCTTTTTTAGGCATAACAATATCAAGGAGAAGTATTGCAATCTCCCTGTACTGCTGATCCAGTATATCCAGAACTTCCTCCCCGTTCCTTGCTTCGATAACCTCATAATCTGCTTCGAGCATATCAGCAAGCATCTTGCGCTGAACGGTCGTATCATCTGCTATTAATACCTTGCGTTTTGCTTCTGCCATCGCCATTCCCCCTATGACGGTGTTAATATTATTGCGCGAAATACGCGTCCACACCATTTGCCAGCCCCTCTATCATGTGAGCCTGTCCCTTAGCTGACGACATGTATTCATCATCGAAAGCGTTGGTCATAAATCCCATCTCAATCAGAGTGACCGGAATCGTACTCCAATTAGTCCCCGTAAGATCATCCCTTGCAGACAATCCCCTCTTTGTAATATCAGTAGCCTGACAATAGCTGTCCAAAATACACTGGGAAAGCTTAAGACTGGGCTCGGAAAGGCTGGGTATGTAGGGATTGGCTGCTGATGGGTACAAAGCGCTTGCTCCATGGGCAGATGACGCCCCGCCATCAGCGTGAATACGGATCGCAATATCGCATTTTGCATTCAACATCTGTGCCCTTTCGATATTGGAAATATCCACCTCATTGGTCTCGCGGGTCATAACTACTTTGTAACCGCGCTTGGTAAGCTCCTTCTTGAGAGCCAATCCTATCTCAAGATTGAGCTGGTATTCAGGCTTCCTGGTGGATACTCCGCTGGTACCTCCTGCAACCTTGGTCTTCATAATAGAAGAACCCGGACCTACCGGCTCTGTGCCGTTATTACCCTTAAGCTGATGCCCCGGGTCAATGCCTATGGTGTATTTAGCCTTGACCTTGAGAGTGGCACTTATGGTCTTCTTGTTCACTGTAGCAGTAATCTGTGTCCTGCCAGTCCTTTTGGCTGTAACCACTCCCTTGGATGAAATGTCTGCAACCTTTGGGTTAGACGACTGCCATTTCGCGCCCTTCTGATTGACCTTGAACGCCTTCTCTTCGCCTACACGCATTACGGATGTCTCACTGGTAAATGCCAGATCCTGCGCTGCGCTGACCCCCTTTGACGGATAAATTACTGATGATATCATGATAAGTACCACTAACAAAATGCCGGTGATACTGCGTCTGTAAGCTTTCATATCGACCTCTGTAAGTATGTGATTATGTACACTGTAATGGAACGATGCGGCTGTGGATTGCATTATATGCAAAATTCTGCACTACCCACAGCATTATCAACGATTATACTTGTTTTTTTTTCAATTTGCAACACAGGTATAAATCACATATGAATCTGTTGTGACAAGCTCCACGCATCCGGCATCTGTCAAAACCTGATATATATCCCCGTTCCTGGGTGATATGGCATAATCAGCCCCTAAAACAGACAGCGACTTGCGCGCTTTATCTGAATCTATAAGCCTGTAGCCATCCAGAAGAGCCCCCAGGGCGTATTCGGCTTTTCTGCGCTTATTTTTACCAGTATATGTGTATTCTTTTTTTACCATACCCTGATACACTTCCTTGCGTATAGCGGAGCTAACCGCAGCGTCATAAGTGCGGTATTCCATCTGAACCGGCGAAGGCATCGCCACAACAGGCATATCAGTTTTTTTGTCATTTGAAATTGCTTCTTCTATCTGAAATATATCATTGCCAAGCTCGTAGGCATTGGAAGGAATCTCAAAGGACGGAAGGGAAACAAATGAAACTGCTGCCTGCGACAAAAAGACAAAAAATGCAGCAACCAGCATTCCCGACAGAAAACGATTGGATAAGGAATAGGCCAGTGAAATCAGTGCCAATGTAATAATAATCCCTCCAGGCAATATCCAGAAGAACCTGTAGTATGTAAGGGGCTCCACTGCTTTAGTAATCACCTTAAGTGAAATGGGATTATACAATATGATAACAGAAAAAAACGCCCATAGTATTATCCTGATCCGTCCGGATGGTCTTTGACGAAAAAGCAGGATAAGTATGGAAATAAGCGACAAAATCGTCCAGAATCCATCGCCCAGATAATAAATTATCGCATCATGTACTGTAACTGTGGTCACTAACAATTCCCCCTTAAATTTTCGACAAAAGATATACTCCAATAATCAACAGATTAGGCAATACGCAAACAAAAGCTCTGATGATATTGGAAAGCCTTTTGTCATCAACTAACATAAGGACCAGCATAAGTATCAGCACCGCAGACGGAACAATTGCCATAGACGACATGGATACCGGGACTGAAGCCCAGCATACCAAGGCCAGCCGCTTCCATTGCTCCTTTTCATCTCGCGCCCTTAATCCGAGCAAGGCTATACAGCTGCATAATACCATTGGAATCACTACATTGGCGCAATATCCCTTCGCCTCGTAGCCTCTTACCAGCATGAAATAAGCTGTGGTGTGAAGTCCTGACCAAAACAGCGAGATAACCGACCAGATAAGCACCAGTTGGGCGGATAAATATGTCCGGCCGCCGCTTACCGTCCTTCCAATGTTATATACACCAATCCCTGATAGCATCACACACAAAGGTCTCATTACAAACCACGCCATTGGCCTCACAGGAATGGATAATAATTTACACAATACCGTAAACTGCATATAAAACGCCGACAGAGCGTAGCGAAGGTTGATGGTCTTTTCCAGTGTGCCGTCACTTCCATCATACTGGTACATTGTGTCTGTCAGCAGTGTCGTGTTCATGGTTCCAAGATAATATGAGGGATCCCAGCCAATATATTTTTCGCAAACTGATAAGATCATTAGCGCCGCAACAAATCCCGCAGCCAGCAGAATACATATGACAGAAAAAAAAGGCTTTCCTTGCGGATCAAGTATTATGCGTCCGCATTTTTTTACAAATATAAATAAAAGAGAGATGATTACAACGATCAGCATAGCCGCTGTCCAAACTCTGGTCAAAAGCGAAAAAGGCTGTTTTAAAAAGATCAGGGGCAAAGCCGCCAGTTCGAACACAAAAAAATAAGCGAAAAAACCATATATGATTCTTTCGGAAAGGTATTGGAGCTTGAAATGAAATATGCCCTCCAAAGGGACTGAAAAGAAATAGAATAAAACCGTAAGTATTCCCAGTGCGAAGGCGCACCTGATAAGTATATCTGCCATAGCTTTTATACGCCTTCTGTGGCTTCCTTTTGGAATACTACACGCATTGTAAGCAAAACAAGCTGGATGTCCAAAAACAGGTTGGCCTTCTCCACATATAACAGGTCAAATTTGAGCTTGTCATAGGTAGTGGTATTGTATTTGCCATAAACCTGGGCATAGCCGGTAAGTCCGGCCTTGACACGAAGCCTGTAATCGAACTCCGGAACGCTCTTGCAATATTCTTCGTGAATCTCCGGACGCTCCGGCCTCGGGCCCACAACAGACATGGATCCGCCCAGTATATTGAAAAACTGGGGCAGCTCGTCTATGCGGGTCTTGCGGATGAAAGCACCTACAGGCGTAATGCGGCTGTCATGATCCCAGGCAAGTCTGGCTCCTGTATCCTTTTCCGCATCGACTATCATACTGCGGAACTTCATTATATCAAAAACCCTGCCGTTCTTGGTCAGGCGCTTCTGTTTGTAAAAAACAGGTCCTCCATCGTACAAATGAATCGCCAGGGCTGCAGCGAGCATTACAGGAGAAGTCAGGATAATTCCAATTAAGGCAATTATAATATCCATGCATCTCTTCGCAAAAAGATAATAAATCAGGCTGTCTGCATTCTTATTGAGAAACAGCGGGGAATCAAACAGATTCATCTCCCTTGAGCCCACCACCAGAATATCAGAAATCTTGGGCGTAAAGTAAACTCTCTTTTTGTGGACAAAGCAGTATTTTAATATGGCGTTGCGAAGCTCTGACGGCAGATCATTTAATAATACGGCATCATAGTTGTCTATCTCCTGTTCGATATTTCGCAGGGGAAGCTGGGCGGAAACCTCTCCGCATACCCAGAATTTATCGTCTCTGGCGTTCATTTTATCTGCCAGTCCGTTCTCATTGCCGCCATGAATCTGGAGCATACGATATGGCGGAAACAGCCTCCTGTAAATATTAGTAAGTAATACAGTAACAAACAGAAGTGTCAAAAGCTCAATCGCATAAAGCCATATGAACTTGGGAATTATCATCGGGATCTGTGGAAATTTGCCTACCAGCATACAGGTAAAAACAAACTCCATTCCGTTGACAAAAAACAAGCCCAAGCCCTGTGACAACAGGGCGTGAGCTTTGCGGCTAAATCCAATTTTATAAGCGCCAAACGGCAGAAAAACCGTAATAACCATAAGCGCGTACAAAATCACCATCATTAAATTGCCCCGCTCCAAAAACGGTCTGCGAAGGAGCGGATTAAGGCGAAACAGCCAGACATACGCATAGAGCATACTCACCGCTGCTGTAATAATAATAGCAGCGATAAAGCGATAAAGACCCTTTGCATTTTCCTGAATACTGCCTTTACTCATATCATGTTCCTAATAACACATCCAGAAAGTCTTCTTTTAGAGAGTATCCGTAATTCTTGTCAGAAGCCCATCCATAGCCGTTAGGATTCTCCTGGATACCCAGCCATTCTACATAGGGAGCTGTGCCTCTCTTGACCATGCTAAACCTGGGATCTACCTTGGAATGCACCAGGCTGTCCTTGTTGGCATAGGCTTTGAGGTGCTGTACCTGCGCCCTGACGCCCTGGCGTACATTGGAGAATGTAGCGCCCTTTGAAGAGCCGTCTGTAGCTCCAAGTCCTGCGAAATTACACTGCTTGGCCTTGACACTGCCTCCAAACTCCAGATAACGGGTCTCCTTGCAGATCTGGGCGAAAACAACCTCCGGCCTTATGTCCTCATCAGTAGCTTCTTCATAGACAATCTTGGCAAAAGCTTCTATCGTTGGAGCACCCTTGGTCTCATATACCTCCTCGGGATAGGTTCTTCCGCTGGCCTTATAGAAAGCTGTCATCTGGGAAACCGTGGTCTTAGCAGTCCCGGCAATTGGTGTCCTGGAAGATGTTGTGCTGCCTGAATCGTTGAGCTTGACAATATCACTGTAAGCTCCCCAATATGTCTCAGAATTCTTAACCACATAGGCACGAACCCTGTATCTGTAAACTGTGGTAAGATCCACATCAGTATCTAAATAAGTCCTGGCACCATTCTCGGCAAGCCCCAGTACGGTAAACTTGTCTGTACTGCCGGTTCCCTTAGCCCGGCTTACCTCATAGCCTGTAGCCTTGGGAACTGCCTTCCAGGATATCTTCACGCTATTAGTGGAAGTCCTGGTAAGCTTAAGATCAGAAACCTTGTTGTTGCCTGTCTTAATCTTCCTGGCAACATAGGTTCCATATTGCTTTTTGCCGGAGGCATTCACATAGTACGCGCGGATGCGGTATTTGTATGTGGTCGCAGCCTCAGCTGTAGTATCTGTGTATGTAGTGGTCTCAATATTATCTACGGTAGCAAGCTTGCCATACTCCTCAGTGTACCCAGAGTAAGCATCAACTGTGGCACGCTCTATCTCATAGCCTGTGGCTGTGCTCTTCTGGCTCCAGGACATATCTATGGCGTTAAAAATGCCCTTCTTGACTGTAAATCCGACAACACCGCCTGAATTGGATTTCTTGGTAAGCAGCTTCTTCTGATCTACAGTCTTAAATCCGGATCCAAATGCCCTGACTGAATACTGATATGTAGTAGCCGGTTCGCAGGTCTCGTCCAAAAAAGAAGTGGCATTCCTGACCGTTGCCACCTTCCTGAGAACAGAAGACTTCTTGGGGCCGGTTGTAGCGCGTCTGTACACCACATATCCCCTGGCGTTCTCAAAAGGCTCCCATGCAATCTCAAGACCGGCAAAGCCTGATGATTTGATACTTGACAGCTTGACAGTCGCCTTGGATGTAGCCTTGGCAGCTGCATATACAGGCGCTGTTATACGACTGGCGTAATAATCGTCGTCATCATCGTCATCGTCTTCAGCGTCATAGGCGTAATCATCATCATAATCTTCGTCATCTTCGTCGTCATCATCGTCACTTACTGTTTTTTTTAAACCCAAACCCTCTGCGATACCATCTGCATCGGCCTGAGCCATTTTTTTAAGCTTGGCAGCGGATGAAAGCCATCTGCGGTCTGATGTGTTGCGAATAAAACCGTGCTCCACCAGTACTGCAGGTATTCCATATTCGTTAGAATCCTTGCAGACAACCCAGTTAGCATACTTGGTACCTCTGTTGGCAAGGCCAAGCTTGGCAAGCTTTGTAACGATCTTGGAAGCTATTGTGTGCGAAGTCTTGCCCACCGTTTCACGCATATAGGCAGTGGCGCTGTAAGCTTCAACACCGTTAGCTACCGTACCTGTACTTGAATTGACATGCATTGAGATAAAAAGGTCAGCCTTTTTCTTCTTGGCATATAAAGCCCTCTTGTGAAGGCATGTGGCTGTGGTAATTGAAGAGCCGCCAAAAGCGCAATCCTCATCGGTACGCGTAAGGTAGACCTTGACATTGGAATAATCCTTCTCTAATTGCTGCTTGCAATACTTTGAAAGCTTCAGCGTAATCTCTTCCTCGTTGAGATCCTTGAAATGAGCTCCAATATGCTTGCTGTCATGTCCCGGGTCGATCACAATAACATAGGTCTTCTTCTTGGTGGCAGCAACCACCTCTTCAGAAGGCACAATTCCCACAGCAAGACTAAAGGCACATACAAGTGCGAGTATTATGGACAGGTAATACTTAACTCTTCCTTTCATTGTAAAAATCCTCCAAAAACATATCACACACCAGCCATCTACCACAACAAATAGTAATGAAGTAGAATTATACCACAATATATACGATATTTCTACATATTTTTTCGGGGTATGTGAATATGATTTGGAGGAATTAGTCTTCTGTATCCTTTTTTTCTACTGTCTCCCCGGTCATCTCTGCGTATATTTGTGACACCTCATCAATACCGCCGCTTGCTACAAGCCTTCCATGATCGAGAATAATGGCTTTGTTGCAGATTCGCTGAACCTGCTTAAGATTATGTGACACAAAAAGCACAGTGACATTGGTGTCAAACATCTCAATCATGCGCTTTTCGCTCTTTTTGCGGAACTTGGCGTCGCCTACAGAAAAGACTTCATCCAGTATCAAGATATCAGGAGATACCGCAGTACATATGGCAAAACCGAGCCTGGTTCTCATGCCACTGGAATAATTTTGAATAGAAACATCTACGAATTTCTCCAATTCAGCGAATTTAATAATCTCATCGAATTTTTCGTCAATGAACTCCTTGCGATATCCCAAAACCGCTCCGTATAAATAGATATTCTCACGGGCTGTGTATTGCTTGTCAAAACCGGCCCCCAGCTCTAAAAGCGGCGCTAAGGTTCCGTATTTTGTAACTGTTCCTTCGGTAGGCTTGTACACTCCTGCTATGGCCTTCAGGAGGGTAGATTTGCCGGCGCCATTGAGGCCCAGTATTCCCAATCTGTCACCCTGACGCAGTTCAAGATTGATGTCGTTAAGCGCCCAAAATGTATCCTTTTGCATTCGCTCCTGCTTTAATTTCCTGCGCTTCGGCGAAAAAGCCAGAATGAACAGCTCCTTAAAGGAGCCTCCCTTGTCATGTCCCAGGGAAAAACGCATGGACACATGATCCACCTTAACCACTACCGGTCTTTCTTCATCGGCAGCAATTTTGTCCGTATCAATCTTATATCCCCGAAACAGCTTTTTTTTGCGTTGCATTATTTTTCCTCATGTTTTGCGGGTCACAAACTCACAAATTTCCATACAAGCATGAAAATTGCAACCTTTTGATCCTTGTATCACAGGTAGAAAACAAATTTGTCCTGAAGCCTTCTGAAAACTATAAGTCCAATCAGTGTCGCCGTCATCATAAAGCCAAATGAGTAAGCATAATCCCATGCATCAGCCATATAGCCCATTATGCCGCCGCGGAATATGTCAATTATGCAATACAGCGGATTGAGCCGGAGAATAAAGCCCCAACTGCTCTTCAAAATCTTGGTGGGATAGTAAAAAATGGCACACAGATACATAATAAGCATCAGAACCACATTCCACAGATATTGAATATCC
>CAJOFQ010000013.1 GCA_905233955.1 uncultured Lachnospiraceae bacterium
GAGAGATATGAGTGTTTGAGCAGCACATTGCACACAAAGTGTGCGTGCTGCGTATCATAAGTTGGGGGCAAATACTTTTGACCCCAACATCATTATATCAAAGATATACATTTAAAAAAGGTTGACCTTGCATTCGACTTACATTATACTATGGATTGTGTAATTCTTTTATCAAGTCACTTGATTTTGTGGTGGACTTGATTTCGGCGCATCGTCGATTGAAGCCAACGCAGCAGATGGATTCGAAAACAAGTTAGAATTCCTAAGTTATTCCTTAACAGTGACTATAACGCTTCGGAGGAACTTTATACTATGAAATGCCCTTTTTGTGGGAGTGACAACACCAGAGTTATTGATTCCAGGCCGGCTGATGACAACAGCTCTATCCGCCGCCGCCGGATGTGTGATGAATGCTCCAAGCGTTTTACCACCTATGAGAAGGTCGAGACCATTCCACTTATTGTAATCAAGAAGGACAATGCCCGTGAGCAGTATGACCGTTCCAAGATCGAGGCAGGGGTCCTTCGGGCATGTCACAAGCGTCCTGTTTCCGCTTCCCAGATCACTAAGATTGTGGATGATGTGGAGACCAAGATTTTTTCCAGAGAAGAAAAAGAGATTTCCAGCACTGCAATTGGAGAGTATGTAATGGACAAGATTCGTGATGTGGATGCTGTTGCTTATGTCCGTTTTGCATCTGTATATCGGGAATTCAAGGATGTCAACACCTTTATGAACGAACTTAAGAAGATGCTGGATACAGATCAGGTAAAATAGTTGATTGATGAATCATTACAAATTATTTAATAATTTGTTACATAGAGGGTTTATTTTTTTCCTTTTGTTCCGAAGTATATTATAGAAGGAGAAGAACCCATGAATATTACAGGTATGAACTATTCGATGAATACTGATTACGCAAGATCATATTCTAATAATATTAACCAGTCTGCACAGAATGTCTCTGGCGGACTTAATTCCATGAATGTCCAGAAGGCTGTTTCTGACATGAACCAGGATCAGGAATTGAAGGAATTCTCGGTCTTTGTTCCCAGCGGTCAGGTGCCTGAAGCCGCCAGATATCAGGAAGACTGGATGCGACCATCGGAGAATTTTGCTCTATGAAGCTCTTTTTCCCTGACGAACACATAAGAAGTGCATATGATATCAATTACAGCGCCCTGTATGCCTTAGGCTATCGGGGCGTCATTTTTGATATAGATAATACCCTTGTACCCCACGGTGCTCCTGCCACAGATCAAGCCAGGCAACTCTTTAAAGAGCTGTCAAAAATCGGTTTTCATACAGGTGTATTATCCAACAATAAAGAACCCCGTGTCAAAAGCTTTTCTGATGCTGCCGGCTGCGATTCCTATGTGTACAAAGCCAACAAGCCTGCCCGCTCTTCATATATGAGCCTTATAGATAAGCTTGGTACGACTTCTAAAAACACAATCTTTGTGGGAGATCAGCTTTTTACGGACATATGGGGCGCCAACCGCTGCGGGATGCACAGCATTCTGACAGATCCGGTGCAAAAATGGAAAGAGGAGCCCCAGATCATCCTGAAAAGGTTAATCGAGTGGCCCCTCGTAAAATACTATGATACTAAGGTCAAAGACTTTTGACCCCATCACCAGCATTATAGCTTAAGCTGTTCCATTATCTTGTCAACATTCTCTTCGATACTTGTCTGAACAGTCTCCACAGTTACATCAGCATCCATCGGAACTTCATATGGGCTGTTAATACCTGTAAAGAATTCAATCTCACCGGCTCTGGCGCGCTTGTAAAGTCCCTTGACATCGCGTTCCTCGCACACAGCAAGAGGCGTATTGACATATACCTCGCTGTAGGAATCACCCAGAATGGTCCTGGCATTGTGTCGATCGATTCTAAGAGGTGAAATAAATGTGGTAATAACAATGATACCCGCGTCATTCAAAAGCCGGGCAACCTCGGCAATACGCCTGATGTTCTCAGCACGATCCGCCTCTGAGAAGCTAAGATCCCGATTGAGGCCCATGCGGACATTATCACCATCCAAAAGCATTGTGTGCATTCCCATGGAATGAAGCCTCTTCTCAAGGGCATTGCCAATGGCGGATTTGCCTGAGCCTGATAAACCGGTAAACCATATGGTTCTGGCCTTCTGGCCAAGACTGTCCTCCCTCATGGTACGGTCTATATCCACCTGCTGCCATGAAAGGTTGCGCTTATTGCGCTGACTCTTCAACACAATACCGCAGGCGGCAGTGGCATTAGTCACCCTGTCAATAAGTATGAAGGAACCCAGCTCATGAATCGCCGAAAAAGGCATAAACAAAGCTTTTTCCCCTACACTGATCTCACAAACTGCAAGCTCATTCTTCTCCACTTCGTCTGAAGAAATATGATCCCCAGTATTAACATCAATCTTGTAGCTGATATCGGATATAACCACGGGAAGCGTCTGTGTCGCAAGCTTCATGTAATAATTGCGGCCGCGAACCAGCTTGACCTCGTCCATCCATAGAAGCTCTCCCAAAAACTCCCTGCCGGTCTCCACAGGAATGTCCCTGACCAGTACACAGCCCCTGGAAACATCAATCTCACGGTCAAGGGTGATAGTAACGGAATTGCCGGCAAACGCCTCGTCAGCCTCACGGTCAGTAACTAAAATTCCTGAAACTCTGGCGCTCTCACCGCTGGGAAGAGATGTAACCTCATCGGAAACCTTGACGCTGCCGACGGCAATCTCGCCTTCAAAACCACGGAAGGTATGATTGGGACGGCAAACTCTCTGAACCGCCATCAAAAATCCATCCCTGGATGCCTGCTTTTCAACATCTACTTCCTCCAACAGAGAAAGAATGCCAGGTCCATTGTACCAGGGCATACGATCTGAAAGAGTGTTAATATTGTCACCCTCAGTGGCGGATACCGGAATAACCGCCGCAAGCTCGATATCCATCCCTGAAATCTCGGACTTGATCTGGGCTTCTATCTCGTGGAACCTGGCTTCGTCGTAGTCCGTCAGATCCATTTTGTTAACTGCAAAAATATAATGACGGATACCCATCAATGCGCAGATACGCAGATGCCGCCTGGTCTGAACCATCAATCCCTTGGTGGCGTCGATCAGCAGAATGGCAAGCTGGGCAAACGAAGCACCAACAGCCATGTTCCTGGTGTATTCTTCATGACCGGGAGTATCCGCTACAATAAAGCTGCGCTTCTCAGTGGAAAAATACCTGTACGCCACATCTATTGTAATCCCCTGCTCCCTCTCGGCCATAAGCCCGTCCAAAAGCAGTGAATAGTCGATATTACCATCTGCGGAGCCCACCATTGAATCCAGCTTCAGCGACTGTTCCTGATCCGTAAATAAAAGCTTGGCATCATAGAGCATATGCCCTATAAGAGTTGATTTGCCATCGTCAACGCTTCCGCAGGTAATAAATTTAAGTAGTTCTCTAGCCATCTTAGAAGTATCCTTCCCTTTTTCTTTTTTCCATGCTGGCGGAGCCGCCGTCCTTGTCGATGATACGGCTGGTACGCTCTGAATCCACAGATGCCAGTGTCTCCTCCACAATCTCGTCCAGAGTGGAAGCCTCGGATTCTACTCCTCCAGTCAGAGGATAGCAGCCAAGGGTTCTGAATCGAACCTTGAGCATCTCGACCTTCTCATCCTCGCCGATAGGCATACGGTCATCATCAACCATGATGATCTGACCATCCCTGCGGACACACGGTCTTTCCTTGGCAAAATACAAAGATACTATCGGGATATTCTCACGCTTAATATACTGCCAGATATCCTTCTCAGTCCAGTTGGAAATAGGAAATACCCTGATGCTCTCGCCCTGGTGGAGCTTCATATTGTACAGATTCCAAAGCTCAGGGCGCTGATTCTTGGGGTTCCAGGTCTGGTTCTCGTCCCTGAATGAGCATATGCGTTCCTTCGCACGGGATTTCTCCTCGTCACGGCGGCCGCCGCCAAAAGCCGCAGTAAATCCATACAGCTTGAGAGCCTTCTTGAGAGCCTCCGTCTTCATAACATCGGTGTATGCCGCACCGGATGTAAAGGGATTGACACCCCGGGCAAGCCCCTCTTCATTAATGTATTCCAGCATCTCTATGCCGCATTCCTTAGCACGCCTGTCGCGAAATTCAATCATTTCCTTAAACTTGTAGGTGGTATTGACATGCAAAAAAGGAAAGGGCGGTTTCTCCGGATAAAATGCCTTCATAGCCAGATGAAGCATAACGGAGCTGTCCTTTCCAATGGAATAAAGCATCACAGGCTTCTCACACTCGCTGACAGTTTCTCTGAGTATGTAGATGGCCTCCGCCTCTAATTTGTCTAAATGATCCATGAAACTGACCCTTTCAAAAATGGTTATTTGGACGCACTAAACACACAGCATGCACCGCTCTCATTCGGCGCGTCCTGCAAATTATAATAAAAAAACTATGATTGATTGTCAAGCATTCAATGCTCGGCTCTAAGGCAATATCCTACGCCTCTGACAGTCTGTATCATCTTGTATCGGAACGGGTCGTCAATCTTCCTGCGCAAGTACCTGATATAGACATCCACAACATTAGAAGTGATCTCACCGTCGTCATTCCAAATCCCGGATAGAATCTGCTCTCTGGAAATAACAACGCCCTTATTACGGATAAAATAGAGAAGTATAGAAAACTCCCTGCCGGTAAGCTCTATCCTGCTGCCGGCTCTGTATACCTCCTGCTTGCTGACATCAACCTCCAAATCACCACAACGATAAATATTGTCATGAACACCCACTGTCTTGCGAAGCATAACTCGAAGCCTCGCCGAAAGAACCTCCAGATCAAAGGGCTTGATCACATAATCGTCCGCTCCCTCATCGAGCCCCCTTACGATCTCATCAACTGCCGTCTTAGAGGATAGAAACATGACCGGAATAAAAATCCTGCGTCCATGAATCTCATGCAATACATCAAAGCCGCTCTTGATAGGAAGAGCAATATCCAGTATCGCACCCTCATAGCTTGAGAGAGTCAGAAACTCCAGTGCACTCTCCCCGTCGTAGCATGTGTCGACAGCGTACCCTTCTGACCGCAGCTTCTCCACGATCCTGCTATTCAGATCCCGTTCGTCTTCCGCCACTAAGATCCTCATATATTCTCTCCCATGGAAAAGTTAGCGTTGCAACAATAGCTGTTTCATGGAAAAGTATAACATGCAAGCATTAAGAATGTATTAAAACAGAAACATTTTTCTTGAAAAAACGAAAAATAAGTAAACCTTCCACCAAAAACATGCTTATAGCTTTATGTCTTTTAAAAGCTCACCCAGTGAACTTCCGAAAACATTGCTGTTTCTGGATTCTTTTTTTGCCTTGGGAGGACGCTTTTTGTTTTTATTATGCGCACCTGTCTTAGTTCCGGAAGGCACAGATGGCGTATTGCTGTCCTTTTCGCCTATAAGCATGGTAAGTCCGATACGCTCCTTGGATGCATCAACCTCTACCACCTCCACATCTACTATGTCACCAACAGACACAACCTCCAGTGGATGCTTAATAAATTTCTTCGTCATACGCGAAATGTGTACCAGCCCGTCCTGATGTACACCTATGTCCACAAAAGCACCAAAATCCACTATGTTTCTAACAGTGCCCTTAAGCCTCATGCCCGTTTTCAGATCGGATATCTCCATAACATCGCTCCTTAAGATCGGTGCTGGCATATCATCTCTGGGATCCCGGCCCGGTTTTTCAAGCTCCTTTAAAATATCCTTCAAGGTGGGCTCGCCGATGGAAAGGTCACTTGCCATTTTTGCTATGTCAGAAATTTCCTTTGAAATGCCCCGAAGCTCACCCGAAGATATCTCTCCTACATCATGTCCCAGGCTTTTTAGAAGCCGCATGCAGGCATCGTAGCTCTCAGGGTGTACTCCTGTGGCATCCAGAGGGTTATTGCCCTTTCTAATGCGCAAAAATCCCGCGCACTGTGTAAACGCCTTGGGACCAAGCTTTGAGACAGAAAGCAGCTCCTTCCTGTCATTAAACGAACCGTTTTCCTCCCTGTAGGCAATAATGTTCCTGGCTACAGCCGCGCTTATACCTGATACATAAGACAATAGTGAATATGAAGCGGTGTTTAAGTCCACGCCGACCTTATTAACGGAGTCCTCCACTACGCCGGTTAATACCTCATCCAGCTTTTTTTGATTCATATCGTGCTGATACTGCCCCACTCCGATGGATTTCGGGTCGATCTTAACAAGCTCCGCAAGAGGATCCTGAAGACGCCTGGCAATGGATGCTGCACTCCTGGTTCCCACATCGAATTCCGGAAACTCCTCGGTGGCAAGCTTGCTGGCGGAATAAACTGACGCTCCCGCCTCGTTGACTATTACATATGACACATCCCGGTCAATCTCTGAAAGAAGCGACGCTATAATAGCCTCTGATTCTCTGGATGCTGTACCGTTACCGACAGATATAAGGTCAACATTATATTTGTTGATCCATGAAGCAACTGTCTCTTTTGCCTCTTCCACACGATTCTGAGGCGCAGTAGGATATATTACAGTATGATCTAAAACCTTGCCTGTAGGATCTACCACTGTAAGCTTGCAGCCGGTACGGAACGCGGGATCCCAGCCCAGGACAACCTTGCCCACAATGGGCGGCTGCATCAGAAGCTGCCTTAAATTTGCTCCAAACACCTTGATGGCTCCATCCTCGGCGCTCTCTGTAAGTGAGCTTCTTATCTCCCTGTCAATAGAGGGAGCAATAAGCCTCTCATAGGCATCCTGTATGGTGTCGGACAATACCTTGACCAGATCCCCCTTCGATGTATGAACAACCTGCGACTGCAGATACTGAAGGATGCTGTCTGTATCCACCTTGATTTTGACTGTAAGAACCTTCTCCTTCTCGCCGCGGTTGATAGCCAGTATCCGGTGACCGGGAAGGTCCTTTATTGCTTCTTCAAAATCATAGTACATCTCGTAAACTGACTCCGCCTCAGGATCCTTGGCTTTGGATATGAGCCTGCCGTTATCCTCGGTAAAAGTCCTTATATGCTCGCGGTAAGCGGCATTATCAGCTAATGCCTCCGCTATAATATCACAGGCTCCTGCTATGGCTTCATCTGCCGAAGCAACCTCCAGTTCGTCATTAATATATTCGGAAGCAACAGAGTTGAGCTGACCATCTGCTGTCTGGAGCATAATCCAGTCAGCCAGGGGCTCTAAGCCCTGTTCCTTGGCAATAGTAGCTCTGGTACGGCGCTTGGGGCGGTATGGACGATAGAGATCGTCAACCCTTACCAGTGTCTGGGCTTCCTCTATCTCCTTTTTAAGTTCCTTGGTAAGCTTGCCCTGTTCACTTATACTCTCTAATACCTGAGCCTTCTTTTCTTCGAGGTTACGAAGATAGGTAAGCCTCTCGTGCAGCGTTCTAAGCTGCTCATCATCCAGAGAGCCGGTTACCTCCTTGCGGTAACGGGCAATAAAGGGGATGGTATTACCCTCATCTATCAGACCTATTGCTGCGGCAACCTGCGACTGTCTGACCCCCAACTCCTCTGCGATGATCGACGAAATGTCCATAGTATCCTCCTGTTGGAAATGTCTGAAAAAGTAACGCCACCCATTATAAATCGAATCACAAATGATTACAAGCTTTGACGGTTTAATCCTGTTATGTTATGATTCTCTATGCAATATGTATGATACAAGGGTCAAAAGGGGACACATGCTTGCTGCACTCATTCCACTGTTCAATGCGGATATGGAGGTTCATGGATACTGCGTCTTTGCGCAGAGGGAGAATTTTCTGCTCAATTCTCTGCACAGCGGCTCATTGCAGTATGATAACGCCTCAGCCATAGAGGGCTTTGACATCATTGAGAATGTGGGTATTTCCACTCTGGCTGATGACAGAGATATATTTGTTCCTATTAATCATGTCGCGTTGTTTTCTGATCTATCGGTGCAGTGTAAGGCTCCGCCAGAGCGTATTGTACTGATACTGGATTCCAAAATCACCCCCGATGAAATGTATGTAAATCGGATTCATACTCTTAAGGAGCAGGGATATCGTATTGCCATGCAGCGACTGCCCTTAAAGCGTCTTGGCGACTACCGCGACATACTTTTGCTGGCGGATTACATGCTCTTTGATCCCCACAGGCTCAACATGCAGAAGGCAAAGCAGCTCTTTGACAGGATATTCCCCAATCTCAAGCTCTGTGCTATTCGTGTGGATTCACGCTCAGAATTTGAAGCGCTGGCTTACTGGGGAGATTTTCATTACTATCAGGGGTCTTTTTTCAGAATCCCTGCCACTCAAAGTGATGGCGAGCTGTCGCCTCTGAAGACTACTTATATGGAACTGTTGAAAGTAGTTAACGAAGAAGACTACGATCTTATAACTGCGGCAGATGTTATAAGCCAGGATACTGCACTGGTGCTTTCACTCCTTGCAATTGTAAACCGCATGACATTAAATTACGGCATAACATCTGTAAGACACGCCGCTGCTATGCTGGGACAGACAGAACTTAAACGATGGATTAACACCGCTATCACAAAAGAGCTCTGTTCTGACAAGCCCAGTGAGATCACCAGACTCTCACTGATCAGAGCCCGTTTTTGCGAGAACCTGGCTCCTGTGTTTGGATTTGGTTCCATGTCGGATGAGTGCTTTTTAATGGGACTGTTTTCTGTACTTGATATAATGCTGGATCGCCCAATTGACGAGGCTTTGAGCGGAATAAAGGTCTCCGACACCATTTACAACGCTCTGGTCAATAATACAGGGGATTTTGCGCCAATGTATCATTTTCTGCTGGAATATGAAAACGCTTCATGGCAGGAGGTTTCCAGGATGCTGATCCTGCACAAGCTGGACATGGACGCTGTATACGAAGCCTATCTGGGATCACTTCGCTGGTACAGGGATCTTATCTCAGTAGCTTAAAAACAAGGAGCCTAGTACTGTCCAATAAACACGAAGTGTGAATTGATGACAGTACTGGCATCCGACAGAGTATGTCAAATAATAGCTGTCACCACTAGAGGAGGGAGAGATTTGTTTAATAAAAGATTAATAAGTTGTCTGACATGCGTTGCTCTGTGTCTGTCACTTGCAGCCTGCGGTGGAAACAGCACCGGAAGCACTGCATCTGTAGATGACAATACCACGGACGAAATTGATCAGGATGAGAACGCTGGTTCCGAAGAAGGACAGGAACCGGACGCCGAAGAAGCCGATGAGGATATTTCTACCCTGGATTCGGCAGGCGAAGAGCTGGAGGGAGAATCTGATGATACAGATGAGGACAGCTCATCCGATGACAGCAGTGAAAAGGTCTATGAGAGCAAGCGCGAAAGTGTTACCGTTTCCAAGTCCGCAGACAGTCTGAAAAAGGGCATGACGCTCTCCTATCCTCAGATTGACCCTGCCAGACTCGATAACACCGCGATTCCCTGGGGCATGGGACCTGATCGCGACGAGCTTAACAGGCCCATTACTGCACTGCAATATCAGCAGTCATACCAGGATTTTAATGTGGATTTCATCGTTCCCACGGAGGAAAAGGTTATTTACTTAACCTTTGACGAGGGCTATGAGAACGGCTTTACCGAGAGTATTTTAGACACTCTTAACCGGCACAATGCCTGCGGCATCTTCTTTGCTACCAAGCCTTACGCCGAAAGCCGTCCCGACCTTGTAAAAAGGATGATCGATGAAGGGCACATTGTTGGCAATCACACTGTCCACCACCCGTCTGACGGAATGCAGGCTCATGATATTGCATATCAGACAGCAGAAGTAACTGAAATGCATAACTATATTCGGGATAATTTTAACTATGAGATGTGCCTGTTCCGCTATCCTACAGGTATGTTTTCCAAGCAGTCTCTGGCTGTTGTATCCAATTGCGGCTATCGTTCAGTGTTCTGGAGCTTCGCCTACAGAGACTGGGAGACTGACAACCAGCCCAATCCTCAGGAGGCTTTGGCCAAAATCGAAGGAGCGCTGCATCCGGGGGCAATATATCTGCTTCATGCCGTTTCCGAAACAAATGCTTCCATTTTAGATGAATTCCTGACCTATATAGAGTCTCAGGGTTACAGCGTGGGAAATTATCTCGATACCCTGGATAAGTAAGGAATTGCACTTCTGCCGGCTTGCTCGTAACCCGACATGCCGGCATATTTGCGGGAAAAATTGCACAGAAAGGATTAATAATATGCCAAATCCCATGTTTGAAATCGAAAATAATCCCCACTCCAACATAGGCCATGTAATAGCCGTAATGAGCGGCAAGGGAGGGGTTGGGAAATCGCTGGTTACAAGCCTTCTTGCCTCAACCATGAAGAACAAGGGCTATTCAGTAGGTATCTTAGATGCTGATATCACAGGACCTTCCATTCCAAAAATGTACGGCATAAAAGGACCTGTAGAGGTTACCGAGGATGGCAGCTACCCCAAGAAAGCAGCCGATGGAACCTCTATCATGTCGCTGAATCTTCTGATAGCTGAGGATCAGCCCGTCATATGGAGAGGACCGGTGATAGGCGGCACTGTCAAGCAATTCTGGACTGATGTGATGTGGGGTGATATAGATTATCTGTTTGTGGATATGCCTCCCGGAACCGGAGATGTTCCACTTACAGTCTTCCAGTCTCTTCCTGTGGACGGGGTGATAGTTGTTACTTCTCCTCAGGATCTTGTATCTGTAGTTGTAAAAAAAGCCATGAAGATGGCCAAGCTGATGAAGATGCCCATGGTCGGCATCATTGAAAACTACAGCTATATGAACTGTCCTCACTGCGGCAAGCCCATAAGTGTATTTGGTGAGAGCCATATCGACTCCATCGCCAATGATGCTTCCATACCCGTTCTTCATAAGCTGCCTCTTGACAGCGAATTTGCGCGGCTGGTGGACGCCGGTGAAGCCTATAATATTGATTATCCACTCACAGAGGCTTGTGCTGCCATAGAAAAGCTCGTGTCTAAATGAAGCTTACCGCCAACAAATGCAAGTTCATAGCCGTCCTTTCAATGATAACAGACCATATCGGGGCCGTACTTTTCCCCCGTGAAATATGGCTTAGATACATTGGACGGGCTGCGTTTCCCATTTTTATTTTCTTTTTGATAGAAGGCTTCTTCCATACTAAAAACCGCACCAAATATCTGGCGCGGCTTTTAGTGTTTTCTGTAATATCGGAAATTCCTTTTAATCTTGCCTTCTCCCTGAAACCATCTGATCCTTCGGACTGTAATGTGTACTGTACACTGGCTCTGGGACTGATCTCAATGTGGTGCTTTGAAAAGCTCTATGATAATATCCCGGACGATATACCATCATGGTTATTACAGGTACTGCGGGTTTTTATGATACTGGGGTGCTTTTTCATAGCTGATTTTCTTAATACCGACTACGGCGCCTCCGGGGTTCTGGCTGTATTAACAGGCTTTGCACTTAAGAAGATTCGGCTGCATCGGGGAGTCGAAATCACCGGAATTATTGCAATATTGGTCATGCACCATATGATGGAAATATTCGCCCTGTTGGCCCTGCCTGTGATCCTGTGCTACAATGGCAAGCTTGAGCTTAAAAGTCCTGTGATCAAATGGTTTTTCTATCTATTTTACCCGGTACATCTAGTTGTGTTGTATCTTGTTTCAACTCGCATTATGATATGAGTGTTGCGTATAGGCTTTCTGACCCTTAGTTTTTAAGAAACTTTATAATTTATAAACTGATACGCCTTGGAATTACTCTTTATCAGGCCTGTCTCATGAAGTACATCTGTTACCTCGTCTACGGGAACTATAGTAAGTGCTTCCTTGACCTCGTCGGCTACCTCTTCCAGATCCTCTTCATTCTCTCTGGGGATAAACACCTTCTTAATACCGGCGCGGACTGCCGCCATAAGCTTTTCAGGGAGTCCGCCTATTGGCGAAACCACACCTCTCAAAGATACCTCTCCTGTCATGGCAATTGTAGGATCTACAACCTTTCCTGTTACAAGTGATGACAGCGCAGTGGTAAGCGTAATCCCGGCAGATGGACCATCCTTTGGAACAGCTCCCTCCGGCACATGAACATGCAGATCATTCTCCTTGAACAGCTTTGCCTTGTCAGGGAACATGGATTTGACCAGAGATACTGCTATCTGGACAGATTCCTTCATTACATCTCCCAACTGACCGGTGATCAGAATCTTACCGTCACCCTTGGTAAACAGCGTCTCTATATAGAGTATGTCGCCGCCTGCCTGAGTCCAGGCAAGTCCCGTTACCACTCCGGGGCGCTTTTTCTGAAGGGCTGCATCATGCCTGATCGGCTTGGTATCCAAAAGCTTCCTTACATCCTCCGGCTCAACGGATATATTGCTCTGCTCATCCCGTACAAGCTTAACTGCCACAGCCCTGCAGAGTGTATCCAGCCGTTTTTTTAGGCCTCTGACACCCGCTTCTCTGGTAAAATCAGAAATAATTTTTTCAATGGCAGCGTCTGTTACTGTAAGCTGTTCTTCGGTAATGCCTGCTGCATCAAGAGCCTTTGGCATCAGGTGCCTTTTGGCTATTTCCTTCTTATCAGACGCTGTGTAACCCGGGAATCTGATAACCTCCATCCTATCCAGCAGCGGAAGCGGTATTGTATCAGTCTCATTAGCGGTACATATAAAAAGCACATCTGACAGATCATAGGGTACATTCATGTAGTGATCGGTAAAGGTATGATTCTGCTCGGGATCTAATACCTCAAGCAAAGCGCTTGCAGGATCTCCGTGATATGATGAAGCTATCTTGTCAACCTCATCCAGGACCATTACAGGATTGGATACGCCGGATTTTTTGATGCCGTTCATGATACGGCCGGGCATTGCACCAATGTAGGTGCGGCGGTGTCCCCGGATATCAGCCTCGTCTCGGACTCCGCCTAAGCTGACGCGGACATATTTCCTGCCGAGAGCCTTGGCTATGCTGTTTCCAATACTTGTCTTGCCGGTTCCCGGAGCTCCCACAAACAGGAGAATGGAACCTGACTGCTTGCGATTTAACCTCATTACAGCAAGCTGCTCTATGATGCGGCGCTTGATCTTCTTTAGTCCAAAGTGATCCTCGTCAAGAATCTTCTCTGCCTCAGAGAGGGAAGGGAAGCTTACATCCTCCTTCTTCCATGACAGGGATGTCACAAAGTCCAGATAGTCGTAGAGCATTCCATATTCGTGGGAATTAGAGCCCTCCTGCTTGAGGCGGTTTAATACCTTTTCGGCCTCTTCCCTGGCCTCATCGTTCATGCAGGAATCCTCGATAGCTAGCTCCATTTTACGAAGATCCGAGACATTTTCAGGATGCATCTCATCTAATTCTTTTTGCAGATACTCCATCTGCTTTTTGATCGCCTGTTCCTTATAGATGTTCTGATAGTCCTCTTTTTGGGCGTTCTCAGCATCATTAGTAACCTTGGCAATCTCGATATACTCATACAGAGCCTTCTCCATTAGCTCGATACGCTTCCTTCTGCTGTCGCAGGCTAAAATGTCGTATCGCTCCTCATTGGAAAGCGTAAGCCACATGGACATGGCGCTTGCTATCTCGCCAATGGAATGCCACTGAAGAAGATAGGCGCTTGCAATATTCCCCCATGAGAATCTGGATGAAAATTCACGCATCGCTTCCTGCAATTTGAGGAAACGGTCATTCTCCTCCTCTGAGTCAATATCACAAACCTCATCCATGCGGGTCATGGACAGCTCTATGCTGTGATCCATATTGACATGGATTCCATCTATATGAACACGGTTTGCCGTCTTGATCTCCACATACCCCTGGGAGCTGACTTCGGTGATAACTCCCGCTACACCTATCGGATAAAAGCTGTCGTCTGACAGTTCAATTCTCTTCTGGGGTTCCTTGGTGATTACAATGACTACCCTTTCTCCCTCTCTTGCTGGCTTGCCTGTAAGGGCACGATATTTCTCCGGCTGAAAGTAGCTCAGTGAATCCGGCACTAATAACATTCTGTGTACAGGAATAACTGTCATACCTGGGTTCCTCCTTTCAAAATTAGCACTCAATCTAGGTGAGTGCTAACATATTATCACGACTATTCGTGTTATGTCAAGGAAAACTATGATTTTTTCCCTTTGATCATTCTGCAGAGTAAAACCAGAGACCGGCAATTGCCGGTCTCTGAATAACTTAGCGTTACATTACTTGCGTCCTTTTGCATCTTCCAGCTTTTCTGTTAATTCGAAGATGCGAGCCTGGTGCTCCTTCATCTTTTTCGTATGAACAATTACCATAGCCATCGCTGCAAGCAGAATCAGGAAACGAAGAATATTACATGCATGATCTCCGAGATTCAGATTCATCAAAGGCGTTTCGGTATCAGATGCTGATACAAGCTTAGGATTGCCATTTTCATCAATGGTTACCCGAGCCTGCCTGTCCGGCCTTCTGCTGCTTGATTGAGGTCGAGGGCTGCTTTCGGTTGCTGCAGGAGCTGCGGTATCCTGGGAAGCAATATCCGGCTGTGCAGCGTTATCAGCATTGCCAGTATTTGCATTTCCAGCAGAATTATTACTGCTTCTGTTGCTCGTGTTCCTTGTGGAATTGCTGCTACCGTTATTGCCATTTGAGCTTCCGCTTCTGTTACCACTTGAACTGTCGCTGTCATCATCACCATCGTCACTATCACCTTCAATTGTTGTATTGTTTGTAATATTAGTGATGTTGGTAGTGTTATTGACAGGAGCAGCCGGTTCGGGATTCTTGTAGTAAATTACTGTTACTTCAACATCCTTTGCAGGCATACCGTTTTCGTCACTTCTTACAACTTCGTATGTAGGAGTATATCCCGCTATTGCCGGTGAATCAACAACAAAGCTGCTCTTATACTGGTATGTTCCTGTATAATCAGGCGATATCGTCCTGCCGTTTTCATCCACATAATGGATCACAAGATTGAAGCTCTGGTTTGTACCATTCTCTGTACTGCCATCAGAATCAATATTCTTTCCGTCAGGTGTCTTGGCTGTTGCTGTGGCTGTGTTCTTAACCTTTCCTGAAACAATATCTTCATCCGTTACTTTATACGCGGCGGTAAACTCTTTGCTTTCGCCAACCGCGAGGTCCCCTACTGTCCAACTGTCACCTGTAAGCTCATCAGCCGCCTTAACATCACTAAGTGTTACATTACCATTGTTTATAACCTGGATAGTATAGTTGATGGTATCTCCGGCCTTAACAGTCTTTTTATCCGAGTCAGATGTTTTAATTACTATCATTGAAGGCTCGGCCTTTTCGGTTTGAACATTCACAGGATCCTTAACCGGATAGCTTCCGCCCGGCGTTGTACCGTCTGATATAGTAACCGTTGCCGTATTACTGTAATCCGAATATATATCAGCTTCTTTTACGGTGTAGTACGCCTTGACTGATACCTTTCCTCCCGGGGCTACATTTTCGAATGCTATGGCCGATTTTCCGCCCTCAAGAGTAACTCCTTCCTGCTCGGTAATCGTGATCGTTCTTGCATCAGCAAAAATGTTCTGTGCTTCGATAGTAAATTCTACCTGATCACCGACCTTGTATACGCCATCCGGATGGCTCTTGCTGGCCACCTTGGATGGATCGATCTTGCCGTCTAACGGATTTACTGTAAGCGTTCCCGGATCATATGTAACATTATACTTGTATGTTACATCTATACTATCATCCTCGGCTGCCAGAACCGTACCAAGTCCAAGCCCCAGCTTGCCGGTAACCGGTTTATCCTGCTGTGATGTTACTATACCGTCACGAACTATCCTGTACTCGAAGGAGTTGGGCGACTGTCCCACATAGGTCTGCTCGCCTGTCCATTTGACCACAACACGGTCACCCTCTGCCAGCTGACCCTCTATGATCAGATCGCCCTGGTTGTACAGTGGGGTACCATCGTAATCCTTCTCGGCATCTTTCGACTTAAATGTCACATTGATTTGCTCTACAGGAACCTCATTAGTAGCACTTTCTAAATTCTTTTCATCTATAGGATCGTCGTTGTAGTCATTTCCTGTAACGGTAGCTACATTTACTACCTTGCCATTATCCAGATCCTCCTTTGTTACTGTATACGGCTTCGTAGTGAGTTCCTGTGACTGACCTTTCGCGGCAATCTTGCCAACTTCAAAGGTGTCGCCGGTCAAAGCATCTTTAACCACAACATCCTTAGCATCCATATTGCTGTAATTGACCACACTGATGATCCATGTGATCTTATCACCTATATGTGCGCTGCCGGAGGTGTCTGTCTTCACTGTTCCATCCGCCATAACTCTGGTGATTGCGGCCAGTTTCTTTTCAACCTTGAGGGCGGTATCATCACCTCCCTTGATTGGAACTTCATTGCCGCCCGATACAGGATCAACACCGCTATCCTTTTCCTGAGCCAAAGCAGTATTCCTTACAGTTCCGTTCTCCTGATCAGCTTCCGTAACCGTATATTCTGCCGTTTCAAAGCTTTCTTCCTTATCTTCCTCAAGCTTATTGATCGTCCAGTTATCTCCTGTCAGTTCATCCGTTACAATAACATTCTTGGCGGCGGCGTCTCCAGTGTTTTTGACTGTAACCTGCCACTTGAGCTTGTCGCCAACCTTTGCCTTTTTACCTTTTACCACTTTATCTGGGCTAATGAGCGTCTTCGTAACCTCAAGAACAGGCTTTGCGTCAACAACACCGTTGATATGCCATTTCCCGTCCTTTTGCTGTTTGATTACATACCAGGTAACCTTTGTGCCCGGCTTCCAGAAGTATTTTTTGTTGATCTCCTTGCCTTTTTCGTTCCAGTTTTCAAACTTGGACAGGGCACTGTCTGTAAGGGCATCGCTTATATCTTCTCCCCAATACGCCCTGATAACATCGTTGTTGTTTACCTCCTGAATCTTGTCAAATGAGAAATAATCCCTCAGATCAACCTGTATATCATAAATAAAGCTGTTGCTTGATTCATTGTAGGTAATATTGGTGTATTCTCCTGTAGAATGACCCTTTGGCTCCACAGGAATCACTCCGTCCTTGCGGATGGATACATGGAGCTTGCCGGTTGTATTCTCAACAGTCAGCGTACCGTTTTCAACAGAGATATCATAGTTTTCAAGATTGGTGCTGCCTGTCTTCTCATAGCTGAAGGTATTTTTCGTATCGCCAGGCTTGGTAATCGCTCCGGTAAAGGTAATTTTAATTCCTTCACCCTGGACGAACTCGCCTTCGGTTTTTCCGTTTTTGCCCTCTATGATCCTAAAACCGTATTTTTTCGCATCCTCTTCTGTAACGGCAAGATTGCCATCCGGGTTTCTCAATTCCTTTTCATCGAAAAACTTGCTAAGGCTTGCCGAAGTCAGCTCGATCGGGATTTTGTTGATCTTAATTATTCCTTCTCTTGTGATATTAACTTTACAGTATCCTTCGGGAACCTTTTTACCATTGCGGGTGATCTCAGCGGATCCCTCAATAGAGAATTTATAATCACCGGCATCCTTGCAGTTTCCAGTGGCGTTAGTCCTAAGACCCTTGATGGTATAGGTATCCTCACCTATGACAAACTTTTTGGTAGATGTCTTTGTAAGCTTATCTGCTATCTTTGAAATAATGGATTCGCTCTCCTCAGACTCACTGGCTCCTTCAACAGTAAAATCTCCACTGTGTTCCTGTCCGTCATAGCTTCCTTCATAATCAACCGGAATAATGTTGATTGAAAGATCACTTGGAGTATCAGATGTAATCTTTAATTTGCCAAATTCTCTTGTTATTGTGTAATTTGGTAATGCTTCCTTCCAGAGATCGTCTTCTGTCTTGTCTCCCAAAGCAAGTTTATCAATTTTAAAGCTGTTGTCTGTGCCATCACCTATTGTGGGCTCCTTAACTCCATCACCAGTTGTAAATACTATACCGGGCATGGAATCGCCTTCTGCCCAGGAATCATCCTGAGAATCTGCAGGTTTATTTGTCCAGATCACATCGTATTCATCAAGCTTGTGATACTGGCCGTCATACTCCCATTCCTGTGACTTAGAGCGGATGGTGATCTCGCGCTTTGCGATTACAATTTTGCCATCTACTACATCAACGGTAAAGGCTGTTTCCTTATCACCTTTCATTACCATCCAGCCGTCACCGTCTGTGTTTGTGCTTGCTGCGGAAACATCATAAGAACCGCTGTCTGTCACAGATGTATTATCACCTGTTATAGTTGTTTTAAAATCATTAATAGTATAAGTTTTGTTATTGTACTCAAATGTAATGGTGTCGTTTTCATACTTAAAGGATGTCACATCATTGCCATCGACAGTTATCTTTTCAATACCTGCCTCAACAGGCTTTTTGTCGTAGACTTTGGTTCCATTTGTCATGTAAACCTTTACAGCATGAGTTTTTTCAAAGTACAGCTTGAGAGTTGTTGAGCCGTCGGGCAAAATAGCTGCTTCTTTTATATTCCTCTCATCGTTCTCAACAAACTTGTAGCCTTCAAGCTTTTTGTCATTGTCATCTGCCACTATTGTGCTTCCGGTTTTACCGTAGCGAACCTTCCTGGTATTGGAAATCTCAGTATCCGTCTCAGCATCATAGCAGAGCAGGGTGTATGGTGTATCGGTGTTGGCGATCCACTGCGCATAAAGTGTTGTATTCTCTGTAAGAGTAATTTTAGAACCCGCCTGATAACCGGTACCGTTACCATCCGGCTCTGTATTCCAGCCGCCAAAAGAATACCCTGTACGGGTCAGAGTATTGTTACCTTCAACTGTAACCTCGGTTCCGGCTGTGTATGGTTTGCCTGCCGGAGCCTGTCCCTCAAAATCATTGCAGTTGGGGTTATAATCAAGGCTGTACTGAGAGGCTCCTCCGCGGATACATCCGTCTATATGCCATCTGTTTCCCTGATCCTTGATGACATACCACACAATATAATATCCTTCCCCATCAGTAGTAAGTCCGGGGTAAGTCTCCAAAAGGTCCTTATGTCTGGTATTGATTTCGTTGTATACTTCGTTCCAGGCTTTTGCAGTAATATTATTTTTAACTTTATCAAGGTTTGTCTCAGTCTTGGCTATGGTAATGTATTCACATACATCAGCATCCATATCGTACTCACCACCCGGAGTAACCGTAATATATTCAGAAGCCGGATAGCCTGCCGGCTCTGTCTGGATTACTCCATCCTTGCGGATATAAAAGCCAATCTTATCCCAATGGCTGGTCTTTGCCCACATGGCATAGAAGGTAATTTCCTTTTCCCCGTTAGGCATCCATACATAGGCGTCCGATGTTGTTGAATCATTGCCGTCGCCCAAATCGTATATTTTATCATACCAGCCGTTCCTGCGGTCATCTGTCATAGCGTTCTGAGCCAGTGACCATCCAACCAGCTTGTAATTGTCTCGTGAAAGACCGCTGCCATCGGGCATCTGTACAAGACCGCCATTATCGGTCATGGTTACCGGCACATCCTTGACGCTGCCACTGCCTCCATTAACATTAAAGTGTGCAACATAGCCGTCACTGCTACCGCCTATATTTATGACATAGTAATCCCTGTGGCGACCGCCGTTGACATCGTAGGTATAGGTTACCACTGTTGGTAATTCTGTATTTCCTGTCGCAACGATCTCGGCCTCAGCCGGTGTTGTATTGTTAGAGGAATTCACCACGGTATCGCCGTTTGTAAAAGCGACCGAGAGCTTATTCTTCCACAGATCTATTCCATCTTCACGATTTTTCTGCTGATCCTCCAGCCATGGAAAAATCTGCCAGGTTCCGCCGAGATAATACCCGTCACTATTTGCAATGGCTGATCTTAATGTCAATGGCTGTGAAGGATCCATTGTAACCTGAAATATATTGTCGTATTTCTGCGCCCTGTCTTCGGTGCCGCAATACCACAAATATGTACTAAATTCCGATGCCGAAAATTGCGCTCCATTGCCGCTTACGCTGGCATCATCTACCTTGGAAATATCTCCGTCATCCGACACATGTACCAGCGTAGGATTCGTTCCGCCAATAACCTCCGGCGCAGTAATAGATACGGATACGCCGCTCGCTGGCTGGATCTCATTACCGTCCTTGTCCAGGAAGGTGATGTCTACGGCAATTGCGCCGGTTATTGATCCACTGGACTTAGATGATTCTTCTTCGGACTCATTTTCCGCATTTTCGCTCTTCCCGTCAGAAGACTCAGCCTTCCTGGCAAGGGCAACCGCTTCTTCCTGGCTGATATCCTTAACTACCATAGTCGTACCAACCGGGAATACATTGTCCTGATAGGTTACATTGACAGAAACTCCCTTGGAAGTGGTCTGTGCAAAATAACCGGCTGTCATATATGTGGCCTGCTCTTCGGCGCCGACCAGCGCCACATCCTTGGCATTTATGGGATTACCATTCTCATCGAGTATGCGGTTGCCATTCTCATCAATCCGGTACCCCTCTGAGTCCATGCGTACGGGATTGCCTTCTGCATCCAGGATACGCTTACCATCCTCATCAACCAGATAACTCTCTTCATCTGTTTGATTGTATGTCTCAGGGTTCGTTTCGTTAGCAGTCTGCTCATCCGAGGCTTCTTCCGCGGCTTTGGTCTCTTTGGACTCCTGATCGTTATCCCTGGTCTCGTCCTTTACTTCTTTTATTTCTTCTTGAGGCTCTGATGCAGTCTCTTCTTTTACTTCTTCAGACTTATCGACAGTATCATTGGTATCTTCGACCGCTTCTCCTGCTGCCTCCTGGATTTCCTCTGCGGGCTCTTCTACAGTCTCCTGGATTTCCTCTGCGGGCTCTTCTTCTACTGCCTCATCGGTCTCCTGTGCAGGCTCTTCTTCTACTGCCTCTTCGGCTTCCCCGGCTGTCTCTTCCTCTGCAACCTCTTCTGCTGCAGGCTCTTCTACATTCCAAACTGCATACAGCTTGAGTTCATTATTCTCATCACTGTCTGCGTAGTAGAATGAATCATCCGGCCCAGAGGCGTCCTCTCTGGTGCTCCAGCCCACGAATACATGGCTATAGCCGTCGCCATCCACATAATCAGAAAGCTGCGGAAGCTCCCCAACTGCTACTCCGCCATCATCTACAACATCCGCTGCATAGGCGTCAGGCTCATCACCCTCACCCCCGTTCAGGTCGAAAATAACATTTACAGATGCAGCTTCTTCGACAGATTCATCCTCTTCTGAGGATTCCCCCGTCTCTTCGCCGCCTTCATCGGATGCTTCTCCTGAATCGGCATCTTCTGATCCCTCTTCGGCATCAATACTTTCTTCGGATAAATCCTCTTCATAGGATCCATCCTCCGTTGCCTTGAATGACTGTGTTGTCACAAACACACCACTTGCCATTACCATGACAATCGCCATGAACAAGGCCAGGAAGTGCTTCCATCCAAAGTTCTTCATTTGTTTGCTCCTTCTAATTTTTTTATTTACAAAAACAGTCTCTATTATACCCTGCTCATTTTGGTTTTCAAGCAATTGGCATAATCGTCAATATTCTGGCATAATCGTCATCAAAAGACCGGCCTACATAGTCAAAAACCGCAAATCCCCGTTACCAGAGATTTGCGGCTGTTTTGTTACCTATTATCGACCCTTGGATCATATGCCCTTAAACGAAAACTCAAATGAAAGCTGGCCGTCGCTGCCGATCATATATTCCGGGTGAACCCTGGCTCCCCATGTATCGTCTCCTCCTACTCCCATCTGAGCCAGAGAAACCTTTACATAGGTATAGTTTGCAGGCGGAAGCTCATTGGGATGATTTGCATTATCAATCTCATGAGGCGAATAGGGAAGAGCTGAAAAGTTGAGATCTTCTCCAGAGAACCTAAGCCCCCGTCCCAAAGGATCAGTAACCTGGGCATATCGTACAGCAGTTTTGTTACCACATTCCTGAGGGCGTAAATACCGCGCCATATTGTCAGCTACTTTATTTTCATATACTCCAAGCTTGCCGTGATTTCTGTCCATATATGTTTCGTCAGGCCCCATGCCATACCATTTTACATGATCATAGTCCGCATCCAAGGTGAAAATTACTCCAAATTCAGGCAGCTCTCCTATTTCATTTGAATTATCCATCAAAAGCCTGACATCAACTACTCCATCTTGATGAACAGTATATGACAGCTCGCAATCCTTAGCCGGCGTCACCGGAAGGTGATAAGTAAAGCTTATCCTCCACGCTCCATCAAGCTCTTCCACTGTATAATCAGTAGCTTTAAGCCCGCCATCATATTTGTGGGACAGATACATGCTGGCAATCTTCCATTGTCCTGCCCTGAAAGGCAGAAGACATGCAATATCATTGTCTACCATTGCCCTCCAGAAATTAGGTCTTGGCATTTGCTTTATAAGCTCTCTGTTTCCATATCGGTATGATACCAGGCCTCCTGATAATTTTGAAAACATTACTTCAAAATCTTCACCCCTGACTCCGAAATTCCACCATCCTTCGGTAACGCGTACCGGACTATTCTTGTGAACAACCCTGGCTGGCTTGCCAAATACTTTCTGCGCAAATGCGCTCTCATGTCCGGAATTTGCCCAGATCGTATCCTCCCTCAGGACAAAAGATACATTCAAAATGTATTCTCCTTCTTTTTGGGGAATATCAAAAGGTATCTCAAAGTTTTTTTCACCAAGAGGCTCAACATCAGCCGTGATTATCAATTTCTTTAAAGTCTTTTCCTCCTGAACAAGACTTATAACGCAGTCATATTCATCAGTATTGGTAAAAAGGTTATTATTCCTGATCGTCATCATCCCTTCATGAATATCAATATCTATATTCTGGTAGCAGAATCTAACCTCCTGCATCTTGGGCGACGGCTCTCTGGTATCACCATACACTATGCCATTGCCAGAGAAATTCCCATCATTGGGTCTGTCGTCAAAATCTCCCCCATAACCTGCTAAATCATTGCCGAACCGGTCTTTTTTTATTATTGCCTGATCGATATAATCCCAGATAAAGCCTCCCTGATACAGCTCATCCTCATAAGCAAACTTTGTATATCCAATCAGATCTCCGCAGGAATTACCCATAGCGTGAGCATATTCACAAAGTATATAAGGCTTTTCGCGGTGCTCCTTCAGATATTTCCGCAATTCTTTAACCGGCAGATACATAGAAGTATTTATATCGCTGGTATCGGGATATCTTGGATCCCTCTCCCAGTTAGACCCTTCATAATGCACAAGCCTTGTGGGATCCCATTCACGCAGAGTATTCGCCATATTATAAATATTGCTTCCTCCAAACGACTCATTTCCACAAGACCACATAAGTATGGCCGGATGATTTTTATCTCTTTCATACATGGATGTCGCTCTGTCCATGATAAGCTCGGCATATTCCTCGCGGTCGCCAGGTATGCAATCCTCCAGCTTCAGTATGCCTCTCCATATTGCGTCCCACATGCCGTGGCTTTCCATATTGTTTTCATCGATCATATAGAGCCCGTATCTGTCGCACAATCTGTACAGGTATGTCCGATTAGGGTAGTGGCTTGTACGCACCGCATTAATATTATTTTGCTTCATGGTTATGATATCTTTTTTAATATCATTATCACAAATGCATCTTCCGCTTACAGCCGAAAATTCATGCCGGTTTACGCCCTTGAACACAATGCGCTTTCCATTGATACGCATAAGGTTATTTTTAATTTCAAAACACCTGAAACCAACCTTTTCAGGAATATATTCGCAAATATTTCCATCGCTGTCACTTACTGTAATCAACAGATCGTAAAGATAAGGGTCTTCAGCACTCCATTTCTCAGGATTGTCCACACTGTAGGAAAAGGTTTTTACGCCATCTATATCCTCATTATGTGAAAATATCTCCTTGCCGGATTTGTCCTTCAGTGTGAAAACGGCACTTCCGCTGCCAATCGTTTTTATAGCCAGCTCGAGAACAGCATTCTCATATTTATCATCCAAAATCGTCCTGATCCTCAAATCCCTGATATGAGTCTTTGGATGTGTATAAAGATATACATCACGAAATATACCCGAAAAGCGGAAGAAATCCTGGTCATCACACCAGCTTCCGCTGTTAAACCTGTATACCCTCACTGCCAGCTTATTCTCGCCCGTACGATCGACATAATCAGAAATGTCAAACTCGGAGGGGGTAAATGTATCCTCGCTGTAACCTACATAACTGCCGTTTACCCACAGCGCAAATGCCGTTTCAACTCCCTGGAAGGAAATATAAACCGGCTTGTCGTTGAAAAATTCCGGGATAGTAAAATAACGAACATAGCTGGATGTAGGATTGTACTCAGTCGGCACTTCGCCCGGTTTGAGCAACTCGTGTCCGTCCCACGGATACTGTGTGTTAGCGTACTGAGGAGCTCCATAGCCCTGCAGCTCTACATGTCCGGGCACCGTGATTTCATCCCACAGGCGGGTATTGTAATCCTTTTCCCAGAATCCATCTATTGCGGATGAGGGATTTTTCGCATATGAAAATTTCCACTGTCCATTCAAAAGGACCTTGAAATCAGACGGCTCCATATCCTCGAAATCCAGCGTACTGTAATACTCGTGGTCTGAATGAGCGTCAAGCCTGTTCTCCCTGAAAATGCGAGGGTCATAAATTATACTCTCATCAAATTGTTTCATTTTTTCCTCTTAGTCTATTGCAAAACAATGTTATGATGGTTGCCATTTACCTCTTGATTTTGGCTAAGGTGCAAATGAGCCTTTTGGCTGTTATTGCAAGAATCAATCGCGATTATGACGGAGAACGAACCACTGATTCCCGCAATACCAGCAAGGACAACACCGGAATCGGGCTTAGAGTTCAGTCTCTCAAGGGATGGTATTGAAAGATGACGGCAAAAATTTATCACACATTCCCCTGTGGATTTGAAGCGATTACCTGTTTATAATCCTTAAGATTCGCAGCCAGAAGCTCGGGAGTGTTCAGCTCATAGGGGCAATGTGACATACACTTGCTGCAATGAAGACAATTTTCTATTTTTGCCATCTCCTCCTGCCATTCTTTGCCAAGCCAGCCTGCCGAAGGCGAACGGCGGATCATCAGAGACATCCTGGCACACTGATGGATCACTATTCCAACGGGACAGGGCTCGCAATAGCCGCAGCCACGGCAGAAATTACCCGCAAGCTCTTTTTGCTCCTGTTCCACAAATGCGCGGATCTCTCCTGTATACTGGGGTGTGTCATCCATAAATGCCAGCCATTCATCCAATTCCGCTTCAGTCTGTATTCCCCATATAGGAAGCGCGTTTTCATATTGGGACATGAATGCCATTGCGGCCCTGGAGTTGTTGATCAGGCCTCCCGCAAGCCCCTTCATGCATACGAATCCCACATTATGCTCTTTGCACAGGCGAACCAGTTCAATCTCCTTTTCCCCAGCCAGATAGGAAAACGGAAACTGCATAGTCTCATAAAGATCCGACTTAACAGCATCATAAGCCACCTGTATCTTGTGAGCAGTAATGCCTATGTGGCGAATCTTGCCCTGGGCTTTTGCCTCCTGCATACACTCATACATCCCGCTTCCATCTCCCGGTGCATACACTGTTTCAGCACAATGGAACTGATATACATCAATGTAGTCCGTCTTTAGCATGGAAAGAGAGGTGTCCAAATCCTTCCAGAACTGCTGGGTATTCTTTGCCATTGTCTTGGTAGCGATAAATACCTTATCCCGCATTCCCTCAAACGCTTCTCCCAGCTTTTCTTCACTGTCTGAATATGCCCGGGCTGTATCAAAATACCGCATTCCTCCATCATACGCCTTCCTTAAAATACGAATGGCATCTTCTTTTGCCGCACGCTGTATAGGTAACGCCCCAAAAGCATTCTGGACTGTTTTTATTCCTGTTTTTCCAAGTGTAAGCTCGTGCATGGTTTTCCTCCTCTCTCGTTACTGATATGCAGCGTACTATTTTTCCTTATGAAGCCTTGCCATACAATAATGATAAGCCGTAAGCATGGCGATTCCGGTTACAACCCAGGAAACCGGATACACCATAAGCAGTGACTCCATAGTATGATGAGCCCTGAAATAAGTCATAATCCACATCGGCCTTAACAGACATGTTCCTATTATAGATATCACGGTGGGAAGCATAGCATATCCATAGCCCCTTAAGGCTCCCGCGGTTATCTCATATGAGCAGATCAGCACATGAAGGAGCAGGGCTATATGGAATCTCATAAGCCCATACTCCATAACACTCTCGCTGGTGGTGAAGAATGACAAAAAAGTCCTTCCAAAGATCACCACAATTGTATTTATGGAAAAAAGAATGCCGCATGATAAAGCCATGCATATGTAATACGATTTTTTACAGCGATCCAGATTACCTGCTCCCAGATTCTGACTGGTAAATGTTACTACAGTCTGTCCAATGGCAAGGGCTATATAGTAAGACATGATCTCGTAGTTAAGGGCGGCTGTGTTCCCGGCAATGGCATCTGTACCAAAGCTGTTAATAGCGCTCTGTACGAACATATTGGAGATAGAAAACAACATTCCCTGAAAAGCCGCAGGCAAACCAATGCGGCAAATCCGCCCGATAAGGAGCCTGTGTATGAAAACATTTCTGAAGGGGAATGGAATTGATTCTTCTTTTAATAAAATTCGCAAGACTATCCATGCAGACATGGCACTGGCAATATCTGTAGCAATGGCAACACCCTTTACGCCGATTCCGCACACGACTACGAAAAATAAATTCAAAATTATATTAACCACACCACTTAGAGCAAGTGCATACAGCGGCCTTCTCGTATCTCCACGGCTGCGAAGAACTGCAGAAGCAAAATTATAGAGCATCGCAAAGGGAACACCCAGACAGTATATCCTAAGATAAGCCAGTGCATCTGAAAACACATCCTCCGGAGCTCCCATCAGATGAAGTATAGACGATGATAGAATAATGCCTGTGCCTCCGACTAAAACCCCGGCCATTATGCCTAAAAAGAAGATAGTGTGTATGGCATGGCTGACCCTTTTTTCTTCGTGTCTTCCAATCAATCCTGCCACATGGACATTAACACCCACTGCCAATCCAGAGCAAAAACCAATCAATATATTTACAATTGGTGAATTAGCGCCGACTGCAGCCATTCCATTGTCAGTAAAACGGCCAACAATAGCTATGTCGGTTGCATTGAACAATTGCTGCAGAATAGATGCAAAAGCCAGCGGCAGCGCAAAGGCTATCATCTTTGGCAGCAAAGGACCATTTAACATATCTATGGTATGAGAGCCTGATCTCATTTAAGCATTACCTTTCTTAACATCTACAGCTTTTTTCGTGGTGACTGACAGATCATATGCATCCAGATAGTCATTAGGATTCATAACATTCTCCATGGTAATGACATAGGCTCTTCGTCCCTCATGCTCTGCCAGGATCTTAAGATGAACATCGGAGGCTGTATCCCCTCGTCTTGCATGCTCCACCTCTTCCTGTCTGCTCTCTATACAGCGGCGTATCAGCACACCATATACAGGGTTATTAAGAAGCTCGTCCATGGAAAAAGGCATGATAGCCTGGTTCCAGTCCACAGAATATCCCAGATTTTCTATGAATTGACGATATGTATTATTGGCATATAAATAGTAGATTTCACTCTCGCCCTCTGTATTTTCCAATACAGCTATAGGCTGAGTTGAAGCATCTAACAACGGCCTTGGGGTTATTGGGGAACTTGAAAGAACATTTAATTTACCGATCTCATTAAAGTATTCAGCCAACTCTATAGATTCTGTAGTACTTCCATCCGGAGTCAGATCACGAGAGTTCCGGGATATAACCTCATCTGCAAGCTCACGATTAAAAGGCGTAGGGCGTCCCTTAAAATATCCTTGAATTTTTTCACAACCTATTTCGCGCAGGAAATCATACTGTTCCTGAGTCTCAACACCTTCGGCAAGGGTATGAATACCGAGCTTCTTTGCCATGCGAATTATGGCAGCAATTATTACATGTGACTTCTCATTGGTCTCAAATTCACGAAGGAAACCCATGTCAATCTTTAACAGATCAAAAGGATAGCGCATCAGGTTGTTAAGCGATGAATAACCGCTTCCAAAGTCGTCCATCCATACCTGATAACCCCCTTTGTGAAAACGGGGTATCTCAGATAACAGGAAGTCGCCCTCATCTGTAAGAGCAGATTCTGTTACTTCTATATGAAGATACTTGGCGGGGATATCGTATCTTTTTCTGATAATCTCTATCTCCATATAGATATTACACAGATAAAAATCCAACCGGGACAGATTGACCGAGACCGGAAGTGCCTTAAGCCCCTTGTCCATAACAAATCTTAGATCTCTGCACACCTGCTCTATAATATAAATATCCAGCAAATGAATCATATGAGCATCTTCCAGTACCTCAATAAATACTGCCGGAGATATCATTCCATGCTCTTCGTCTATCCAGCGGGCCAAAGCTTCATATCCACAGCGCTCACCCGTCATCAGCCTTACATGAGGCTGATAGTACGGTTTGATATATCCTGACGAAAGAGCGTTATCAAATCCTGTTATAATAGAATGCCGGAATTGCCTGGATTTCTCCATCTTTGGATTATAAATACAATAGCTTTTGTCATAGGTGTGCTTGATCTGATCACAGGCAAGCTTGGCACGATCCAGGAAAAGCGCAACATTGTCTCTCTCGTATGGAGCCGGAAAATAAATTCCTGCCTTAACAGATATCTGCATATTGCGCATATGGGCCCTCATCCGGTCCTGCAAATCCACTATGCGATCCTCGGCATGCTCGGACATGGTTGCAACTACAAAATGATCGCCCCCGGTTCTGGCAATTATGGAATCTATGAAAACCATCCTAAGCTCATCCGACAGTGCCAGCAAAAACTGATTTCCGCCCATGAATCCATACTGCTCATTAAAGCTTTTAAAATCGTCCACATCAAAATGTATAACAGCCGAATGGACAAATCTGGTAAAATGACGATCCATGGCGTCAAAAAAACCATCCAAATTGAACAGTCCCGTCAGCGCGTCTCTGTATTCGGCCGCAATTCTTATAGAGTATTGGTTGTTATGCGCTTTTGTGTTGGTCATGTCTGAATCCTCTAAAAAATCTGTTAGATCATATAATACCACTCGTCACTTTGCCCGATATCACCCATATCCATTATCTGACCTGATTTGGTGGCAAACTGCAGCTCCTGATTCCTGATGGTTACCCTGGTTCCCTCAGGAACTGATTTTGTAAGGAAGGCATTGGAGCCTATGACGGAATTTTTGCCGATTACAGTGTTTCCTCCCAAAATTGAAGCTCCTGAATATATGGTAACATTATCCTCGATGGTGGGGTGTCTCTTTACCCCGTGAAGGCTCTGTCCACCACTGGTTGAAAGAGCTCCGAGGGTAACTCCCTGATAAACCTTGACATGGTCGCCTATATGAGTGGTGGAGCCTATAACTATACCTGTGCCGTGATCTATAAAGAAATATTTACCGATGGTAGCTCCGGGGTGAATGTCTATTCCCGTGGTAGAATGTGCGTATTCCGTCATAATCCTGGGGATGAGAGGTATATTAAGCAAAAAAAGCTCATGTGCCAGGCGGTTAATTGTGGTTGCCAATAGTCCTGGATAAGACAAAATTATCTCATCCATATTATATGCTGCAGGATCTCCCTGAAAGGTGGCCTCCAGGTCAGTTTGTACATATTCTCTGATATTTGGAATGCGAAACAGAAAGCTTTTTGCAAGGCAGTATGCCTGTTCGTCCATATCGCCTTCCGAACAGCCACAATCGGCGGCATTCTCTCTGATATGACGGTCATTGGCATAACGCAGCACTATGCCTATCTGCTGTGACAGGTTGTAAAGCACATCCTCAATTAAAACCATGATGTTGCCTTCCATATTATAGAAGCGATAGTTCCTGTCACGGTAAAAGCCCGGCGTGATCAGCCGAAGCAGCTTCTTGGTAATCTCCCGCACTGACTCCTTGTCCGGTCTGTGGAAAAACTCCTGGGTATCTATTTCACGATGATTGCCATAGTCCGCCAAAAGCTTCTGGGCAAGCATACGAATCTCATCATCATCTTGTCTGGGCATCGCATTCACCTCTGATTAATTATAATATGATGTTTCAAGGGCCAAAAGGTACACTGACCCTTGTATCATATCATACTTATATACTTAAAGAATTGCAAGCAGTCCTTTGCGGGGATATGGCAGCGAAAAACCAAACTACTTTATACTTTTAACACCATCTTCTGACTTTAAGTAGTCTATATAGCCGTCTGTGACACTATAGAGTTTCATCCACTCTCTCCTGCTACAATATAAGCGGGAAGACCT
>CAJOFQ010000014.1 GCA_905233955.1 uncultured Lachnospiraceae bacterium
AGTCTTGGCGTTGGATTTGAATATACGGATTTTGGCGTATATGTTGAGTGTTCAAACAAGAAAGAGGCCATGAACTTTATGGCAGGCTATGTAAAGGATCATCCCGGCATGGAACGCTACCGGTTTGAGCTGGAACGGGATCTGTTAAATGGGGAAACGATCGTAAAGGAAGAGCTGGATACGATATGCCCCGACAGTGAGCTTTTGATATTGGAATCGGAAGCGCACAGCGTGTGGGTGAACTCTAAGATTTTAGAAAAGCACGGTATCACGGATGCTACACCGGATATCGTCCCGGGGCTTAGCTATTATGTGCGAAAGGACGGTCATGTAACCGGAAATGTATATGAATCAGCGGCCTGGCGGTTTCTTTTTGATCACCTAAAAAATCTATCGGACGAGCAGATCGAAGCGGCTGTCACGCGCTGGATCGACGACTCCATCAAATTTGGCGTGAGCTGTGTCTTTGACGCAGGCTTTCCTGAACATGATGAGATCCATGAGCGGGTCTACCGGTATCTGCGCGATCTGGACAGACAGGGCAAGCTGCCGGTTTATATAGACGGGTGCTATACGCTCACAAGACCTGAGAAGATGAAGGAAGCGGTGGAAGAGGTGAAGCGTTATCAGCGGGAGTTTAACACGGAACACTTAAAGGTGCATACGTTAAAGATCTTTATGGACGGCACCTTGAAAATCCAGACGGCGGCACTCATCATGGGGACACGGGCGCGGTAGGCGCTACGACCTTTGAAAAAGAAGGAATAGCAGAACTGTTGAAGCTTCTAAACGAAGCGGGGCTGGATCTTCACTTGCATACCGTTGGTGAAAGGGCATCCCATATTGTTTTAGACGGAGTGGAGATGGCAAGGAAGGAGTTAGGCGATGACTATCATGTAAAGGTCACCTGCGCCCATCTGGAAATACAGGATGATGCAGACCTGAAGCGTTTTGCAGAGCTTGGAGTCTTTGCTGACTATACGCCCTGGTGGCATGCCGGCAATATGGGCGGTGAACCTATCAATACATGGCGCGAGCTCCTTGGGGAGAAAAGAGCGCTTTCCATGTACCGGTGCAAGTCGCTTATGGATAGTGGCGCTATTGTAACATTTTCCAGTAACTGGAGCCCGTATCTTGGCATGGAAGTAGGCATGACGCGCCATATCACTGATAAGACCAAAGCCCTTGAGCACAGCAGGACCAAAGAGGCTTATCCTCCTGTAAGTGAGCAGATGAGCATAGAAGAGATGCTGCTGGGATATACCATCAATGGGGCAAAGCAGCTTGGCATAGAAGCTGCCAAGGGCTCTATTGCGACAGGGAAGGATGCTGATTTTCTTGTGTTTGATACCGATCTTCGTACAGCAGAGCATGATGGATTTTCCAATTTAGGGCCAAGCGAGATCTATTTCACCGGCAAGAAGATGAACTGAGTTTGTGAAGATATATATTGCACCAACGGCAGAAAATATGTATAATTATCTCGTTTTGTCAGGAACTGTTACATATTTATTTTCAAAAAACAGGCATGGATAGGTGATCATAATGGAACAATTTTTTGAACGGCTGGGCAATATAAACGATACAGTTAACACATTTGTATGGACTACTCTGGGTGTGTGGCTCTTGATCGCAGTTGGAATAATAATGACGATTACGACCGGGTTTTTCCAGGTAGCACATTTCAGACACTGGATGAATAAGACCCTGGGAAGCCTGTTTGATTCCAAGGTCAAGGGCAGAACTGGTGATCATGCATCTATTTCGCAGTTTCAGGCACTTTGTACAGCTCTTGCAGCTACAGTAGGTGTGGGAAATATCGCCGGAGTAGCTGCGGCTATTACTGCTGGAGGACCGGGAGCTATTTTCTGGATGTGGGTCGCTGCCTTTTTTGGTATGATGACTAATTATTCTGAAAATATTCTGGGAATATATTTTCGCCGAAAGAACAAAGAGGGAGAATGGTCCGGAGGAGCCATGTATTATTTGCAGGACGGCCTGGGCGGTTACAAGGGTCTAAGGCCCGTTGGGCGGATTCTTGCAATATTATTTGCGGTCTGTGCCACACTGGCTTCCTTTGGAATCGGTAATATGGGTCAGGTCAATAAAATTGTCGTTAATTTTACCTCAGCCTTTGATATCAAGCCTCTCTCAGGTCATGTGCTTTATACTTCCTTTGATGGAAACAGCGCAATTACCCTTTATATGCTTATAACAGGGATAATTCTTATGATTCTGGTAGGAGTCATTGTTATAGGTGGCCTTCAGAGAATTGCTGTGGTGGCGGAGAGTGTTGTGCCGGTAATGGTGGTGGCGTTTATCCTTGGTTCACTTATGATAATTTTTAAGAATTTTTCTCAGATTGACGATGCCTTTGCTGCCATATTTACAAGTGCCTTTACCGGCAAGGCTGCCTGGGGAGGAGCCGCAGGCATTACCTTAAAACAGGTTATTACCCTGGGATGTAAGAGGGGAGTTTTCTCCAATGAAGCAGGTCTTGGTTCTTCTGTAATGGTTCATTCCAATTCTAATGTTTTGGAGCCTGTAAAGCAGGGCATATGGGGGATTTTTGAGGTGTTTGCAGATACTATTGTTATCTGCACAATGACGGCGCTTACAATACTTACCTCTGGTGTCATAGATTTAAAAACGGGTGCGACGGTAAGTGACAATGATGCAACTTTAGTGGCGGATGCCTTTGCATCGGTATTTCACATTGGAAGCTTTGAATTAGGACGGGCATTTATTGCTCTGGCTATTTTGCTTTTTGCCTTTACTACAATACTTGGGTGGTCACACTATGGTACAAAAGCTGTGGAATATTTGGCAGGAGAGAAGGCGCCGGTTGTTACCAGGATTTATAAAGTTGTTTTTGTACTTATGATTCTTTCGGGAGCTTTGATGACATCATCCTTAGCCTGGGATATTTCAGATACCTTTAACGGAATGATGATGATTCCAAACCTCATTGGAGTGCTGTCTCTTGCGCCTGTGGTAAAAAAGCTTACAAGAAATTATATAGAAAGGCGCATCAACAATAACACGAATGTTAAACCGATGCTTTCATTTTTTGCTGATATAGAAGAGGAAAATGCAGCTAAGATACTAAGGACTGGTGAAGAATAATTCTTTAATAAAACAGAGTTTTTCTTTTCCAGATTATTATGCAGATTGACAGGATGGATGCTGCCAGTTCCGCAACAACCATTGAAAACCAGATACCGTCAAGTCCCATGATCATCGGCAGCAACAGAACAGAACCGATTTCAAAGATGAATGTCCTTACAAAGGAGATAAGGGCGGATAGTGCTCCGTTGTTTAAGGCTGTAAAAAAAGCTGAGATATAGACAGGTATTGCTGAAAACAGGAATGAGAAAGAGAAGATCCTGAATGCATGGACCGTCATCTGCATAAGACTTTCATCATAACTGACAAAGATACCGGATATAGTGCCTGCAAATCCTTCTCCGGCAATGAACATTGCAACTGCACATATTCCCAGTATACGAACACTCAGACTAAAGACATTTTTCAGTTCCTTTTGATTTCTTGCGCCGTAATGATATCCGATGACAGGAGCTGTACTCATTGAGTAGCCTACGAAAATCGCAAGGAAGATCTCACTTACATACAGCAATACTCCATAGGCTGCAACACCGTTTGCACCGGCGTGTTTCATAAGCAGGGAATTATACAGCATACTTACAACAGACAGGGAAATGCTGGAGATATACTCTGATGAACCATTGGTTATGACTTTTCTAAGATCTGGAAGATTAATGCGAGCCTTAGTAAGCTGCAGGGTGCTGTTGTTTTTTCGGGCAAAATACACAACAGGAAATATACCCCCCACCAGTTCGCTGACATCTGTGGCAATTGCGGCACCGGATATGCCCATTTTCAAAACTCCGACCAACAGCCAGTCAAGGAATATATTGGAAAGACCGGAAATAATGGTTATGTAAAGACCAAGCTTTGGCTTCTCAGCGGCAACCATGAGGCTTTGGAACTCATATTGCAGCATAAAAGCTGGCAGTCCTATAAAAAGGATAGTGCCATAGATAATTGAGGGCTCAAGAATATCTTTGTTTGCGCCTAGCAGTATAGCAACCTGTTTGATAGAAAGGATGCCAAGAATTGCGAAAACAATTCCCAGGGCAATAGAAATATATACCAGCATGGAGAACGTCTGATTTGCCTTCTCCTTCTTGCCTTCACCAAGACGAAGCGCTATCAGGGCAGTACCTCCGGTGCCAAGCATAAAGCCGACCGCACCAAATATCATGATAAAAGGATAAATGAGTGATACAGCGGCAAGTGCATTCTTTCCGGCAAAATTGGAAACAAAAAAACCATCAACTACACTGTAGACAGATGTAAATATTGTCATAAATATTGACGGAAGTGCAAACCGCAATAATCTTCGACAGGTAAAGTGGTCTGATAATCTGATGTTCATTAAAGCCTTCTTTTCTAAGGTTCGATATAGTATGGAAAACCGGAAGTTTTTCGTGGATAGTCTTTAAAGACTCTTTGAGAAATAACGGCGCTTAATGTAATTAGCATTTTTGATGAAATCTGTTTCCTTGGAGAGGCAGACTCCACTGTATTTGGTTGCGCTATTAATGGCGTTCTGACGGGCATAGTCAGCGGCGAATGAAACGATGTTCATTTGCCGTTCTTTTTTTTGCCTGGAAAGAAGTGATTCGAGCAGCATAAAATCAAGTATGGACATCTCAAGCTCCATGCTTAGAATTACAAGATCTGCTTCCTGGATGAATGGTGTTGTTTCTTTCAGAGTGCCGTCTGAAAATGCCACATCACAAAAATCATGAAGAGCCAGCCGAAGATTACGGTTGTACTCCATATCTGTATCAATAATCAGACAGCCCGGCCGGTCATCATTCGCTCTCAATGCCATCTTAGTCTGTTTAGTGACATAATCTATATCGCCGCTTGCAGCCTCAAATGTGCCCTTTAATACCATCGATGGTAATATCTTTCTGGCCAGATCAATATTCTTGCTGCTGCCGCAGCAGAGTATGGATTTTTCTTCATCTATGCACAGATCCCGAAGGAAAAAACAAACCTGACGAATTTCATTGGAAAAGACATTGGGAAGATTTATCAAAAAATATTCTGTTTTGTCTTTATTGTCACTTATTGCCGCCACATCGAAGGGACATATAATAGGGGAAAAACCATTTCTGATAAAGCTGTTTGTTATATATGCAGGGGTGGCTTGCAGCGAGGCTCCGATATCGGAAATGATAATAAGGGGTTTTTGCATTATTTTGCCTTTCTGGAGCGTTTGTTTTTATAGAGCATTGAGTCTGCTTCGTCAAGTATTGCAGGTATCTTGTCCCATGTATCATTAGTAACATCAAAGGTATGATAACCTACAGATATGGCAAGCTTATATGGCTTATTGATACTCATATTGTATCGCTCCATTATTCTTTCTATATGTGATATCATCCATGCTCCATTGTCAGAGTCATTTTTCCGTGTGAAACGGAATCCAAGATATTCATCTCCGCCGAGCCGGCCTACGAGTGAATTATTAAATGCTTCCTCCAGAATTCGGGCAGTAGTTATGATAGCAAAATCTCCATCATCGTGACCATATGTGTCATTGATCTGCTTAAGTCCATCAAGATCCATAAAGTAGATTGTGGCTTTTATGGTGTGATTGTCGGATTCAGATGCTGATTCACTATTGTCAGACTCGTATTTTACATTACTGCGCAGAGCCTCATTAAGCCTGCGCTCTAAGCTGTGCATAAATCCGCGCCTGTTATATAATCCTGTAAGCTCATCGTGCTCTGATTGTTGTGAGAGCTTGAGATTATTGCGGTTTAGAATACTAATCAGCTCTTTTTCCTGGCGTATCATATGCAGATGCTTTAATCCGAAGGCTATCTGAGAGTATGTATGGATGATTTCTCCTGATTGAAGCATACAAGGTCCCAGGATCAAAAGCCCCAAAGCCTCAGTTCCGGTTGTAAGAGCCCCTATTGTATAAGCCGGGCTCGTCATAAGCCTTTCTCCATCGGAGAGAGAATCCGGCAGGAATGTTTTGATAATCTGTTGGAGCATGTATCGTTTTCTTCCGTCACTGTAGGAGAATTTGCTGTCTTTTATCTGCCCTCTTAAATAGAGGGTGTCATTCAGTAAAAGCTTGCTCTTGTTAAGAAATTCAACCGGTTCAGCAAATTCCAGAAGATATGCGTCCTTAATGCCCATTTCAGTAAGTGCCTGGAACATTTCCTGTATTGCAAGCTTGGGATTGTCGGAATGCACGATAGCATCGGATATAATCCTTGAAATAGACCACTGTCTGGAACGGGAATCCCATTCCCGCTGAACATACATGCTTTGAATATTATCGGATATGAGCTGATGAAAATATGCTGCTTCAAGATTAAGCCAATTGCGGCGTTTATCTGATACAAACTGGCTTACGCTGTCGAAACAGGTAGATACCGCGGATTGGAACTTTTTGTATGATATGTAATTAGCAGCATCGTATCTGAAGATATCAACGATATCCGTTGTATCTATCAGGTGTTCAGAACCATAGGGCTTGCTCTCGTCCAATACAGCCGGAATCTTCTCACTTAAGCGATGGATGCGCTGCCAGCACATCTCTCTTATCTGTTCTGATGAAGAATCGAGTATGTCATCAAGAAACTGCCTGGTAATGGCATCAAGATCGAGAGACTGTTTCAGCAGATTGGCATATGGATTAATATTGGTATTTTTTGTCTCGCCACAAGAGATACGGTGTATAAATCTGCTGTTTAGAATATTGATTTCCTGGGGCTGATCCTTGCACAGCCGGACTGCCTCATAAGCAGCAGCATATCCAAGATCATAGCTTGCAATACGGACAGTAGTAAGGGGCGGTGTAGCGTGAAGTGAGCCGGGATCATCGTCGAAGCCTGTAACTGCCACATCAACTCCAGGACTAAGGTTGTGTGACCTTAAGACGCGATAAACCGTCATGGCTATATGGTCATTGGCACATACTATGGCTTCAGCATCAGGGTTGTTATACAAAAGCTCTTCCACAACCTCATCACACGCGCCTGAGAAAATGCCCCTGGCAAACATTTTATCATCAACGGACAGACCATGTTTTTCCATTTCTTCAAAATAGACGCTTTCACGCTCACGGGCTCCAAAGCTTGATTCTGGTCCGCTTATGAAGCATATTCGCTTATATTTGTGCTTTTCAAGCATGTGGATCATAAGCTCGCGCATTCCAGGCTTGTTGTCCTTGGTGATATAACGGTATCCGGGGAATACATCCTCAATAACTATGGTTCTCCTGGGATCCAAAATTGATGTAACGACCCTGCCGTTTATTTCGTTGTTGGCTACATTGTAGGAGTTGATCATGCCGACAGGCACTATGTAACAATCAATGTCCATTCGGGCAGCCAGCTCGAACGCAAGTCTGAAATAATAGGGTGAAGTGTCAATGAAATCAATGGGAAGAAGATCTGCGATCCAGATGAGGTTTTGATCCAGCTCGTACAAACCGTTTTTAACGCCGTTTTCAAGTCCAACAGGGTAACCCTCGTATTTGTGGGAACCCATATACGCAATATTAAATCTTTCTTTCATTACTATTCCGTTCTATGATATGAGGGTCAAAAGATGTTTTGCCCCTCATTAATGATAAGCAGCACGCATGCTATGTATCATTATATGCCATTGTGCCCGTACTTTACAAGTGATTTACCTTGAATTATAGTTGTAAAGGTTAATGCGCACATGTCATATGAGAGGGCAGGTTTATGTCAGAGGAATTTCAAAGAACAGAGCTTTTATACGGAAAAGAAGCTATGGAGCGGTTTTTTAAATGTCGGGTAGCAGTTTTCGGCATAGGCGGAGTTGGGGGATATGTGGTTGAGGCCCTTGCCAGATCAGGAATTGGCGCGCTGGATCTTATTGATAATGATACTGTATGCCTGTCGAACTTAAACAGGCAGATAATTGCAACACACAGCACTCTCGGAGAATACAAGGTGGACGCGGCCGCCAGAAGAATTCATGATATTTTTAAGGAGTGTCAGGTCAGAACCCATAGGACATTTTATCTTCCTGACACACAGGATCAGTTTGATTTTTGTGATTATGATTATGCGGTTGACGCAATTGATACTGTCACTGGCAAGCTTACTATAATAGAAAATGCAAAAAAAGCTGGTGTTCCTGTTATATCATCTATGGGTGCGGGCAACAAGGTCAATCCCGGTGCATTGGAGGTGGCGGATATTTATGATACATCTGTCTGTCCATTGGCCAAGGTTATGCGAAGGGAATGCCGCAAGAGAGGAATAGATTCACTGAAGGTCGTCTACTCCAGGGAGAAGCCCGTGTTACATAAGGGAACTGTCACTGAGGATACGGTGCGAAGAAGCATACCCGGTTCAACTGCCTTTGTTCCTTCTGTTGCAGGGCTTATCATAGCAGGAGAGATAATCAACGATTTAGCTGGTGTGCCAGCACACTAGGTATTTCACATAATTGTTACATTTACTTCACATTTTCATCACATTTATACTGTAAATTTACGAAGTACAAAAAACGAAACGAACTTTAAGCTCCGATGGAGAACATGGTAAAAATATTTTTATGGAGGGCGTAAATGAGAAAAGATTACAGGCATGAGATTAAGCACAAAATAAGTCCTATGGACATGTTGTGTATAAGAAGCAGGCTTTCCGCTGTAGCAAGGCGGGACTCTCATGCCGTAGACGGGAAATACCATATCAGAAGCCTGTATTTTGACACTCCCGATGATAAGGCTTTAAGGGAAAAAATTGACGGCGTGGACAGAAGAGAGAAATTCCGCATCAGATATTACGATGACGATCTAAGCTTTATACGCCTTGAAAAAAAGAGCAAGTTGAATGGCCTTGGAACAAAGGACATGGCTGTGCTGTCCAGGGAAAACGCCCAGGCTATAGTAGACGGCAGGATTGACTGGATGCCAGATGACCATCAGCCGTTGATCCATGAGCTGTATGTCAACATGAAAAGCAGGAATATGAAGCCGAAAACAATAGTGGATTACATCAGGGAGCCATTTATCTTTGATCCGGGTAATGTACGGGTCACTCTGGATTACAATATACAGACCGGACTTAGCTGTACTGATTTTTTAAACCGCAGTATTCCAACAGTTCCGGTGAAGGAGTCGCCGATAATCCTGGAGGTTAAATGGGATGGATTTCTGCCTGATGTAATAAGGGATATGGTTCAGCTCGATCTTCGGGATGGTTCATACTCCAAATATGCAGAATGCAGAATGTATGACTAAACATGAAAAGATGTGGAGAGGAGAAAGGTTATGACATTTAATGACATCTTTAAATCAAGCTTCTTAGAGAATGTTACCAGCGTCAGTATTTTAGACATGGTAATTGCTTTGGTTCTGGCCTTTGGACTGGGAATGTTTATTCTGCTGGTCTATAAAAAGACCTGCAACAGCGTAATGTATTCATCCAGTTTCGGAGTAACCCTGGTGGCGCTTACCATGATTTCCACACTGGTAATTTTAGCTGTAACCAGTAATGTGGTGCTGTCTCTTGGTATGGTCGGCGCTTTGTCGATTGTTCGTTTTCGTACCGCCATTAAGGAGCCCTTGGATATTGCGTATCTGTTCTGGTCGATAGCGGTAGGTATAGTTCTGGCAGCGGGTATGATTCCTCTGGCAGTATTTGGAAGCCTTTTGATCGGTATAATCATGATCCTTCTGGTCAATAAAAAGACTCATGTTAACCCTTATATTATAGTCTTAAGAACCGAGAACCGTGATGCTGAAAGCAAAGCAACAGAATATGTTGGAAAAAATGTTTTAAGATACACAGTGAAGAGCAAGACAGTTACAAAGGGTCAGATCGAATTAAATCTGGATATCAGATTAAAGGATGACAATACAGATTTCATCAATGGTCTTGCCGAGATGAACGGTGTGACAAGTGCTGTTTTAGTCAGCTACAATGGTGATTTCATGGGCTGAGAGAAAGATGAGGTGACGATTATGTCAACATCTAAGCATTTGAATATTATCTGCAGCATAGTTATGGTTATAGTTATACTGTTAACATTGTGCTTTATGAATGCAGATGCATTGGGCATAAATGTCGTTAACAGAACACTTGGTTATGAGGATAAGATTTTTGATACATCAGTTGTTCATACAATAGATATCACCATGGACGATTGGGATGATTTTATCGAAAATGCCACTACTGAGACTTACTATGAATGCGACGCACTAATAGACGGTGAACAGTTTAATAATATAGCAATACGCGGCAAAGGGAATACATCCCTGACTTCGGTGGCAAATCTGGACAGTGAACGATACAGCTTTAAAATAGAATTTGACCATTACGATAATACAAAAAGCTATCATGGGTTGGACAAGCTGTGTCTTAATAATCTGATACAGGATAAAACCTATATGAAGGATTTCATTACTTATCAGATGATGAACGCCTTTGGAGTTGCTTCTCCGCTGTGCAGCTATGCCTATATTACAGTAAATGGCGAGGACTGGGGGCTGTATCTTGCGGTGGAAAGCGTGGAGGATTCCTTTTTACAGCGCAATTACGGCAATGAGACCGGAGATCTGTACAAACCGGACAGTCAATCCTTTGGCGGCGGCAAGGGTATGGGTCAGGGATTCAGGATGTCTGAATTCATGAACGATACAGATAATGAGACCGATGGTTCCAGCCAGAATAATGAAAGCGATCAGTCAAAGGAACAGAGCAGTGCTTCGACGGATGACCAATCCGACCAGGAAGATTCAGATTCAGCTGAGATGAAGGGCGGCCCTGGGCAAATGGGCAGTCCTGGGCAAATGGGCGGCCCTGGGCAAATGGGCGGCGGTCCCGGCGGTGGTATGGGCAGTGATGATGTAAAGCTTAAATATACCGACGATGATCCGGAAAGCTATTCCAATATATTTGACAGCGCCAAGACAGATGTGACTGATGCCGATAAAACCAGGCTCATATCATCCTTGAAATCCTTAAGCGAGTACGAGGATCTGGAGGATGTTTTAGACATTGACAAGGTTCTCAGGTATTTTGTGGTTCATAATTATGTGGTAAACGGTGACAGCTACACCGGAAGCATGATACATAATTATTATCTTTATGAATCAGATGGTAAAATGCAGATGATACCCTGGGACTACAATCTGGCATACGGCACCTTCCAGGGTAATGATGCTTCAGGCTCTGTAAACGCGCCTATAGACTCTCCGATCCTGAGCGGCGGCGGTGGAGGAGGACCTCAAGGCCGCGATATGCAAGGAGATGATTCCTCATCGGAAGATAACAACATGCCTCAGATGCCTGAATTTGCCGGAAATAGTTCTTCATCGGAAGATAACAACATGCCACAAATGCCTGAATTTGCCGGAGATAATTCTTCATCTGAGGAAGCCTCTGTAGATGATCGTCCTATGGTTGGATGGATATTCAGTTCAGATGAGTATACCCAGCTATATCACGAATATTTCAAAAAATTTACGAAGGAATTGTTGGATAGTGGGTATGTTTCGGAACTTATTACTTCTACAGGTGAATTGATCGATCCATATGTAAAAAAGGATCCCACCAGTTTTTATGAGTATGAGGATTTTGTGGAAGCCTATCCTATGCTTAACGAGTTTATTAAGCTAAGGACCAAAAGCGTAGAAGGCCAGCTTAATGGAACAATTCCATCGACTGATGAAGGACAGGAAGAGGACAGTTCTTCGTTGATTGACGCATCAACACTTGATATTGATAAGCTTGGCGGCATGAATGACACCCATCAGAACGATAACATGCCCCAGCCCCCGGATAATATGGCGATGCAAACGGATCAGGAAAATGATAATATGGAAGCTGGTTCAGCGGTAACTGCAACAGACTACATATACCTGGGATGCTCCTTTGTGTTATTGTTGGTCGGAATTGCGATCGCGGCAATGTATAAGAGACGAAAAAACGGGGTATGACATGTCGGAAAAAAAGACTATTAGAAGTAATTTTGAGGAATGGATCAATAATCAGACAATAGAAGGTGCAAAGCTGATCCATACGGATGACGGGATCCGGTTTGACGCTGATTTTGCTGTGGCAGAGATCAATTTTTATGAGTTTGAGATTCTGGTTACAGAGCTTCGAATAACGAACAAGAAAAATGACGAAACAGAGTTCTTCCTGCATTTTGAGCTTAGAGATCTGGATTATGCCAAAGAGCTGTTTGGAGAGATGCTCGAAACCTTTGAAGAGCTTAGAAGCAGACACAAGGTACAGGTGCTTTTATCCTGTACCTCTGCTTTTACTACGAGCCTTGTAGCCCAGAAGCTTAATGAAGCTGCCGATCTTCTGGGGCTTGATTTTACATTTACAGCAGTTCCATTTATGGAGTTGTATCAGAATGCCCAGGATTATGACATGATATTACTGGCGCCTCAGATTTCTTATGAAGGAGCCAGGATTCGAAAGGTCTTGAGGGATAAGATCGTTGTAGATATTCCCCCAAGGCTTTTTGCGACTTATGATACATCAGGAATCTTAGAGGCGATACGAAGTGAGTACGATAACAGGACAAGGGGCGAAAAGAAGCTTTCCGGGAGGAAGCTTGTATCTATTGAGACTTCGGAATTAAAGATAGCAGCTATTGTTGTTCTTATCCGCAGCAGAAACCAGTTTCATGTGATTTGCAGAACATATTGCGGCGGCAAAATATTGGACGAAACAGAGGCTATCCGCAGGAAGGAAAGGCTGGATATTACCATCCGTGATGTTCTGGATACCGTTATATATAAGAATAAAAATGACCACTTTGACGCCATAGGAGTTACCGTGCCGGGGGAAATCTATGAGGGCAAGGTGTACAATCTTCTGGCTGTTTCGGAAATGGATATAAAGGGAGTGTTCGAGAAAAGATACGGTATTCCGGTAATAGTCCAGAACAATACGAAATCAGGTATTTTGGGCTTCAGATCCCGTCATAGTCATTATAAGAATTGCGTGCTTTTATCACAGTCCTTTGGTGCCAGGTTTGGAGGCTGTGGAGCCATCGTAAACGGCAGACTGGTGGAGGGAGCTCATAATTCTGCCGGTGAGATAAAATATGTTACACGCCAGTTTTACGGACTTTCTATTAAGGAAACCTATGGAGTTAATCCTGAAGAAATGCTTCTTAATATGGATTTTATCGTAAGGATGGTAATAGGATTAATGGATCCTGAGATAATCGTAATAAGAAATGGGATGATCCCGGACATAGATGCACTTAGAAGCACTGTTTTAAAGAGTATACCTGAACGCAACATGCCTAAGCTTAGAAAGATCGAAGATGAGGATGTATTAGAGTATATGCTGCTGGGGATTATGGATTTATGTTTGAAGTCACTGGAAGATCTAAATGCAAAATAGTTGACTTTAGAGGTGACAATCATGGTAATAATCTGTTACAATGGTGGTGTTGGTGTTGTCAAAAAGTATTATATGTTCAAGGGAGGTAGGTAAACAATGACAGTTTTAAGTATCATTATTGGCGTGCTTTTGATAATGTGCGGTATTTCGTGCATATTCACACCGGCTCTTACATTCTTAAGCGCAGGATATTTTATTATTATCCTGTTTTGGGTGTATGGTATCATGGGAGTTGCTCGCGGAATAGCCACTAAAAATTTCGGGATAGATTTTTTCTTTTCCATACTAAGCCTTATTGCCGGCATAGTGGGATTTATATATCCCGGTGCCGCAGCGATGGAAACGAACATGATCATATTAACCTTTGCAGCAATATGGTTTGTATTAAAGGGTATCCTTTCTATTATGCTGTCTATTCAGGCAAAGGAATTTACAGGTAACACCGGATTGATGGTTGTGGGAATACTGCTTGGTGTAATAAGTATTCTTTTGGGAATCTATTCCTTCGCCCATCCATTTGTACTTGCTATTGCAATTGGGTTATTGATAGCTTTTTATTTCATAGAATCAGGAATTTCCATGATTATTCTGGCACTCAGAAGCAATGGCTAGTGTTTAAAAGGAGGAACATTTGATATGACGACGATTTTTTCACGGGTGAAGATCCGCGTTAAGTATGTCATATGGCTGCTTGTCTTCATGCTGGTCTCATCCATCACACAGATGCTGCTTCCTACGCTTATCTCTAAGATGATAGATGATGGTGTCTCGGAAGGCAGGGAGGGGTTAATATTTGTCCTGGCAATTGCCATGATAATACTCTCTATAGTCGCATGTGCTACCAATATCATTGGAACCAATATTTCAGCCAAGATCACCACTAATTTTTCGGCTGATCTTAGAAAAGAGATATTTGATACTGTACAGGGATTTTCAGCTTCAGAGATTGATAAATTCGGCACAGCATCTCTTATCACCAGGAATACCAATGATGTAACCACAATTCAGACATTTCTTTCTATGGCGCTCAGATTGGGGCTTTTAGCACCCATGATGGCTGTCGTAGGCCTGGTGCTTGCGTCAGCTACCGCAGGACCTACAAGCTCAATTCTGGCTATTGCGATTCCGGTACTGCTTATCGTATCTACTGTGCTCATTGTTGGAGCCAGCCGTTATTCTATCAAGCTTCGTAAAAAGATTGACGACATTAATCAGCTGTTTTTGGAGACTCTGGAGGGCGTTCGTGTTATCAGGGCCTTTAATAAACAGGATACTGAGATCAGCCGTTTTGCAGAAGTTAATGACGAGACCCGCAGGATTTCCCGTAATTCCATTACAATTTCAGGAATGCTGTTTCCTGTAGTATCCATGCTTTTCGGACTGACAACTGTTGGAGTAATGGGTGTGGGATCATTTTTTGTAATCAAGGGCCAGATGGAAGTAGGTGCTCTGGTTGCAAGCACCCAGTACATTAACCTGATTTTGCTTGCCATTATCCTTATGACCTATGTGGTTAGTCTGTTCCCTGACGCATATGCCTGTATGAAGCGTATTGGGGAGGTTCTTACGACTGAGGTTTCCATAACTGATTATGACAAGGATGAACCGGAAGCTACATGCAGGGGAACTGTGGAATTCCGCAATGTTACTTTTGCATATCCTGGAGCCGATGAGCCGGTAATCAAGGGCATAAGCTTTATTTCCAAGCCCGGAGAGACTACAGCCATAATAGGAAGAACAGGCTGCGGCAAATCAAGCATAGTCAAGCTTATTCCCCGTCTGTATGATACACTCTTCGGGGATGTAATCGTAGATGGCGTTAATGTTAAAAAATACAAATTAGAGCATCTCAGGGACATTATCGGATATGTTCCCCAGAAAAATGTTCTTTTCTCGGGAGACATTGCTTCTAACCTGAATTTCGGAGATGAGAACGGCTCCGAAGCAGACTGGAAGGAAGCCTGCAGGATAGCCTGCGCGGATGAATTTGTAGATAAAAAAGACGGAACATATCATTCTCCCATATCACAGGGCGGAACCAATCTGTCCGGTGGTCAGAGACAGAGGCTTGCGATTGCGCGGGCTGTAATGAAGAAGCCCCAGGTCTATATCTTTGACGACAGCTTTTCTGCGCTTGATATGAAGACAGACAAGCAGCTTCGACAGAACCTTAAGGAATCCATGGGCGAGGCTACCATGATACTCGTTGCCCAGCGTGTTAATACCATAATTGACGCTACCCGTATCATAGTCCTTGACAACGGCGAGCCTGTGGGTATGGGTACTCACAAGGAGCTGCTGAAGTCCTGTACCCTGTACAGAGAGATTGCGGAAATCCAGTTGGGAAAGGAGGAAGTGGCTAATGAAATCGCATGTGCTTAAAAGAATTCTTTCCTACATTGGAAGATATAAGGGCCGTATGACCGTAGCTGTCATTTTTGGTTTTTTAAGTACTGTATTTACAGTACTTGCGCCCAGTATCTTAGGTCAGATATCCACCATACTTTATGCAGGCCTTTTGGATGGCAAATGGACCAGGGAAGATGAGGTTTATTTTACTGCCGGAAGTCTGGTTTTAGGTAAGGTAGGAGCCATTGTATATATTATGCTGCTGCTGGCTGTGATCTATGTGGTTGCCTGGATTTTTGCCATGCTTGCTAATACGCTTTTTGCCAGAATCTCCTCCCGGGTTGTAATGGATCTGCGTTCTGACATTGATGAAAAGATGCACCGTATGAAGCTGGATTATTATGATACCCGCACTAACGGTGAGATACTGTCTGTAATCACTAACGATGTTGACGCCATTAATACTGCCTTGGGCAAGAACCTCTATTCAATTGTAACACAGTTTTTTACCGCGATTGGCGTGCTTCTGATGATGCTTTCCATCAATGGCTGGCTGACTCTTATAGCTATTGCCATGATTCCTGCGACACTGTTAGCTTCGGGAAGCATTGTAAAGCTTAGCAGCAAGAACTATAAGGAACAGCAGAATCTGCTGGGGGATCTCAATGGATATGTTGAGGAAATGTTTGATGGCCAGAATGTTGTAAGTTCATTCAACTATCAGGAAAAGGCCATGAACCGCTTCGATGAGATCAACACTGCTCTTCAGGATAAGGCTCAAAAGGCAGAGGGCTATGCCGGATCAGTAATGCCTATGACACAGGCTGTTAACAACATCGGTTACGCAATAAGCGCATTCCTGGGATGTACATTTGCGCTTCATGGATCACTGACCGTTGGTAATGTTCAGTCCATATTGCAGTACACCAAGAACTTCTCACAGCCCTTTACGACCTTTGCCCAGATGTCAGGTCAGCTTTCTGCAGCGGGAGCAGCCGGAGAGAGGGTGTTTGCACTTTTGGATGCCGAGGAGGAAATCCCTGACCCTGCAACCGGTAAGGTTCCGGAAAAATGCGACGGAACCGTTTCCTTTGAGCATGTTAAGTTCGGTTATCTTCCGGACAAGCTTCTTATGACAGATGTATCCATACATGTTAAGCCCGGGCAGAAGTGTGCGATTGTGGGACCTACCGGAGCCGGTAAGACAACCCTTATCAACCTTTTGATGCGTTTCTACGAGATCAATGACGGACAGATATGGGTTGATGGCGTCAATACCAAAGAAATGACCAGACACGAGCTTAGGCGGCATTTTGGTATGGTGCTTCAGGACACATGGCTGTTTGAAGGAACTATCCGTGATAATCTAAAATACAGTACCGAGCGTGATGTGACTGATGAAGAAATAGAAGCAGCAGCCGCAAGTGTTTGTGCGGATACCTTCATCAAGACAATGCCCGGTGGTTATGACATGATGCTTTCAAAGGGCGCTGAGAATATTTCACAAGGCCAGAGACAGCTTCTTACCATAGCAAGGGCTATCATTGCTAATCCTGAGATCATGATTTTGGACGAGGCTACCAGTAATGTAGACGCCCATACCGAGCAGGTTATCCAGGACGCTATGGCTACTCTAATGAAGGGCAGAACAAGCTTTGTAATTGCTCACCGTCTTTCCACAATACGCGATTCAGATATGATCCTTTATATGGAGAATGGTGATATCAAAGAGGTGGGCAATCATGACGAGCTTATGAAGCTGGGCGGCAAATATTCAGTATTGTACAACAGCCAGTTCGGCTAGAGGTAGGTATATGGCCAGCGGAAAAAGCAGACTTGATGACATAAAGGAACTGGCAGAACAGCAGTTAGGCAGTGATGAGGCAAACAGAATACTGGATCGCAGCGCCAGGATTGTAAAAACCAGTATTATCGGCATAGCTGCAAATGTCTTTTTGGCTCTTTTTAAGGTTATAGTCGGGCTTGCATCACATTCCATAGCTATTGTAATGGATGCGGTTAACAATCTTTCAGATGCTGCCAGCTCTGTAGTTACCATAGTAGGAACAAAGCTGGCAGGCAAGGATCCTGACAAGAAGCATCCGTTTGGACATGGCAGAATAGAATATTTAAGCGCAATGCTTATCTCTGTGCTGGTGATCTATGCAGGCCTGGCGGCTTTTGAGGAGTCTGTAAAAAAGATACTGTATCCGGATGTGCCGGAGTATTCAGGGACTTCTCTTGCCATCATTGCTGTCGCGGTGCTGGTGAAGATTGTTCTGGGCAGATATGTAAGGCGTGTGGGGGAAGAGGTGCATTCTGATTCCCTGGTTAATTCAGGTAAGGACGCAGGGCTGGATGCAATTATCTCAGCTTCCACGCTGGTAGCTGCCGTGATATTTATATTTTTTCACATTTCCCTCGAAGCGTGGCTGGGTGCGATAATATCAGTAATCATTATCAAATCCGGAATCGACATGCTCAGGGAGACTATTTCCCAACTGTTAGGAGAAGGCGCTGATGCCGAGCTTGCAAGGAGCATCAAGTCCACTATTACAAGCTATCCCCAGATAAGTGGTGCTTATGATCTGGTTTTGCATAATTATGGACCAGACACATATAACGGCTCGGTTCATATAGCAGTTGATGATACGCTATCCGCGGCTGATCTGGACAAGCTTATCAGAACAGTTACGCTTGATGTCTACAGAAAGCACGATGTTATTCTAAACGCCATCGGGGTTTATTCCGTAAATACTACAGATCCTGAGGCTGTGGAGGCAAGAGAGAAGATAAGTAAGATTGTGCTCTCACATGAATATGTTCTGGAGATGCATGGTTTCTACTTCGATAAGGAGGAAGAGAGCATCAGGTTTGACATTGTAATAAGCTTTGATGCTCCTGACCGCCATGTGGTCTTTAATGATATTGTGCCCCGTGTTCAGAAGCTGTATCCGGATTATAAAATATTAGCTGCCATGGACACTGATTTTAGTGAGTTATAGGTTGACTAAAGAACATTATCTGATATAATTTTATGCAGCATTGAGGGGTGATTGTGCGTATCCCTCTATGATCGTACTACATTTTCTATACAGAGGAGGAGAAGACGATGTCATTTGATCGTGTGAAGGAAATCATTGTTGACACCATTAACTGTGACGAGGACAAGATTACCCTTGACGCCAGCCTGAAGGATGATATGGGTATTGACTCACTTGACGCTATGGAGTTGTCCATGGCTTTGGAGGAGGAATACTCCCTGACGATTCCTGAGGAGGCGCTTGCCAATTTTGTAACTGTTAAGGATATTGTTGACTATATTGACCAGAATAGCTGATTACTTTGAATTGTTACCATAGCCATACATAAGGGTTTGGTGTAAGAGAAGGGCTCTTTGTGTATAATAAAGGGTCCTTTTTTCTTTTTGTTAGGAGCAGCCATGGAAATACAAGATTTAATGGAATTATGGGACAGATTTGACAGCTCTAAGGCAGAAGAGATGGAGCTTGATATCAAGGATGTACATTTTCGCCTGAAACGATCTGCCCCGGGGCAGTCTGTTGCTTCGGCAATGCCGCCGGCAGCTTATGTGCCATCCGAAGCTTCTGAAGCTCCTTCGGCTTTACCGGTTAAAAATGACATTGAGGAGGGCAAGGTTATCCGGTCGCCTCTGGCCGGAACCTTTTACCGTTCTTCTTCCCCCCAGGAGGATGCCTTTGTATCTGTGGGGTCACAGGTTCGAAAGGGCGATGTTATCGGCATAGTTGAGGCTATGAAGCTGTTTAACGAGGTTCAGGCCACAGAGGATGGGGTTGTCCGTGAGATTACCGCCGAGGACGGTGAGCTTGTGGAATATAATCAGATTCTGATAGTGCTGGAATAAGCTAAACGGGAGGATTTAATTCGTGTTTAAGAGGATTCTGATTGCAAACCGCGGAGAGATAGCTGTCCGTATTATCAGATGCTGCAGGGAGATGAAGATTGAGACGGTGGTAATCTACTCTGAAGCAGATGAGAAGTCTCTGCCTGTGATGATAGCCAACAAAGCTGTCTGTATAGGGCCTGCTAAGGTTTCAGAGAGCTATCTCAATCAGGATGTTATTATAGAGATTGCCAGGCGCATGGACTGTGATGCCATACATCCGGGATATGGTTTTTTGTCGGAGAATGCTGATTTTGCAAAGCTTTGTGAAGAAAACGGTATTGCCTTTATAGGCCCCTCATCAGATATAATAAGCCATATGGGAGACAAGCAATCCGCCAGAACACTTATGATGAAAAGTGGTGTTCCTGTAGTTCCGGGTTCCAGGGATCTGATTAAAAGCGTGGATGAAGCGGCGGTAATAGCTGATGAGATTGGTTATCCCGTGCTTATTAAGGCATCAGCCGGAGGAGGCGGCAAAGGCATCCGCAAGGTTTTTTCGAAGGAAGAGCTTGCGGGGGCTTTTGAAACGGCCAGAGCCGAAGCCAAGTCGGCCTTTGGCAATGATGACATGTACATTGAAAAGCTCATTGTAGATCCGTCCCATATAGAGATACAGATTCTAGCTGATCATGAGGGTAACACTGTTTACCTTGGGGAGAGGGATTGTTCCATACAGAGGAACAATCAAAAGCTTTTAGAGGAGGCTCCTTCTCCGAAGCTTTCCCATGAGCTTAGGAGAAGTATGGGCGAGACTGCAGTAGCTGCGGCCAGGGCATGTGGATACAACAGTGCCGGAACTGTAGAATTTGTCGTAGATAAAGATGGCAGCTATTACTTTATCGAGATGAATACCAGAATTCAGGTGGAGCACCCTGTTACCGAAGAGATTACAGGTATAGATCTTATTCGTGAACAGATCCGCATTGCAGCCGGTATGAAGCTTTCCATATCACAGGAGGATATTGACATAAGTGGTCATGCCATAGAGTGCAGGATCAACGCTCAGACTCCTGGTGAGATTACTTTTTTACATTTTCCTGCAGGATACGGAGTTCGTGTAGAAAGCCATATTTTTGCAGGATACGAGGTGAGCCCTTTTTATGACTCTATGATCGCCAAGATTATAGTCACCGGCAAGACCCGGATCATGGCCATTCACAGGCTTAGAAGAGCCCTTGAAGAGCTGGTAATAGAGGGTATTGAAACCAATACGGAATTCATGCATCTTTTGACATATCACCCCGAATTCATCAGGGGAAGGTATAATACATCATTTTGGGAAGGCAACCACGAAGAAATTGAACAGTGGCTGAAAGAAGGCTTATGAGTATAAGTGATGTTTTTACAGAAAAAAGAAAAAACTGGAATGTTCTTTTAAATCTCAGAAAAAGCAGCTCGGCGGACACCTGTGAATGTCCCGGCTGCCACCAGAATATAGAGACAGAGCAGCTCAGGGAATCCATGTGGATCTGCCCTGGCTGTCACTATTATCTGCCTATGCCTGCCAGGGATCGTATTGCAGCGCTTGGAGACGATAACAGCTTCAGGGAGCTGTATGCCGGTGTGCGCCCTTCTAATCCTCTGGATTTTCCCGGGTATGAAAAAAAACTGGCGGATAACCGCAAGAAAACCGGCTCATACGACGCCTTTGTATGTGGAACCATTAAGATCGGGAACCAAAAGGTTTCAGTGGGTGTATTGGATGGAAGATTCTTAATGGGAAGCATGGGTACCGCAGTGGGAGAAAAGATTGCCAGACTTACCGAGCATGCCACAAAGCGCAAGCGCCCTCTTATTATTTTTTCTGCCAGCGGCGGCGCAAGGATGCAGGAGGGACTTTTTTCCCTTATGCAGATGGCCAAAACTGCGGCTGCCATTGAGAGATTTAAAAAATCAGGCGGGCTGTTTATTTCGTATCTTACAAACCCTACAACTGGAGGTGTGAGTGCGAGCTATGCCAGCCTTGGAGATATAATTTTAGCAGAGCCGGATGCTTTGATCTGCTTTGCAGGACCGCGTGTGATTGAGCAAACCATCGGACAGACTTTGCCCGAGGGCTTTCAGCACGCGGAATTTTTATTGGAGCATGGTATGATAGACAGAATTGTTGAGCGCCGCGAAATGCGAAAAACAGTTTATCATATACTGATGATGCATCAATGAAAGGATTAGGTTAGGTGGATAATAAGCTGACTTCCTACGAAAAGGTTCAACTGGCCCGTTCAGCGGATCGACCGGGCATTATGGACTACATAAGGTCGTTATTTAATCATTTTATGGAAATGCATGGTGACAGGCTGTATCGTGATGATCCTGCCATAGTTGGCGGGATTGCCATGTTTCATGAAATTCCTGTTACCATAATAGGACACAGAAAGGGTAAAAATACCAAGGAGAATATCAGATGCAATTTTGGTATGGCTTCCCCGGAGGGCTACCGCAAAGCCAGAAGGTTAATGGAGCAGGCGGAAAAATTTGACCGGCCTGTTATTACCTTTATTGACACTCCGGGGGCTTACCCCGGAATTGAGGCGGAGAGCAATGGACAGAGTAATGCTATTGCTGAGAATCTGGCCTATATGAGCAGGATTAAGGTTCCGACTATTGCCATAATTACAGGCGAGGGTTCCAGCGGAGGAGCTCTGGCAATTGCTGTATCGGATCGGGTCTGGATGCTTGAGAATGCTGTGTATTCTATTTTGTCTCCGGAGGGCTATGCGTCCATTTTGTGGAAAGACGCCAAGAAGGCCCCTGAGGCTAGTGATCTTATGAAGCTTACTGCTCAGGAATTAAAGGAATTCGGACTTATCGACGGAATTCTTCCTGAGGGCAAAAAGCTGATGCCTGCTATGGATCAGATGCTTCAGAAGGAGCTTAATGAGCTTGTAAAACGAAAAAAGAATTCTCTGGTTGCGGCAAGATATCAGAAATTCCGCAAAATAGACGGATTGTATCAGTAGAGGTATAAACAGTGAAGGACATAGGTATTAGGATTGTTTCAACCGGAAGAGCGGTTCCCAAAAAGAGGCTGTCCAATGACGATATCAGCCAAATGGTTGACACCAGTGATGAATGGATTACTGCCCGTACCGGAATTAAAAATCGTTATATTTGTGAGGATGAAAGCTGTGTTTCTCTGGCTATAGAGGCTGCCAGGTCAGCTATAAATAAGTCCTCCCTGGACATAGGAGATATTGATGGAGTTATAGTTGCCACATCAACTTCTGATGATGCGCTTCCTTCAGTAGCTTGTATGGTTCAGCGGGCTTTGGGATTAAAAGAGCAGATAATGGCTTTTGACATATCGGCTGCATGTACTGGCTTTTTATATGAACTGGCTATTGGCGCAGGACTGCTTCAGACAACTTCAGCTGAGAACCTGCTTTTGATAGGCAGTGAGCAGCTGTCGCGCATAGTAGATTATACTGACAGAGGAACCTGTATTTTGTTCGGAGACGGTGCCGGGGCAGCCATAATTACATCCGGCAGCAAGGGATATGATCAGATGTTCTGGGCCAGGGGAGAGCGGGACATATTATGCGCTCCTGGAGTAGGTCAGCCCCAGCAGAAAATACTTATGAAGGGCACTGATGTTTTTAAATTCGCTGTTGTAGTATTAAAGCAGGGAATAGATGAGATATTGTCCAAAAACGACATGACAATGGAGGATGTGGACTGTGTGATCTGCCACCAGGCCAATGAACGCATTATCCGTCATGTCCAGAAAAAATATCCCGGACATGAGGATAAGTTTTATCTTAACATGGAAGAATACGGCAATACTTCAGCTGCCAGCATTCCTATAGCTCTGGATGAGCTTATGGAATCTGGAAGATTAAAAGAAGGTATGCGTTTGCTGTGCGTCGGATTTGGTGCGGGACTTACATGGAGCAGCGCCATTTTGGAGCTTTGATACATTTTTTAGAGGAGGAGCGGAGTCATGAGACTTAATGAGATGTTAGATATCAAATACCCTTTTATACAGGGGGGAATGGCTAATATTGCGACAGGTGAATTTGCTGCCGCAGTAAGCAACGCCGGAGCTTTGGGCTTGATTGGAGCAGGAGGTATGGATACTGAGATGCTTCGGGAGCAGATTCATATCGCCAAGGAACGGACCGACAAGCTTTTTGGCGTTAATCTTATGCTTATGAACCCAGAAGCTCCCAAGATGGCAGAGATGATAGTCGAAGAAGGGATTAAGGTGGTTACAACCGGGGCGGGCAATCCTGCTTCATATATGTCCCTTTGGAAGGAACATAACATGACAGTAATGCCTGTTGTTGCAAGCATTCTTCTGGCAAAAAAGATGGAACAGCTTGGAGCTGACGCCGTTATAGCCGAGGGTACTGAAAGCGGCGGACATGTGGGTGAGATGACAACCATGGCACTGGTACCACAGGTAGATGAAGCCGTATCCATACCGGTAATAGCCGCAGGCGGCATAGCAAGCGGCAGGCAGCTTGCAGCAGCCTTTGCCCTTGGAGCCATAGGAGCGCAGCTTGGAACCTGTCTTCTCGTGTCGAAGGAATGTCCCATACATGAGGCCTACAAGGCTGCCGTGATCAAGGCAGGAGATAACGCGACCATTGTTACCGGAAGAATTGCAGGAACCCCGGTAAGGATCCTTAAGAATCAGATGGCGCGTGAATATGTAAAAAGGGAAAAGGAAGGCGCCGAGCTGATGGAGCTGGAGAAGTATACACTTGGTTCTCTTAGAAGAGCGGTTTTGGAAGGGGATGTCAAAACAGGCTCGCTTATGGCAGGACAGGTTGCAGGGCAGCTTAAGGAGATCAGAAGTCTGGCTGAGATTTTTGAAGATTTATACGAGGGCAGTAAGAAAACCATCGAAGAATTAAAAGCATAGCTTCGGCAAGTAGGAGCAGGGGGGCATTATGAAGCTTGGTAATAAGACTCTTTCCATTCCATTGATACAGGGGGGAATGGGTGTAGGTATATCTCTTGGCAACCTCGCAGGCAATGTGGCAAAATGCGGTGCAATGGGTGTGATAAGCTCTGTTAACGCCGGATTTTCGGAACCGGATTTTAACACAGCAACTGTTGATGCAAATCTTCGGGCACTTAGACGGGAAATAAAAAAGGCCAAGGATATAGCTGGCGGAAACGGTCTGGTGGGTGTTAATATTATGACTGCCGTAACCCACTATGAAGAGACCTGCCGATGTGCCGTTGAAGCCGGGGCGGATGCTATAATTTCCGGAGCCGGGCTTCCCAAGTCTCTGGCTGAATATGTTCAAGGGTCGGATACGCTATTTGCTCCTATAGTATCAAGTGGCAGGGCAGCAAAGCTGTTACTGCGGCATTACGAAAAACGCTATAATACCAGGCCTGATTTTATTGTAATAGAAGGAAGCCGTGCCGGGGGACATCTTGGATTCTCCAAGGAAGAGCTTCTCGAAAATACTGCACTTTCCAATGAAGAAATATTAAGGGAGACCCTTGAGGTGACAGGGGATATTCCTTTATTTGTAGGAGGCGGTGTATTTGACGGACACGACATGGCGGCTCTTTGCAAGGCAGGCGCCAGCGGTGTTCAGATTGGAACCAGGTTCATAGCCACCGAGGAATGTGACGCCGCTGACGGCTTTAAGCAGGCAATCATCAATGCGAGTGAAGATGATATAATGATCATTACAAGCCCTGTAGGTATGCCGGCAAGGGCTCTGAAAAGTCCGCTTTTGGAGAGACTTTCCAGTGGAGATAAATTTACTGCTATATCGTGTAATAACTGTCTTAGTGCCTGCCCTAAGGGGGATAAGACGCCGTACTGTATCAGCCGTGCTCTGGTGGAGGCGGTACAGGGCAACTGGGAGGATGGTCTGTTCTTTACAGGAGCAAATGCAGGAAGGATCAACAAGATCCTAAAGGTCAAGGATCTGATTGATGAGATCATGGAAGATTATGAACGGGATTTGGCTTAGTTTCAGGTAACAGGAGGAGCTTTTGATGGATAAGGTTTTTTTATATGCCGGACAGGGCAGTCAGCGTGTTGGAATGGGCAAGGATTTTTATGAGGAATTTAAGGAATATCGCAGCCTGATAGATTCATTGGATCCCGGATTTCCCATAAAAGAATACATGCATGAAGGTCCTGAGGAGGAGTTGGTCAAAACAGAGCACACACAGCCTTGTATGGCGGCTTTTGCTGCAGGTGTGACAAGAGTGCTTAAGGCGAATGGAATAAATCCTGCTGCAGCCTGTGGGCTTAGCCTGGGAGAGTACGGCGCACTGTTTGCCGCAGGTGTTTTTTCAGAGGAAGATTATATCAGACTTGTTACATATAGAGGCCAGGCTATGGCGGATGCGGCAGCCGGTTTAAGCTGCAGCATGAGCGCTATACTGGGCATTATGGACAGCAGCGTTATTGAGGAAGCTGCCAATTCATACGATGGCGGTGGTTATGTGACCGTTGCTAATTACAATTGTCCGGGACAGACTGTTATCTGTGGAGATGAAGAGGCGGTTTCGGCCCTGGAGGAGCAGCTCAAGGAAAAGGGCGCAAAGCGTTGTATCCGTTTGAAGGTCAGCGGACCCTTCCATACAAGATACATGCAAAGTGCCGGTGAGAGATTAAAAGATTATTTTTCTAATATCAAATGGAACAGACCAGGTATAGATGTGGCTTGCAATGTTACCGGTAATATCATCAGGGATGAAGATATCCAGGAGCTTTTGATCAGACAGGTCCAGCAGAGTGTGAGACTGGAGGATGATCTTAAGGCACTGATAAATGCCGGCTATACCGATTATATAGAGATTGGACCTGGCAATACAATGGCGGGCTTTTTAAAGAAAACTGCGAAAGCTTTAAAAGCCAATATTACTGTTTCAAGTATAGACACTGTTGACGATCTTAAGAAAATTCTGTGACGGATTACATCACAGGGAAAGCGGGGGCAATAATGAGTGAAAGAGGCGTGGCGCTTGTCACAGGCGGAAGCAGAGGTATTGGCCGTGCGATATGTATTCGCCTGGCCGAGGATGGTAATGACATAGTATTTAATTATCGAAGCGGCGAAGAGGATGCCCAGGAGACTAAGAGGCTTTGTGAAGAGAAAAAAGTCCGTGTTCTGGCCGTAAAGGCGGATATCAGTAAATCTGTGGAATGTGATGAGCTGATAAAAAAGGCTGCTGAATTTGGTGATGGAAAAATTGCAATCCTTGTGAATAATGCAGGCATCACAAGAGATGGTCTTCTGGGACGCATGAAGGATGAAGATTTAGACGCTGTGCTGGATGTCAATCTCAAGGGTACATTTTATATGATGCGTGGCGTATCCAAGCTTATGCTTAGGGCCAAGTATGGAAGGATCATAAGCTTAAGCTCTGTAGTCGGTGTCATGGGCAATGCAGGACAGGTGAACTACGCAGCCAGTAAAGCTGCCGTCATAGGAATGACCAAATCTCTGGCAAGGGAGCTTGCGTCCCGTAAAATATGTGTCAATGCTGTTGCGCCCGGTATGATAGCCACTGATATGACGAATGCGCTTTCGGATGCAGCAAAGGAAAAGATCACCTCAAGTATTCCTTTTGGCGAAATTGGAAGTCCTAGTGATGTTGCAAATGCAGTTGCGTTCCTGGCAGGAGATCAGGGCAGCTACATAACCGGGCAGGTTATCTGTGTAGATGGAGGTATGGCGATATGAAAAGGGTAGTTGTTACAGGTTTGGGAGCTATTACACCAATAGGAAACAGTGTTAACGACATGTGGGATTCAGTTAAACAGGCCAGATGTGGAATTGACAAGATTACGCATTTTGACACTACAGGCTGGAATGTTACTCTGGCTGGAGAAGTCAAGGATTTTGCCCCTGATCAGATAGTAAGCCGTCCTGAAGCCAGAAAGATGGATAACTTTACGCTCTACGCTGTTGCTGCGGCTACGGAGGCTATGGAGGACTGCGGTCTTGATATATCAAAAGAGGACGCCGAGCGGTGCGGGGTTATTTTTTCCAGCGGTATCGGAGGACTTGGAACCATTCAAAGGGAATGCTTAAGGGGTGAGAGCAAGGGATATGAGAGGCTTTCTCCGCATTTTATTCCTATGTCCATATCTAATATGGCAGCGGGTCATATCGCAATACGATTCGGACTTCATGGCATGTGTACCTGTGTAGTTACAGCCTGTGCAGGCGGCACTAATTCCATTGGAGACGCCTTCCGTCAGATTAAGGATGGCTATCACGATGTGATGCTCTGCGGTGGTTCTGAAGCCAGCATAACATCACTTGGAATAGGAGGCTTTTCCTCCATGAAGGCTCTTTCCCAGTCTTCTGATCCAAACCGGGCTTCGATTCCTTTTGACAAGGAAAGAAACGGGTTTGTAATGGGTGAAGGTGCCGGTGTGTTGGTGCTTGAGGAATATGAGCATGCCATAAATCGCGGCGCTAAAATATACTGTGAGATCACAGGCTATGGCTCTACATGTGATGCAAACCATGTAACTGCGCCTCTTGAGGATGGAAGCATGGCTGCCCGCTGTATGCAAAAGGCCATTGAGGAGTCCGGTATTACTCCTGACCAGATGGATTATATTAATGCCCATGGTACTTCAACTGTACTTAATGACAAGAGCGAGACTAAGGCTGTGCGCGTGGCATTTGGATCTGCGGCAGACAAGCTTGCCATCAGCTCCACAAAGTCCATGACAGGGCATCTGTTAGGCGCCAGCGGTGCAGTGGAAGCGATTATTACCACTCTTGCAGTTAAAAATGATATCCTTCCTCCTACTGTTAATTACAGAGTTTCTGATGAGGAATGCGATCTGGATATAGTTCCTAATGAGATGAGGCAGTCTACTGTTAATTATGCTATGTCCAATTCACTGGGTTTTGGCGGACATAATGCTTCTATAGTTTTCAAAAAGATTTGATGAAAGGATAATATAATGCAGCTTAATTCAGACGAGATTCAAAAGATTCTTCCTCACAGATATCCTTTTTTACTGGTAGATAAAATTATAGAATGCGAGCCTGGCAAGAGTGCAACCGGAATAAAATGCGTTTCAGCCAATGAGATGCAGTTTCTGGGGCATTTTCCCCAGAAGCATGTAATGCCGGGAGTACTGATAATAGAAGCATTGGCTCAGACAGGTGCGGTGGCCCTCCTTTCAGAAGAAGAGAACAAAGGCAAGATTGCACTTTTCGGAGGAATTAAGAACGCCAAGTTTAAAAGACAGGTGGTTCCCGGGGATGTGCTGGAGCTCCACTGCGAGATAAGCGCCAGAAAGGGACCTATTGGAATAGGCAAGGCTGAGGCTCTGGTGGATGGCAAGACGGCTGTAATATGTGAGCTTACATTTGCTATTGATAAGGAATCGTAGATGGAAGTTGAACGAAAGCTCAGAAAATGTCAGAATACCCTGGTTGTCACAGGCGAGGGGACTATCGCATTTGGACTTTGGGGAGTTATTAAAACCTTTATGATAGTTCTTGCGTTCAACAGTGATAATTATAACAGTTTCAAAGCAGCTATGGCTGATGCAGGAGCGCCGGAGGTTTTTGCTTTAATCGGTGTCATAATTACTTACTTAGTGATCTTTTTATTTATTGCTATTGACTTTAAGATCAGATTGTTTATCGGACTTTCGGCTATGCGTGAGGGAATGGGCAGTCCCCAGAAAATGGGCTATGTAGCTGCGGCAGGTCTTATTTCGTTGTTTTATTTTCTTATGGTGATTATAGAATTCTTATACATAGTTACAGGCGGAGAGGTAAAAAATCTTCTGGATGATCTTGTATCTGTGGTAGTGGATCTGACATCGATGCTTACGGTTTTGTATTTGTTTTTGAATGCAGTTCAGGTAAAAAAGATTGTAAAGCAATGGATTTAGTCACTGTTAAGGTAGGAAAAATGCAGATAGATTTTCACTATTATGCGACTTACGCAGCGGCGATTATAGCCGGTTATTCCCATGAAGAAAGTATGGAAATATGCTACAGCGCCCAGTTTGTAGATGTTTGTTCGCGCACGCTTTTATCAAAGCTGAAAGCTCCCGGTAACGCTGCTACCACACAGCTTCAGCTTGAGCTTGCAGATGCAAGGACTGATATTATCGGCCTGCAGGATATTACCAGGATCTGGTCCTCATTTCATTTTTTACCCTATGACCTTCACGCAAAAAGGGATAAGCACTGCCGAAGGACATATCTGGACAAATACCGCCTCATATGCAACAGTAACGGACCACTTGTGGCGGATACTGTTAATCTGGCCAAAAATAACAGCCTTCAGGCTGTTGGAATAGCAATGCATGTCCTGGCTGACACCTGGGCTCATAAGTATTTTGCGGGAACTCCATCTCTGGTAATCAACAATGTTAACTATTATTTTTACGAGTGGGTGGTTGATGGAGATAATTCACTGCGCAGGAAGGTTGTTACCAGACACAATCCTACTGCTGCAGACGATATAGTAAGGGGGATATATACTGCCAGCATGTCCTCCAATGATGAGAATTCCATTATGAACCTGGGACATGGCAGGGCCGGGCATCTGCCGGATTACAGCTTTATTCGTTATGAGTACATGCCGGCCTGGGGCGATTACAACAATATAATCAAGGACAATCCTTCGGATTACTGGCACGCTTTCTGTCAGATGGTGTATGCCTTGAGGTATTTGAGGGGAGAATATGACACCTTTGAGCTGGATACATATGATTTTGATGTGGTATCCAGATGGGAGGACGAGATCAAGGCGATCTTAATCAAAAGACAGTTGGATTCAAGTGAGGACTGGAAGCAATTTGGGGAAGCCCTTTCGGGCAGCAGCATTTCGGATTTTGACGAGAATACATGGCAGAAGCAGTATATGAATGCCGCTAAGGCTGACAAAGATGCTACATTCCTGGGCAAGTTTTTCAAAGCTGCCATAGTTCAGAAAAGTATGGTTTCGAACAGGATATTTGAGTCGGGAAACAGTTTGGCCGGAGTTTCGGTTAATTTTAAAAACAACGGTCTTTCCTTTGTAAGGAACAGAATAGGAAGAGCAAGATGACGCTATTTCAGAGAATCAGATCAGTTATAATCGGGTTAGTGATGCTTATTTTTGCATTTCTGATAGTGATCGATCCTAAGGAGGGATATCAGACGGTAGCAGCTCTTTTAAGCCTTTCTTTGATATTTTCCGGGTTCAAGACCTTGTGGTATTATTTCACCCTTGCCAGACACATGATAGGCGGTCTTGCTGTGCTTATAAGGGCGGTTATCATGCTGGATCTGGGTTTTTTTACGATATCACTTCAACATCTGCCGAGAGTTTATTTGCTTTTGTATCTGCTGCTGATCTATGCTTTTACCGGGGTTGTAGATATTTTAAATGGTCTTGAGGCCAGAAGAATGGAGGCTCCAAACTGGAAATTTAAAACCTTCAGTGGGATAATCATTGTTTCACTGGCGCTTGTAACACTTTTTTTCGTAAGATCTCTTACGGTACTGGTTGTGGTCTATGGTATAGGTTTGATTTATTCGGCGTTAGTGCGCATAATCTCTGCGTTCAGATGATCTGGGAGATATATCAGGTCTTTTTGAGCCGTTCCAGAAGCGGAGATACGATTTTTTTCAAATCGTCTTCTTCAATTTGAGATACGGATCGGTTGATCTTTTGCATGGTTCTGGAATATGTGACATTCTCTGAAAAAAAATCCTCTGGTGTGATATCCAGATATTCACAAATAGATAAAAACTCTGTCATAGACGGAAGAGCGCGGCCTGACTCAATGCTGTGGATGTAGCTTCTGCTGTGACCCAGCTCAAGGCTCATCTGGCTTTCAGAGACACCGATTTTTTCGCGCAGAGCAGATATTCTTTTTCGAATAAAACGTTCGTCTACCATACAAAGGCTCCGTTAATATGATTTCGTAAAAAATGTATCCTTTTGACCCTTGAATCAAATTATAATTCTATATGATACAAAACATGGACGATTGTAGTATAAAAATTTATCCAAAATGACCGATTTTAACAGACGGCATCAATTAGGCTGCATTAAGGAAGGAGATTAAATAATTATGAAGCTTGGAATTCTTGGAACTGGTTTTATTATTACGGATGCGCTCAATGCAATATGTGAGGTTCCCTCAATTGAAAAAAAGGCTATATTTGCCAGACCCAAAGGGAGAGGAATTCGCAAAAAAATACAATATTGAAAAGGTTTATACCGATTATGATGAGCTTCTTGGTTCAGATGATATAGATACAGTATATGTCGGCCTCATTAACAGCGTACATTTTGAATATACAAAAAAGGCACTTTTGGCAGGTAAAAATGTCATATTGGAAAAGCCTTTCACTACAACAGTGGAGGAAACCAGAGAACTGATACAGCTTGCAAGAGAAAAAGGGTGCTATCTTTTTGAGGCAATAACCAATCGTCACAGTAAGATTTATGACAGATTCAAACAGGAGCTTTCCAATATAGGAAGAATCCGCATGGGAATGGGCAACTATTCCCAGTATTCCAGCAGATATGACCGTTATCTTAAAGGGGATGTAGCTCCGGCATTTGATCCCAGTGCCTTTGGAGGAGCGCTTAATGACCTTGGAATCTATAATTTAAGCTTGGCTGTTTCCCTTCTTGGCAAACCTTCAAGTATGCACTATGATGCCAACATTGGCTTTAACGGTGTTGATACCTCCGGGGTTGTTACCCTTAGGTATGATGATTTTATCGTAACTCTTTCCGTGGCAAAGGATTCTGAAAGCCCGTGTTACTTTACAGTTCAGGGAGAAAAAGGGTATCTCCGTATTCCCGGCAAGCCTAACGAAGCGGAGAAGCTTGAGATATGTAAAAACGGTGAAGTGTCTTTGTATGAACCTGAGCCTGATCTTAACAGGATGGTTCAGGAGTTTAGGGATTTTGCTGATATGCTTCACAATAGGGATTGGGATACCATGTCCGCTCAGCTGGATACAACGCTTGATGTTATGTCCACGCTTATTTCCATTAGAGAGAATATGTCATGATGAACAGCACATTGCACACAAAGTGTGCGTGCTGTGAATCATAAGCGAGGGGCAAAATACCTTTTGACCCTGATATCATCAAATACTTAGAGGTGAGCCTGTTATGCATGATGAGTTAAATATGTCAGTGTCGCCTATTTGCCTGAAAAACAATAAAAAATACGCTTTTGTCCGTTTTACTGATGCAAAAAAGAGCTGTGAATTCATTATTCCTGAGGGAAAGCTGTCGAAAAACGATGGCTTTTCCGAGGAAGAGATCAGCGGACTTAAGCTGTATGTCCGGTCTAACATGGCACAGCTTAAGAAAATGGCGGCTGGAATCAACTTATTTGAAGCCTTTAAAAATGGTTGATTAAAGGATCAACACATTTTTTGTTGCATTTTTGTGATTTTTAGTTTATCATAATTCCATCTTTTTTACATTTCATAAGGGGAGTCTTGGGATTCCCCTTTCATTACCGGTTTTTGCCGGATTCCCATTTTTTTACTATTTAAATTGGAAAGGAGTATTGTATTTGTATGGAGTAGTATCCTGTGCCATAGTTCATGGCATAGACAGTCTTTTAGTGCGTGCAGAAACGGATCTATCATCAGGCCTGCCTGTATTTGAAATGGTTGGATTTCTGGGTTCCGAGGTAAAGGAAGCCAGGGAGCGGGTGCGCACGGCTATGAATAATTGCGGCTACAACCTGCCCATAAAGCGAATTACGGTTAATCTATCACCGGCAAACATTAAAAAAAGCGGCAGTGGGTTTGATCTGCCGGTGGCAGTATCTATTTTGGCAGCAATGGGAGTGATAACAAAGTCCGACCTGTCAGATGTAGTTATGGCGGGAGAATTGGGGCTTGATGGCAGGATTTATCCTATTAACGGCGTGCTGCCAATGGTGCTTGCAGCTTCTGATTGCAGCAAGAAGCTGTGTATTGTTCCCTATGAAAACTATGAGGAGGCTTCACTGGTTCCGGACATGAAGGTAATAGCCGTCTCGGATCTTAAGGAAACTGTGGAATATCTGAATAATGAGACTGAACCGAAAGCTCCTGATTTATTCGAAAGTAATGATATTAAAGCAGAAGAAGCGGATTTTCGACATATCAGCGGTCAAAAGGTGCTGCGCCGTGCCTGTGAGGTAGCCTGTGCCGGATTGCATAATATGCTGTTTATAGGTCCTCCGGGAAGCGGCAAGACCATGGCTGCCAAATGTCTGCCGTCTATTTTGCCTCCCATGAATGTGGATGAACAGATGGAGTTATCAAAAATCTACAGCGTCAGCGGCAAATTTGAGGAGAGGGGCCACCTGATGGATAGAAGACCATTTCGCAGTCCCCATCATTCAATTTCACAGGCAGGACTTATCGGGGGAGGGGTTAATGTTACGCCGGGGGAGGTTTCGCTGGCTCATGGAGGAGTACTTTTTTTGGATGAGCTAACGGAGTTCAGACACGACACAATGGAGGCATTAAGGCAGCCAATGGAGGACAAACGGGTAACCGTCGTAAGAGCCAGCGGATCATATACATATCCGGCATCATTCATGCTGGTAGCGGCAATGAACCCTTGCAAATGCGGTTATTTTCCTGATCTTTCCAGATGCACATGCACAAGAGCGGACATAGAACGATATTTAGGCAGAATATCACAGCCAATGCTGGACAGGATAGACATCTGTGTGGAGGCGCCGAGGCTGTCTTTTTCAGATATCAGAAGCACCACAGATAACGAGTCCTCAAAAGATATCAGAAAACGCGTATTAAAGGCACTTTCTCTGCAAAAAGAAAGATTTGCCGGGACAGACATAGCCTTTAACAGCCGTATACCGGCTAAGGATATTGAAAAATACTGTTATTTAGGGCCAAAAGAGGAAAAGCATATGGAGGAGCTGTATGGTGCATTATCTCTTACCGCCAGAACCTATCACAAGCTGCTTCGAGTAGCCAGGACAATAGCTGATCTAAGCGGAGATTCCAGGATAAGGATAGAGCATCTAAACGAATGTGTGTGTTACCGCTGTATAGACAAGGGTGAATGGGAGAAGTGCCTATGAAATACAAGTATTGGATGGCGGCTGTCACAGGGATCGGAAATGCCACAAAGAGGAAATTGATCGAATATTTTGGGGGAGCAAGAGGGGTATATGAAGCGGATATTATTGCCATGATCCAATCAGGCCTTGTCAAGGAGGACATAGCAGAATATATAATGAGGCAAAAAGAGCTCTGGTCCTTAGAGGACGAATACGAAAAGTTTCTGGAAAATGAGATTGGTTTTTCAACAATAGAGGACAGATCATATCCATCTTTGCTTCGTACCATCCATAATGCGCCATACGCCCTGTACTATAAGGGAACCCTTCCAGGTGCCAAAGAGACTCTTATAGCAATGGTAGGAGCCAGAAAAGCTTCTGCATATGGAAAAACTATGGCTTATGAGATTGCAAAAGCCCTGTCTCGGGCAGGATATGGGATTGTATCAGGCATGGCACTTGGAATAGATGGAGAATCTCACAGAGGAGCCATTGATCAGGGCGGCAGGACATACGCTTTTCTGGGCTGTGGGGTGGATGTAATCTATCCGAGGAACCATGATAAGCTTTACCGGCAGATTATAGAAAACGGAGCCGTTATATCCGATTTTGCACCGCATACTACGCCGTTGCCTGAATATTTTCCTGTACGCAACCGGCTTATAAGCGGTATTTCGAAAAAGACTCTTGTGATAGAAGCCAGAAAGAAAAGCGGATCGCTGATAACTGCCGATCTTGCTATGGAACAGGGCAGGGATGTGCTGGCATTACCGGGAAGGATATCTGATGTGATGAGTGAAGGAACTAACCAGCTCATTGCCCAGGGAGCCGGTATCATAACCGGTATAGACGCGATTATAGCTGATCTTACTGATTTGGGAGGCCTGGAGAATATAGATGCCAAGGGCTGCAGTGCATATCAATTCAATCTTGAAAAAGATGAACTGTTAGTGTATAGTTGTTTCGATTTTTACTCTAAAGGACTGGAACAGGTTCAAATGGAATGCGGCATGGAGTTAGTGCCGCTTATGTCCATAGTTATAAGGCTTTGTGAGCTTGGTCTGATCCGGGAAACCTTCAGGAACCGATATATAAGATTGGGGTAATGATGAGATGGCTAAGAATCTGGTGATTGTGGAGTCGCCGACTAAGGTTAAGACTATTCGTAAATTTTTAGGCAAGAATTATTCCGTAGAGGCTTCAAACGGACATGTCAGGGATCTGCCCAAGAGTCAGATGGGTGTGGATGTTGAGAATGATTTTGAACCAAAGTATATAACCATACGCGGAAAGGGTGATCTGCTGGCTTCTCTTCGCAAGGAAGTCAAAAAAGCAGACAAGGTATTTCTGGCAACTGACCCTGACCGTGAGGGTGAGGCTATATCGTGGCACCTTACCAAGGCTCTTAAGCTGGATGAAAAGGATTGCAAGCGTATTACTTTTAACGAGATTACGAAGAATGCTGTCAAGGCTGGTCTTAAGAATCCCAGAAATATTGACATGGATCTTGTGGATGCGCAGCAGGCACGCCGTGTGCTTGACCGTGTAGTAGGTTATGAGATCAGCCCTGTTCTGTGGGCCAAGGTCAAGCGCGGACTCTCTGCAGGGCGAGTGCAGTCGGTTGCCCTTCGCATAATTGGAGACAGGGAGGAAGAAATAGATGCATTCATTCCTGAGGAGTACTATACCCTGGAGGCTATTCTGTGTGCAGAGGGTGAAAAAAAGCCTTTAATTGTCTCATTTTACGGTGATTCACAGGGCAAGATCGAATTAAAGAATAAGGATGACGCACTTCGTATAATATCTGCCTGTGAGAACGAAGCCTTTAAGGTCGCTTCTATCAAGAGAGGTAAGCGCGAGAAGAAAAGTCCGCTTCCCTTTACTACATCCACGATGCAGCAGGAAGCCTCCAAGGCGCTTAATTTTTCAATCCAGAAAACAATGCGCATTGCCCAGCAGTTATATGAAGGCGTTGACATAGCCGGCCGCGGAACCATGGGTATTATTACCTATCTTAGAACTGATTCCACCAGGATTTCTGATGAAGCGGCAGCTAATACAAGGGAGTATATCGCCAGGGTTTTTTCCCAGGAGTATATAGGAGGGAAGCGTACCTCCTCTAACTCATCCTCTGTTAATGTACAGGATGCCCATGAAGCCATCAGGCCGGCGGATGTAACCCTTGTTCCTTCTGAGATCAAGGATTCACTTTCAAGAGATCAGTTCAGGCTTTATCAGCTTATTTGGCGCCGGTTTATGGCAAGTCAGATGAGCGCTGCCAGGTTTGAGACTATTTCTGTGAAGGTTTCGGCAGGAGAATACATTTTTACTGCCTCCGGCTCGACGCGGGTATTTGATGGATTTATGGCAGTATATGTCAATGCTGACGATGACGAAGAAAAAAACACCCTGTCCGCGTCCCTCGGCGAGGATAGTAAGCTTACGCTGGTGGACTTTGAAGATAAGCAGCATTTTACACAGGCTCCGCCTCACTATACTGAGGCGTCACTTGTACATACACTTGAAGAGCTTGGAATAGGAAGACCAAGTACCTATTCACCCACTGTCACCACCATTATCAAGCGCCGTTATGTCACAAAAGAGGGCAGGAATCTATATATGACGGAGCTTGGGAGTGTTGTAAATGCCATTATGAAGGAATCCTTTCCGGAGATAGTGGATCTTAATTTTACGGCAAAAATGGAAAGTGCCCTGGATGGAGTTGAAGAGGGCAAGGTTGAGTGGAAGACAATTATCAGGGATTTTTATCCGAAGCTTGATTCTTCCGTAAAAAAAGCGGAAAAAAATCTGGAAAAGGTTCAGATTGAGGACGAAGTTACCGATGTAATCTGTGAGAACTGTGGCAGAAACATGGTTGTTAAGTATGGCCCTCACGGCAAGTTCCTTGCCTGTCCTGGTTTTCCGGATTGCCGTAATACCAAGCCTTACCTTGAAAAGATAGGTGTTTCCTGTCCTAAATGCGGCAAGGATATTGTAGCCAGAAAGACGAAAAAGGGCCGGGTATTCTACGGATGTGAAGATTATCCTGAATGTGATTTTATGAGCTGGCCCAGGCCTGTAGCCGAAAAATGCCCAAGATGCGGTGGCTACATGGTACAGAAGGGCAAAAAGCAGGTATGTGCCAACAGGGAATGTGGTTATGTCCAGCAAGCGGAGGTGCAAAAGGATGAGCATTGAACTTCTGGACAAGACACGCAAAATAGGAAAACTGTTGCATAACAGCAGCTCTACGAAGGTTGTTTTTAATGATATATGCCGTGTGCTGACTGAGACTATGTCATCAAGTGCCATGGTTATAAGCCGAAAGGGCAAGGTACTGGGACTTTCTCTTATGGAGGCTTCTTCGGATCAGGGCAGGTTAATAGAGACTCCGGTTGGAGGGTTTATAGACGAAGCTTTAAATGACAGATTGTTGTCTGTTCTTTCAACTAATGAAAATGCTAATCCTGCCACACTGGGGTTTGATATTGATCCTAAAAGCGGATGTGCTCTGATAGTTGCCCCAATTGACATTTCGGATAAGCGGCTGGGAACTCTGCTTGTATTCAGATACGGGGATGTATTTGATATTGATGACATAATTCTGTGTGAATATACAGTCACAGTTGTAGGGTTGGAGATGACCCGTTCCGTAAATGAAGAAACCGCCGAGGATGAGAGGCGAAAACAGGTTGTAAAATCTGCTATAAGTGCGCTCACATATTCTGAACAGGAGGCTATGATACATGTCTTCGATGCGTTAGACGGTACTGAAGGTATTTTGGTCGCTTCGAGGATAGCTGATGCGGCAGGCGTCGCCCGTTCAGTTATTGTAAATGCCTTGCGCAAGTTCGAAAGCGCAGGCGTTATAGAGTCAAGATCTTCAGGGATGAAGGGAACATACATAAGGGTATGCAATGAAATCGTTCTGGACGAGATAGAGTCATTGAAACATACCAGGGGTGCTTTGGGCAGTGATGGTGTAAGGTAATTGTTGGGCGTTGGAGCATCTTTCTATAACTGTAATGTACAAAAAGGCAAGGGATTGCGCATTAAGTGTGGTCTGTTGCCTTTTTTCTTGCATTGGCCCCGACATATAGTGTCAGGCTATGAGAAAATCCACAATATGATGTAAAAAAGCTTGCGTTTTTTCGGCATTTGTTTATAATAGAATGATACAAGAGATATAATACTGACATGGAGGATTGGAATGATCACTTCTAATGCATTTGATTATATTAATTTGTTGGACACTGCGGCGGATGCCTCCGTCAAGCGTTCTACTATCCTTGCTAATAACCTTGCCAATGCTGATACTCCTAATTACAAGCGCAAGGACATGGATTTTTCCAAGACTCTTATGGACGAGATTACAAGGCTTGCGTCACAGAATGCCAAGGATGAAACCAGGGAGAAGATGTATTTTCCCCGTACCTATGGATTGCAGTATGGCGTGACATACGGCAGCCTGCCTAATTACGCTGAGGTTCCATCTGAAGCAGATCTTTCCGAGTTGGAGGAGCTTGACAAGGACAATGTAGGTAATCTGGTTCATGGGATAGATACTACACAGCTGCGTCCTAAGATATATACGGAGTATGAGGGTCTGTCCTACAGAATTGACAAGAACAATGTTGACCCTGACACCGAGAATGTGGAGCTTGCTTCCGAACAGATCAAGTATCAGGTTCTGACATCGTCTATTATTCAGGATTTTCAGCAGATGAAGTCTGTTTTGACATAGTATTTTTAACATTGGAATTTTATTTCCGGTTTGCGTGTTAGTGCTTAGATAACAGGTGTGTGGAGGGATAATATGGGTCTATTTCAATCTTTTGATATATGCGCTTCAGGCATGACAGCCCAGCGCTTCAGAATGGATGTTATTTCCGAGAATTTGGCTAATATCAATACTACCAGAACTGCGGAGACTGGTGAGCCATATACCAGGAAGCTGGTTCAGTTCCAGGAGAAGCGCCTTAACCCCAACTATTACAAACAGAAGGATCTGGAGGTTACTTCCTTTGCCGATCATCTGGACAGCTACCTTCGCTCGTACCATGGTAATGGTGTGAGGGTCCGCAAGGTCTATAATGATCATGAGACTGACTATGTGGTGGACTATGATCCGTCACATCCCGATGCAGATGAGAATGGTTATGTGACTTATCCTAATGTCAATACAGTAACGGAGATGACTAACCTGGTGGATGCATCCCGAAGCTATCAGGCTAATGTCACGGCTTTTAATTCCATGAAGCAGATTGCCACCCAGGGTATCAGTATTGGACAGGCATAAGGGCAGTCTTGCATAGGGTTTATGATTTTTACTTGACATGAGAGGGATAATTTATGGAATCCATGTTAGATATTTACGGACTTGGCAATGCATATAAGGCAGCTCCTCAGAAGCCGGCTATATATCCTGATCCTGTAGCTGAGCTTCCTTCACCGGAGAATGAGGAGGACAGCTTTCAGTCGATTTTAGATGCTGCAATGGGTTTGGTTAAGGAGACTAATTCCCTTCAGAATCAGCGTCAGAATGAGGTTATACGGTTTGAATTGGGGCTTTCTGACAATACGCATGATCTGATGGTGGCGCAGCAGAAGGCTGCCGTTGCGCTTCAGTACACGGCTGCTGTAAGGGATAGATTTATCGAAGGCTATAATACTTTGATGCAGATTCAGGTGTGATTATTTGGCGGTATCGCTTTGTGTGGGGCGTGTTTTACCGCATTGTGTGTGATGGTGTTTGTGTGTTGTAGATCGTGATTGGTGCATGTTTTAGAAGGAGGAGACAATGCCCGAGAGAGTACAACAGACGGCACTAGGTATTGTTGCCCGTATCCAGGGTTTCTGGACAGGGCTTTCTGTGCGTCAGCGGGTTATGTTAATTAGCTCTGCTGCGGTAGTTCTTGTAGCAGTCGGGATTCTGATTTTTTCCATGACCAGACCCCACATGATTGACATAGTGACTGCTAAGGATGCTACTGAAGCCAAGTCTATACAGGATCTTTTCTCTTCCGAAGGGATTACATATAGTGTCAGCAAGGATGGTCTTACCTATTCCATCAATGAGAAGGATGAGGCTGCAGCCAGCATAGCACTCGGAACAAATGGCATACCCTCCAAGGGATATGACATTTCTGATGTTATTGATGGAAGCTTTTCAACCACTGAAGCTGACAAGAAAAAAAGATACCAGGTCTATTTAGAGGACAAGTTTGCTACACAGCTTAAGTCCCTTTCTAATGTCAAGGATGCTGAGGTTACTTTATCTATTCCGGACGATGACGGAACCTTGATAGCCGATACCAAGGAATCATATGCTAATGTAATTCTCAAGCTTTCAGGTGATATGGATGCCAAGACGGCTGCCGGTATAGCTAAGTACATAGCTACGGGGTTAGGCAACGATACCACTGACAATATTACTATCATCGATTCTGAGGGCAGTTCCATATTTATCGGCGGTGAAGATACCATAGATGTCATATGGGAAGAGGACGAAGAGGATGTCGCCGATGAACAGACTCTTGAGACTATGGCGATGGAACGCAATGAGCGTATTCGCCGTGACCGTGAAAAGACTTTAATGCAGCAGGTCAAGCAGGCTTTTTCAAGCAACAACAATGGCAGAGCTATGTTTGATAATGTTGAAGTAAGTCTCAACTTGAGTATGGACTTCGACAATAAAAGCTCCGTTGACTATCACTATTATCAGGACAATACGGACAAGACCGAGGGATACCTTGATAGTACCACAGTTCGTACATCCTCCACTACCGGAGGTATGGCAGGAACGCCCGGTACAGACTCTAATGATGATGAGACATATGTTATTGAGGATGATACTACCGGCAGTTCGTCTTCTTCCTCCACAGAGACCAAATATCTTCCCAGCGAGACTATAACTACTACAGATGGTTCGCTTGGTAAGGTGGACTATGAGAATTCATCGGTTACGGTTGTAGCATATAATAACCTTATCTACAACGAAGAAAGGATGCAGGCTGCGGGACTTCTGGAGGGAACTACATTTGAACAGTTCGTTGAGGAGAACAATTCACAGCAGCCAATAGATGTTGATGAAAACCTCATTACGGCTGTTTCTAATGCCACAAGTATCCCTGTTGAGAGGGTCAGCGTGGTAGCTTACAGTGTTCCGATGTTCCAGTATGCTGAGGACGGACGGAATATTACTGATTATCTGCAGATTGCCCTTGCAATTCTCATCTTCCTGCTGCTTGGCTTTGTAGTATTCATGACCTTGAGGCGTGAGCGTGAGGAGGAGATCGCAGAAGAGGTTACGGTTGAAGATCTGCTTGAGGCTCAGGCACAGCTTGAAGAAGAGGGCGAGGTATCAGAGGAAGCCAACGAGCAGACTCTTGATGATATCGCTTATTCAGATAAGACAGAAGCCAGAGTTGTTATTGAGAAATTCGTTGATGAGAAGCCTGAGGCTGCTGCAGCACTTCTGCGCAACTGGCTCAACGAGGACTGGGGATAAAAACAAGGAGTTTAGGCTATGGCTGATTTTGCAATGGCTCCCGATCCCGATTACACCCCAAGTGAGGTTATTGAGGGATATTCAGGAGTACAAAAGGCTGCGGTTCTGTTGATCACATTAGGACCCGAGAAGTCGGCAGACATTTTCAAACATCTTAAAGAAGACGAGATAGAAGAGCTGACTCTGGAGATCGCAAATACCAGGAGTATTTCTCCTGAGGTCAAGGATGCTGTTGTTGATGAATTCTATCAGGTTTGTCTGGCTCAGCAGTATATTGCGGAGGGTGGTATTGGTTATGCCAAGGAGCTGCTGGAAAAGGCTCTTGGCAATGAGCAGGCCCAGAATGTCATTACCAAGCTTACTGCCTCTCTTCAGGTAAGGCCATTTGAGTTTATCCGCAAGACTGAGCCATCTCAGGTATTAAACTTTATCCAGGACGAGCACCCCCAGACTATTGCTATGATCCTTTCGTATCTTTCTGCAACCCAGGCGTCTATGATCATTGGTGCTCTTGATCCAGAGAAACAGGCTGATGTGGCAAAGCGTATTGCCTTGATGGATCGTACTTCACCAGAGGTGATCAAGGAGGTTGAGAGGGTTTTGGAGAGGAAGCTGTCCTCACTTATCAATCAGGATTATACCTCAGCAGGCGGAGTGGATGCAGTAGTTGCCATCCTTAACGCCGTGGATCGCGGAACAGAGAAGCGTATCATGGAGACTCTGGAGATCGAAGAGCCGGAGCTTTCCGAAGAGATCCGCAAGAAGATGTTCGTATTCGAGGATATCCTGCTTTTGGACGACCGCTCCATTCAGAGAGTATTGCGGGATGTAGAGAACAGCGATTTGTCAATCGCTTTGAAGGGCTCCAACGAAGAGGTTCAGGGTGCAGTATTGAAGAATATGTCATCCCGTCTGGCTTCAATGATCAAGGAGGATATGGAGTTCATGGGTCCTGTGCGTATGAAGGATGTAGAGGAAGCCCAGCAGAAGATAGTTGGTATTATCCGAAAGCTCGAAGACGCATCCGAGATCGTAATTTCCAGAGGCGGAGGTGACGATCTGGTTGTATAGTATATATAAGGGACAGATAGTTCCTCAGGAGGAGAACGCCCGAACCATCATTGATTCCAATGAGAGGATGGATCAGATTTTTGAGGCTCACAGAGCCGAGCTTGAACGGCAGGCTATGCTTCGCAGAAGGCAGGCCATCGAGGATTTCTTTGATAATCTTGAGTTCAATGATGAGGGTAAGCCTGTAATAAATTTTGACGACGAAGGGAATCCCATATTACCCTTAGACGAAGATGGTAATCCTCTTTTATATCTCCATTCTGATGGCATGCTTCGGGAGGAGGAAGAGGAGATAATAGAAGAGGTGGAGGAAGAGCCCGAGGAAGAAGAACAGCCGCCGGAACCCGAGGAGCCTCCCATTAACAGAGAAGAGATTCTCGCGGAGATACAAAAGGAAGGCGATGAGATACTTGCCAATGCCAAGGCTGAGGCAGACAAGATTTTAGAGGAGGCTAATGCAGAGCTGGAAAGGCTCAAGGAAGAGATTCAAAGTCAGGCTATGCAGGAGGCCGAGGAGTTAAAGGAGCAGGCCAGGGAAGAAGGCAGGGCAAGCGGTCAGGAGGAAGGTTACCAATCGGGATTTGAGCAGGGACAAGAGGAAGCTGCCCGAAAGGTAGAGGAAGAAAATGATGCCCGTATTGCCGAAATAGAAGCCGATTACAATAATAAAGTCGCTCAATTGGCCCAGGAGAACGAGCGGGACAGGGAGGACTTCCGCCAAAAAGAAGAAACCATGGAACGCCAGATGGCGGATGTTTTTTGTGATATTATTGACAAGGTATTTGCGATTGAATTTTCTGACAAGAAAGAGATCATCCTGCACCTGGTGGATAATGTTATTACCAACACTCCCGGCAGTAAGGAGTACCTTATCAGGGTTAACGATGCTAATTTTGATATTGTTCATGAGAACAAGGCCTCTCTTATCGAAAAGATAGGATCAGGAGTGGAGCTGGACATCATAAAAGACCCTCTTTTGTCAGTGGAGGAATGCCAGATAGAGACTGACGGCGGGGTGTACGATTGCGGTATGGATATACAGTTTTCCAACCTTATCAAGGATTTACGGGCGCTTAGTCTGGTATGATTAAAACACATATGGTATCATAGATGGGTCAATGTATTTGACCCTTTTATCATGTAAGCTATGAAGAGATTTGAAAGCAGGAAATACTATTCGGTACTAAATAAGACATATTTCAAGCATTTAGGCAAGGTATCCCAGGTAGTGGGAATATCTATTGAGTCCATTGGACCTGAGGCTAAGCTGGGGGATCTTTGTGAGATTATTATTAATGATCAGACCAGGCTCATGGCTGAGGTAGTAGGCTTTAAGGGCAAGAGGCTTATTTTGATGCCTTATGATTCTGCTGAGGGGGTTTCAGAGGGCGCGCTTGTAGAAAACACAGGCAGGGCTTTATCAATCCCTGTGGGAGATGCACTGCTGGGACATACACTTGATGGAATTGGCAGGCCTACGGATACCGACGAGGATCTTGGACTTACAGAGTACTATCCTGCCGAAGCGGATCCGCCTGATCCTATGGCAAGAGTGGTTATTTCCGAGCCTCTGCCACTGGGAGTAAAGGCAGTGGACGGGCTCTTAACTGTTGGCAAGGGTCAGCGTATCGGAATTTTCGCAGGATCAGGAGTTGGAAAGTCAACCCTTATGGGTATGTTTGCCAGAAATACCAAGGCCGAGATCAATGTCATTGCACTAATTGGTGAGCGAGGTCGTGAGGTCAGGGAATTCGTAGAAAGAGACTTGGGTCCTGAGGGTATGAAGCGCTCTGTGGTGGTTATAGCCACTTCTGACAAGCCTGCATTGATCCGCAATAAGGCTGCCAAGACAGCTACAGCAATAGCGGAATACTTTCGTGACAAGGGACGGGATGTGCTGTTGATGATGGATAATATGACCCGTTTTTCAATGGCACAAAGAGAGATTGGCCTGGCATCAGGCGAGCCTCCTGTTACCAGGGGCTATCCGCCAAGTGTGTATTCTGAGATGCCAAGACTATTAGAGAGAGCAGGCAATTCCGATAAGGGATCTATAACCGGTCTGTACGCTGTACTTGTGGATGGCGACGATTTTAATGAGCCCATTACCGATACTGCCAGGGGTATTCTGGACGGTCATATAATGCTTAACAGGGCTCTTGCTGCCAGGAATCACTATCCCGCAATTGATGTTATGGCAAGCATCTCCCGTGTTATGTCCGCTGTAGCAACCAAGGAGCATAAATTAGCAGCGGGCAAGCTTAAGAATGTTATGGCGACCTATGCTGAGGCAGAGGATCTAATTAACATAGGTGCATACAAGGCAGGCTCCAATAAGAATATAGATTTTGCCGTCTCCAAGATTGATGATGTCAATGATTTTCTGACACAGACTACAGAGGACAAATTCGAATTTGATGATACCATATCCCAGCTTCTGGCGATGTTTCCTCCGGGATAATCGCCGGTAATTATATTTGCTAACGAATATAGCAGCCGGTACACTACGATTAATGAACGCAATTAGAGCGATTGTAGCTGTTAGATGCGGCAGTTAATTGCGTTCATTAGTATAACCGTTTTTTCAGGTCTGCTAAAGCTCGAAAGGAATAATATGCCTCGTTTTCGATACAGGATGCAGAACATCCTTACATTGGATGAAAAATTAGAAGACCAGCAGAGGGCTGCTTTTGCGATGGCTAATTCCAGGCTTATGGAGGAGCAGAAGGTATTACAGGAGCTGCTGCTTCGCAAGGCAAACTATGAGCAGAGAGTCAAAGAATACGCTACAGGGGAAGTGGATATTCGTGAGATTCACCGTTGCAAGGAGGGAGTCAGGGTTACCGATATTCAGATTCGTACCCAGATGAATGAGATCCGCAGGGCCCAGAGAGCTGTAGATGTTGAACGGACCAAGCTGAATGAGGCAATGCAGGCGAGAAAGACCCAGGAGAAGCTCAAAGAAAAGGCATTTGACAGGTTTAGAGCCGAGATGGCAGCTGAGGAAAACAAGGTCACAGATGAGCTTATCAGCTACAAATACGGCAATAGAGTATAAAATACTGGCAGAAAACGGGAGCAGTTAATGGCCAAGAAGGAGAAAAAGCCCAAGCTTACGAAGGAAGAAAAGCAGGCTCTAAAGGAACAGAAAAAGCAGGATAAGCTGGCTCAGAAGGAAGAGAGAAAAGAACAGAAAAAGCGCGAAAAGCAGGAGAAGCGCCTGGCAAAGTTGGAAGCTAAGGCAATAAAAAAGGGCAAGAAGTTTGATCCTAATGATCCAGAGCTGGAGGATGCCGAAGGGGGCACACTTCTCATTGCGATTGTGGCGTTTTTAATAATACTGGTGTGGTTAGGAATAGTGGCAGCCCTTATTAAGCTTGATGTAGGCGGATTGGGATCAACCATGTTCTATCCGCTGCTCAAGGATGTTCCTGTGATTAATCGTATTCTTCCGGGTATAGATGACGAGCTGGAGCGCCAGGCCGAAGAGCGTGCTAAGAAAAGGGCTGAAAGAAAAGCTCAAAAGGAAGCCGAGAAGGCGGCAAAGGAGGCTGCCAAGCTGGCTGCCGAGGGCGAGGAAGGCTATCAGTACGATTCTATGGAGGACGCTGTCAACAGGATCAAGCAGTTAGAAAAGAAGCTCCGCAAGCAGAGAACCCTGGCTAATGACAGATTATCCCAGATCAACGACCTTCAGGAGCAGATTGCCCAGCTCCAGACATACAAGGATAATGTTGACGAATTTGAAAAAGAAAAAGAAAAATTTTACGAAGAGGTTGTTTTTTCTGACGAAGCACCCGATATAAGTGCATATAGGGAATACTATGAGAGTATCGAACCGGATAATGCCGAGGAAATCTATCAGAAGGTAATAGAACAGCAGCAGGCTGATACGGCCATCAAGAATTACGCTACTACATATTCCACGATGGATGCTTCCGAAGCAGCGGCAATTTTCGATACTATGAAGGGCAACATGAAGCTTGTGGCAAGGATTCTGGATGCTATGAGTGTTCAGGACAGAAGTGCTATCTTAGCAGCTATGGACAATGAAAATGCTGCAAAGCTCACCGAGCTGATGGAACCTTAGGTTTTCCTTACATATTTTCTAGCCATACGGACATGGCAGACACCCGACGCTAAGGATGGCATTTTCCGGGCATGGTCAATACCCGTAATAAGGAGAATTAAGAAGGAGGAAATGCCATTGACAGTGAGTGCAAAGATGATGATCAGCGTGCAGGCAAGCGTATCTGATGCAACAGGACAGGCATCGCAGCGGTCATCTGCCAGGGGTAAGGAAGCGTCCGTACCATTTCAGGATTTTATGAATCAGTCTATTGCTTCGCGGCAGCAGTTTTCGCAGTCTAACGGAATGAATGCCATGCAAGCATCTGATTTTTCACCGGAACAGACAAAAAATAATATAAATACAGTAGATGTAAGAACCAATCAGGATTTTTCCGGAGAGAACTCCAATGATTATATAAGTCAGGATTCCCCTAATCAGGATGATCAGACACTGCCGGAGGATATTGGGGACAAGGCAGCTAAGGTGATCGAAGATATTTCAGACGGAATCGCTGAGAATGTTATGGAGGAGCTGGATATATCCGAGGAGGATCTTACAGAGGTAATGGAGACTCTTGGACTTACCTTCATGGATCTTCTCAATCCTCAAGCGCTTAACCAGGTAGTTGAGGCTGTTGAAGAGGTACTGCCTGATATGGAGCTTACTGCTGATGTTGATAGCATAGTTGCAGAGCTTATACCCCAGAACGAGGCTCTTATCAGTGAAGCTCTCAGTGATAATGGAATATCGTTAGAGGAGTTTGGTGAGTTCTTTGAACAGGTAAACAGCGGCGAGATAGAGCTTCCTGAAGAGATCATACAGCTTCTGCCGACAGCAGTTGAAGAAAACCCTGATGATCCAACAGGAATGATTCGAATGATAGTTGATAATCCGGCTGTCAATCAGGACAATAACATGGTTTATGTAACTGATGAGGATCCTGCTGTCCGTCAGACCTTTGATCCAATGGACAAGCCTGTTACCGTAATAAAAATTGACGATGACCAGATGCCGCTTACACAGCAGACTTTAGCAGATAGCAGCAGCCTGGATAGCCTGGATCAGGATATAGATCCGGCAGATGACCTTATGGCTTTTGATGCCGATGCTATTGAGACAACAGTTATTGCTGAGGATGCTTCTGAGAATATAGTATCTGACGACATTGGTGCAAACACCATGAAAAACACAGGCGGACAGGATGATATGATTTCTCGTCTTGCCAGTGAGATAGTTTCATCAGCTGCAGACAATGAAGATGAAAACGCAGGCCAGTCCTTCGGAGCCGGGGATGATCCAGCTTCCGGCGAGGCTGCGATGAATCGTATGAGTGCCGAAAGGAATCTCATGGCTGATGCGGCAGGTGCAGCAATAGGTCAGCAGACAACTACATTTGCAGAGAGCTTGGCTGAGGCACAGGCGCCTGTAAGTCCTTATTCGGCACAGCAGACGGCTGATATTATGAATCAGATTGTCAATCAGGCTTCGATGACAATCACCGAGACCGTAACCCGTATGGAAATGGAGCTTAATCCCCAGCATCTGGGACGCATGATCATGCAGGTAGCCCAGCAGGAGGGAGTGGTTACAGCCAGACTGATAGCACAGAATGAGAATGTAAGGGCTGCAATTGAGACCCAGATAGCTCAGCTAAGGGAGAATTTGGAGCAGAGAGGTATCCGTGTCGACGCTGTTGAGGTAACCGTAGGAACACACGAGTTTGAGCGAAATCTGGAAGAGGGAATGAATCAGCAGCAGTTTGAGGGTAATGAAGAAGAGCGTCGCGGCGACCAGAGAGCCAGAAATCGCAATCTTAACCGTGATGAACTGGATGAGCTTGCAGGAGATCTTACAGAAGAAGAGGAATTAGCGGCTCAGATCATGAGAGATAACGGCGGAACATTGGATTATACCGTTTGATATATCCGGACTTAACGAAAGGAGAAGCTTATGTCATTGATTTTCCAACAGATCCAGAATGGACAGGTAGTTGGTAATACCACAGCAGCTACGGCTGCAGACGGAGAAGCCAAGACCAAGTCCGCAATGAATGAAAATAAGGAGATGTTTCTGAAGCTTTTGGTGGCTGAGATGCAGTATCAGGATCCCATGGAGCCTAAGGACAATTCGGAATATGTCAAGGAATTATCCCAGTTTACTGAGGTCGAGTCATTAAACAGTATTAAGGACGAGATGGAGTTCATGTCTGCCAAGACTTTGGTAGGAAAATATGTATCCCTTGAGGATGAAGATGGCAAGACCACAGAGGGCAAGGTGGATTATGTTACTACATCCAACGGCAAAAATTATGTATCTGTAGATGGAAACCTGTATGAGGTCTCAACGATAAAATCCATATCGGATTCCACTTATTTTGAAGATACTACCATGGCGGATAATGTTGAGCAGCTTATTAGTATGCTGCCTGACGAGGCTCACCTGACTTTGCAGGATGCTGAAAAGATTGCTCAGGTCAGACAGGCTGTAGACGGAATGACCCCTTCGGCTTACGCTTATCTGTCAGGAGATTCTCTTAAGAGGCTTTCGGCTCTGGAAGAAAAGATAGATCTTCTTACATCAAGGGCTGCATTATATGAGGCAGAGGATTCTCAGGAAGCCAAGGAGATCAGAGAAGAAGCCGAAGAGGAGGCAGTGGAAGAGATAACCGAGGAAGCAGAGGAAGAGGCCGAGCAGGCTATTGAAGAGACTGACGGAATCGTTACCGCTGAGGAAGCAGTCACTGATGAAACCATCGTTGTAAACGAGGTTGCAGCCGAGGAAGTTGATGAAGCTGATACAGATGAGGATGAGGAAGAGATTGACAAGGTTTCTGATGAGGAAGAAACTGTATCACAGGAAGAGGCACTAACAGAGGATGCCATTGTTGCAGCCGGAGAATCGGAAGAAAGCGGCGAGACAGAGGATTCCGGTACAGACAGTAATGAGGGCGCTTCATCCCAGATAGCAGCAGATGGCGATGTTGAAGCTGAAGACGATTATGAACCCGAAGAGATAGCTGTTGCAGAAGTAGCTTAAGGAAATACTGATTAGTAATAAGCCGACCGTTTGCTTTACATTTTTAGAAGGAGGAATTTGCCTTATGATGCGTTCATTGTACTCCGGTGTTGCCGGACTGAAGACCCACCAGACCAAGATGGATGTTATTGGTAATAATATCGCCAATGTTAATACAGTTGCTTTCAAGGCGACACAGACCACATTTTCCGATGTTATGTATCAGAACATGTCAAATGCCACAGGTCCCACCGATGAGCTGGGTGGTGTCAATGCCAAGCAGATCGGTATCGGTTCCCTTACCGCAGCCACCAAGAACACAATTGACAGTGCCGGTGCCGCTCAGAGTACAGGCGAGGCTTTTGATGTTCGCCTGTCAGATGGTAATGCTACTAATTTCTTTATTGTAAGCAATGGAACCGAGCAGCTTTTTACCCGTTCAGGATCGTTTTACATTGATGGTGCGGGTAACCTTGCCATGACATCTACAGGTTACATGGTTCAGGGCTGGCAGGCAGTAGAGGATGAGATAACCGGTGAGGTTAATATTGTTAAGGATACGGTATCTCCCCTTCGCCTTATGACGCCTGCCAATCAGACCAGCGAGCCTGAGAATACTACAGAGGCTTATGTGTCCGGTATTTTGGATAAGAATGACAAGGGCATCAATTCAGACAGTGGTTACAACATGTCCCTTGGTTTCTATGACAATGAAGGATTCCTGTACACTGCTAAGTTTTCAGCCAAGACCTTTGACAAGGATACAGGCACATATACGGTTAGCCTGTCAGCAATTTATGATGAGAATAACAACGATGTGCTGAAGACCTATTATGCTACTACAAAGCAGAATCT